>JASGFB010000001.1:0-105365 GCA_047605765.1 Rhodocyclaceae bacterium
CTCCTCAACGAGAAAATTCTACTTCTGATTCCCCTGGTTTTTAGGGGGCATTACCGTTTTTAGGGGGCATTACCGAAGCGCTTATGGTCCGCGTGCGCTGTTTGTAGTCGGACCCGGTTGGTAGGTCAGAAATCGCGGCTTTCAAGGTAGGTGGCCACAAACCACACCAGCGCAGCCGGTGCAATCCAGAACATCAGCACTAAGCCCCACCGGAAAGGCGAATAGTACAAAGCTCCTCCTAGCAGCAGCTCTAAAAGTACAATGAGAAATGCATTGCCGTGCTCGCGCAAATGTCTATATGACTCAACGTATTCCTGGGTTTCGCGTGCGGCTCGAGCTCTCTTCTTAACTACCTTGTCATAGTACTTAAATGTCTCAGGTTCGCGACCGGTTATGGCTAACCACAGCATGACCACTTGCAAGGCGAACAGCAGAGAAGGCAGCAGCACAAACAGCGCGGCGATATAGAAATCCAATGTGGTCCACGGGTTGCCTGTGATTCTGAGGAGTTCGAAGAGCTTCCAAGTCTGCGGGCCTGCGACGACCAATAGCAGTGCTACAAATGCTGCGACTCGTTTCCACTTCACTGGGTCGATGGTCGACAGTAATGTGCCGCGAGTGGCATGAAGAACGAGGACCGGACCGCTAGCCAAGTAGCAGTAAGTCATACCTAGCGTAAGTAGCAACCACAAATATCCATCCTCAAACTTGTCAGGCTTCAGTGGTTTCAGTAAGTCGGCAAGGGTTCCCTTGTTTACGCCGAAGGGGCTCTCAGCCGTGGCCAGGAATATTATGACGATGGCACCAAGAGCGGTTCCCACAAAGTAACGAACGACATAAAACTCCCACCACCGACCATCGCTTTTCTTCTCACCATCTTGGCTCATGTCGCCTCCTGCTTTTCGTTTGTAGACCAGACGGGTAGCGCGTGAGCGCGAAGTCCCCGAGCGGAGGCCTTTGTTGCCAGGATTCTCGGCATATTCGCCCCCGGTTAAAACTCAGTTTTGATTATGTCCAATGCGTACTCGTTTTTGTTTTTGTTGGTTGGGCAAATTTGGGGTGTGAATCCCGTATCGAGCCTGTTGCAATTTGACGGATAACCCATCGCTATGTACGTTTTCGTGTGCTCCCATCCAGACCACTCGTCCCAGATTGACGCCTGTACCTTCAAGATCGCGCCCTCGCGATTCTCTGGAACAGGCCAAGCGCTGCTAGAACTCGACTGGATAGTAATTGTTGTTCAGGCCTTTCAATCCAAGACTGACGCCAAACTGCGGGTTCTCCCCCAGATCCTCAACTGCGACACTCACGCGCTCGCCGATCTCTCGATATCGAGTCACATACACATGACGCGGCTTCATTTCAGGAACCACCACATGAAAGTCTGCAAAGCGATGCCCCGTCATCGCGATATGTGACATGTAATGAACATCAAAACTATGCCGCCCGGGCAAAACGCGAACCCAGTAAGGGCAACCAACTTGAATACAGGACGTCTTTTTCCCGTCGGCAGTTTGAATGCGGGAATCATGGGGCGTAGATGACGTCGTATCGAACGAAGCAAAAACTGCGGTATTAGAAAGCGGCACGCTACCGTCATACATCACATAAGGCTTCTGGTGAAACGCACAGCCCGACAGGGAAACAAAAACCACAATAGAAAAGATTCTCGTCAGCATTCCAAATCCGCGTATTCCAAAAGGGACCGATCACCATCAGTGCAGTGCTTCATCTTCGCGACTGCAGGAACGGGGCTCTGACCTCCCCGCCTGAGGGCTCGTGCGGATGAAGCCCGCGCTGAACATATGATCGCCAGAGGAAAAAGTCATGCCCTCGACGACCGTAGCGTGGGGGCAAGGACCTTGAGCAGGCGTTGCGGCCGATTCATTCCGAATGGCGTCTCACCTACGGCCCGCATGCGTCTGCCAAAGACACATGCGGGAGAAGACGCTACGCAATCATTGCGTTGCGGCTGTCGTGGTCGTCGCCGGGGCTTGCGTCGATGCCGGAGCAGAGGGCGGCGTGGCGGGCTGTGGTGGTTGGCTCATGAAGGGCTTCGGCGATGCGATGAATGCTTGGCCCGGCCACTGCGTCTGGGACGGTGTCAGGTTAAGCAACGGGTCGGCGCCGGCAGGCGCGGGCCCTGATTTGGTTGAACGCTTGTCGAGAACGTGCACGCCGGTGAAGACGATGACATCACCCAGTTTGGGGACGAAGCCGACGGTCTCCTCGTCCTCCCAGAGCTTGAAGCCGAAGCCCTGCATGCGCATGCGTGCGAACGGATAGCCGGTTTCCACCACAATCAAGGATTTTTCGTCGCGTGGGTAGGGCTGCACGAGGTCCTGCAACATAACCTTGACCACGCGCGTGAGTGCCACGCTGGCAGCTTCGCGCAGCGGCTTGCCGCCATCCGCGGTCCAAGCATTTTCGCCGACCATGGGGCGCGGAGCGCCCAGCGCAGCGACATAACGGGTCCCCCAGAGCGCGGTCTTCTGCGCATCCTGCAGGCTTGGCTTGAGGACCACATACGGCACGACCTCTGTGTCTGAAACATAGGTCATAACCATCGCACTCACGATTCTCAGGTGGTGCTTGGCAGCGCCGTCGTCCACATGAAACGTATTGCTCAGACCCGCGGAGGCAATCTGTTGCTGAGTGATTTCCTTTGCCATCGTCGACACCTTAAAGTGCAGCGCTGTCTGCACGTCTCGTGTCTTGTTGTCGGCAGCCGCCGAATCGATTGCATCACCTGCGACCATCCCCAGCACACCGAACATGATGCCGCCTACGCCGGGTGTTTGGTGACCGGTAATGAGTACTTCGCTGTCGGGCACGCGAAACACGCCAAGTGGCATATCGGTCAAGCCCGATAGCCCGTCTTCGGCGTAAGTGATGCTCACTGGCTTGGCGATGGCGGGTGGCGGCTCGGTATTGTGAAAGGTCGCACACCCAGTCATGACGACTGCGACGCCGCAGGCAGCGACGAGTCGCAGGCTCGGAATGGAAAACATGGTGAAGCATCTCCCCTATTTTGTTATGCCCCGATCTGTTGCCCCCCGGGGTGATGGGTGACGCCGCCAGCATGATGCAAGCGGCCGTCTGCGGTACTGCATGGCTGACGCAGCTCGTTATCGAGGCATGTGTGTTCGCCGTGCGGCCACTCAGCGCAGTCGGCTCGCACCTGCCTGCTTACCTGGTCAGCCGTCGGCATTGTGAATGGCTGGAGAGGCCCCCGCCTTCCCAGCAATGCACGGTTTCGTAATTCTGTCGGGACGCCGTCGGCGATCGTTCTGGCGGGCTCCTTCGGGCGCGACGACCAACGATCAAATTTGGCGGTTTTAACAGAAACGATGTAATCGCATCGAAATACACCCATTTGGGCAGCCGAGTGCGACGCGCTCCGTGTGCCATCGCGCGACGCTCCATTCAGACAGGAGGAGCCCACGCCATTTATTTCGCAGGCGTTGGATCAGTGGGCGTATGAACAGAGGGTAATGCTGGACTTCTCACGCCGTTCGCGTAGGTGGGGGACGGCGGCAATGGCCGATCAAGAGCTTGCCGAAAGAGCCGCCCTCATCGACGCCACGATGCAGACTGCTGTCGCCGGCGTGCCTAGGAGTGAGCCCATCGGCGTTAAGACGTTCGATTGCTTGACTGCGTGACCGACGCGGATTGCGTTATGTGCTCGCAGAATGCGGTCACAGATCGTAACGTGCCTTCCCAAGCTAGAGCCGTGGGTTCGATTCCCATCGCCCGCGCGCCCCTCTACCGTCGAGTCCCCGACAGCGCCTTCATCAATCCTTCCCGACTTATCGCATCTGTGGCGAGCGGCGATTACTTGGCTGGCGACACCGCTATCCGCACCATGATTGCCTGGCCATGGCAGGGGCGGGCCGTTAAGCGATGTCATGGCGGACAGGCTTGCATCGTCTCGTGGGCAGTCAGCAGAATTTCGACCGCCACTTGTAGAACGTCGCCGAGCTGATGCCCAGTTCGCGGCACAACTCCGGCACCGGCAAACCACCCTCAACTCGCCTGATCGCCTCGACGATCTGGCTATCCGTGAACTTCGATCGCTTCATCTGTAGAACCCCTCAACGAGAAAATTCTACTTCTGATTTTCCTGGCTCTTAGGGGGCATTACCGTTGCCGAGCAGGCAAGTGTTCTACACGTGGATCAGAATTCGATGCAAATCAACAAAAATAGAAATCAATCTTGTTAACAATAGGGCTGTAGCACATGCTACACGTCTAGTTGACGACGCCTTGCTTTACTTTAGCTTGCACGTCACAACCTTATTTGAACCCCATTGTTGAGGCCATGCTCGGCGGAAGGTCACGATCGAGAACGGTCAAGTGACCGCGCCAAAAGAGTAATGATTCTCATTAACTCTTATGCCGTAGTTTTTGCTACAGATACTTCATGCTGCCTTTCTGCTATTCGCCTCTCGAAGAACGGCCCGCCGTCTGCGCGAGTTTGTTACGGCCCGGCGGAAAATCGGCGATGTCGGGGGTGGGAGTTTCGCTCGATAACGTTGCATTCCGTTATAAAGCCGCGCCGGTGTTCGATGGCTTGAGTCTCGAAGCCCGTCCGGGAGAGTTCCTGGCCATTGTCGGGCCGAATGGTTGCGGCAAAAGCACCGCGTTGAAGCTGATTGTCGGCTTGAATCTCGCCGAGCGCGGCGTGGTCAAGGTGGGTGGCGATGATGTGCGTAAGCTGAGCCGCAAGGCGCTGTCACGCCGCGTCGCGCTATTGACGCAAGCCAATCATGCTCCGCCCGAGATGACCGTACAAGATCTCATTGCGATGGGGCGTTTCGTTCACCAGGGATTCTTGTCCCGACGCTCGGCTGCCGATGACGAACAGGTTGCCGAGGCCATCAGTCAAATGCAAGTCGGTGAGTTGGTAGGCCGCAGGGTGGGCCAGCTTTCCGGCGGTCAGCTGCAGCGTTGCCGGATGGCTATGACGCTGGCACAGGACAGTGATGTGCTGCTGCTGGATGAGCCCACTACTTACCTCGATCTTCGACATCAATACGCCATGCTGGAGCGGGCCCGCGCGCAGGCGCGCGCCGGTAAGACAGTGATCGCGGTGCTGCACGATTTCACACATGCCTCGCTGTACGCCGATCGCGTGGCGGTGATGCGCCGGGGGAGCCTGGTGAGAATCGGTCCCCCTGAGACGGTGCTGACCGAGGAACTCGTCTTCAACGTCTTCGGCGTGCGCACGTACGCCTTCCAGGCCCATGGAGCGGTGATGCACATCCCCCAGGACGCGCGGGGATGAGGTCTGCTTCGCTCTTCTGGCTGGCCATGCCGACCCTCGTGCTTGCTGCGTTGTGCGTTGTTCATCTGTCCTCGGGCGCGGTCCCGATCGGGTTGACGCAGGTGGTCAGCGCTTTTTTGCGCTTCGATCCGGACAACTACGACCACGTGATCGTGATCTACCAACGCTTGACTCGTCTTTCCGTGGCGCTCTACGCGGGCGCATCCCTAGGGGTGGCGGGATTCTTGTTGCAGAAGATCATGCAGAACTGGCTGGTATCGCCGTCCACGCTGGGCATCAATGCGGGAGCGACCAATTTCGTGGTGCTGGCGGTTTTCCTTCTCGGCTGGCACGGCGCCGACTTATTTCTGCCTGCACTTGCCGGCGGCCTTACCGCGATGGGGCTGACATTTCTGCTGGGCCAAATGCTTCAGGGGCAGGGCGATGCGAGGCTGACCATCGTTCTGGCAGGTGCCATGGTGGGGACGCTCTTTTCCAGCGCAACGGCCTTCGTCATTGCGCTGGAGCCGGATAGTTTCGCCAATCTGATCGGGTGGCTGGTCGGCGACATCGGCAACTTCGATTACCAGGAACTCGCGTCCATGGGGCCGCTTGGCCTTGCGGCCCTTCTCGCGGCTGTAATTGGTTCGCGGGCGGTAGACGTGTTGTCTCTCGGCAAAGAGCAGGCCAGCGCACTGGGGGCGAACGTACCCGTTATTTACGGGGGCGCGCTTCTCACTGCAATCGCGCTGACTGTCAGCGCGGTGACCATCGTAGGGCCGATCGGATTTGTCGGACTCATCATGCCCCATGTCGCCCGATTGCTGGTTGGTGAGACCGGCAGGCGCCCGCTGTGGCTGTGCCTGACCGGTGGCGCAGGCATCCTGGCCGCCGCAGATGGATTGGCCCGTACGGTGATGGCCCCGCGGGTACTGAATGTCGGCACGGTCATGAGCCTGACAGGCGGCGTGATTTTTCTCGTTCTGCTTCTGTCGGTGATGCGGAAGTCATGAGGATGGAAAAGGTCTTCGTGCTGCGGATCGGCCATCGCGTAAGTCTGCCCTTCAGCCGCCGCTTCATCATCGTCGCCCCGGCGCTGCTGGCCGGACTCTTGTGGAGCAGCGTAACCGCTCTGGGCATGGGAGGGGCGGCTGTCGACATGGCCGATGTACTGTCGGCAATGGTGCTTTCGACCGATGAACTGGGTCGGCAGGCGAGCGTGCTTACGCAATTTCGCCTGCCGCGGGTGGGGGTGGCTGTGCTCGCCGGAGCAATGATTGCCGCCTCGGGCTACCTGCTACAGGTCGTTTCGCGCAATGGGCTAGCTGACCCCGGCATTCTCGGCCTCTCGGACGGCGCGACCGTTGCGGTGCTGGCGGCTGGCCTGTTACTCGGCGTTATGCCAGCGAGCGTGCTGAGCGTGATTGCACTGGCGGGCGCCTTGGCGACTGCATTGGTCGTGCTCGGCCTGGGTCATCGGTTCATGGACGGTGGGGGCAGCATTCTGATCGGACTGAGCATCAGTATCGTGCTCGGCGCGGTGGTCGAGATGATCGTGCTTGCGGGCACACCCTCCAGCTTCGCACAGCTGATGATCTGGTCACGCGGCACGCTGGCCGCTGCAGACGGGAGCGATCTGAGCCTGCTGGCACAGTGGTTCTGCGTACTGCTTCCCCTGCTGTTGTTCAGCAGCCGTGCCCTGCGTCCAATGACATTGGGCAGCGAGACGGCGATGGCGCTCGGGGTTCGGGCACGTGCCATGGCGATCTTTTATGTATTGGTCGCCACGGCTCTTGCTGCGCCAGTCGTCGCCGTCTGCGGCCCCATTGCTTTCATCGGTCTGATGTCTTCTTACGTTGCACGCGCGCTTGTCGGGGGCAGACCCACCGAAATACTGCTGGTAGCCATGCTTGCGGGTGCGGCGATTCTGCTCTGGGCCGACACACTGGGTCGATGGATGTTCTCCCCCGTGAGCATCTCCGCTGGCCTTATGGTCTCGGTTGTCGGCGCACCGGTTTTCATTCTATCTGCGCGACTCGGAAAAAGAGCGGCTCGGTCGCAATGAATCCTTCCTCCGCTCTAACCACATAGGATTCGAGAGTATGCCGACAGCCAGGCATCTACCCCACATACTGAAATTCGTTATGTCCCTCTCTGCCATCCATGCCGCAAGTGTCGCGCATGCGTCAGAGGCGCCAGCGGAGGCAAGCACGCCGAGCGTTCTGGCCCCCATCGTGGTGACCGGTACGCTGCCTGCCATAGAAAACTACAAAGCAGGTACAAGCAGCTCCGCGACGCTCACTGACACGCAATTGCGTGACATACCCCAAACCATCAACATTGTTGGCCGGGAAGAAATCCGTGATCGACAGGTGCGAGAGGTCGGCGAGGTCCTGGAAAGTATTCCCGGCGTTATCAAGTACGGTAGCTCCGGCAATCGCAGCGAAACTTTTATTCTGCGTGGATTCCGCGCCGGCGGTTATGCCATCGATGGCATGCAGTTGAACGCAACGGCCGATCGGCCTGAAGTGATGCAGGACCTCGCTGGTGTCGAGAGAGTGGAAGTGCTGAAGGGCCCTGCCTCGGTACTCTATGGTATCGCCGAGCCCGGCGGCATCATCAATATCGTGACTCGGCGCCCTGAAGCGCGGCGGGGCTTTGACGCTTCAGTCACTTATGGTAGCTATGGCTTGAAACGTGGAGAAGCATCGGCCACCGGCGCCTTGAATGAAGACGGCACTCTGCGGGGCCGTATCACGGGTGCCGCGCAAAAGGAGGATGGATGGGTGCGCGGCCGACCAGGTAGCGAGCGGCAATATATCGGGGGCGTGCTGGAGTGGGATCCCACCGCTGATACCCGCTTGAGTTTCTCTCTCGATCATACCGCCGTCGAGCAGCCTTTTGACCGCGGGCTGGTACTGGTGCCGTCCACGGGCGAAGTGCTCCGCCCGTACGACAGCTGGCTAGGAGAATCGTGGTCGATGGTTGACGGCGAGAAAACCCGCGGGATGTTCAAGGCCGAACACGTCGTTTCCGATGCGCTTACGTTACGGACGAGCTACGGCTTCGATTTTGGCCGGGTGAAAGATACGGGCATCGATCATCAGGGCCTGCGTGGCGACGGGCGTACACTGCGCCGCCGCTACTCGGATCGTGTCGAGGACACTCAAACGCAGGACCTCCGTTTGGAAGCCTTGTGGCGTTTCGATACGGGAGGGGTGGATCACCAGTTGCTTACGGGTATGCAGTACGTGCGATCGCAAATGGAATTCGAACGCGCGCGCGCGAACATCGACGCCATCGACATCTTCAATCCTGTGCACGGTGCTATCCGGCCAATTGCGAAAACCAACAGCGTCTATGACGAACGGGTGCACACCCGGGCGGTTTATTTGCAGGATCAGATCTCGCTTTCCGAACAATGGAAGATGTTGGCTGGCGTGCGTTGGGACGAATACAGGATGCGGCGTGATGCGTCTGTCGGTGAAAGCGTCGATGCTCGCACTGATAATTCGATGACTGGCCGTTTCGGGCTGGTCTGGCAGCCCCGCACCGATCTTTCTCTGTACGGGAGTTGGACACAAAGTTTCCATCCGCAGACCGGGCATGACGAAACCGGGGCGTCCCTGGATCCCGAAGAAGGAACTCAGTACGAGCTGGGCGTGAAGTGGGAGCCTATCCCCGACCGACTCAGTGCCAATCTTGCGATCTTCCAGATTACTAAGAAAAACGTTGCGACCAGTGACCCGGCCAACCCAAATGCCGACTATTCGTTGTTGACTGGAGAACAACGCTCGCGCGGTGCAGAGCTGGAGATCGTTGGTCAAATTCTGCCTGGCTGGAAGGCGCATGCCGGGGCAGGTTATGTCGACGCAAAGGTCACTAAGGACAATGCCGACCTTGTGGGTAATCGGCTCAATGGCGTTCCACGTTTTAGCGCTAGCCTGTGGACCACCTACACCATACAAGAAGGAATAGTCAGCGGGCTGACCTTCGGCGGCGGTGTCACGCATGTCGGTTCGCGCAAGGGCGATCTCAACAATTCGTTCGAAGTGGATGGCTACAACCGGTTCGATGCTATGGCGCGTTATACGATGCAGAACGGCGTGGACATTTCACTTGTGGTCAATAACGTGTTCGATGAAAAGTACATCGTTTCGACGCAGAGTGACCGTGAGATCCTGGCTGGTGCGCCGCGTACCGCACAGTTGATGGTTGGATGGACGTTCTGAGCTGCGAGCGGGCGCACTCCGGCGTGAGTGCTCCCGCGTTTGCGACCCGCGAATTTAGCCTCGGGCTACGGAGGAATCGCGTGAATGTTGTGATCTGCTCTGTGTTGTCACTGCTGTTGCTGGCTTGCGCGCCGCTGCACGCTCGCGAAGTCCGTACCGTCACCGACCATTCCGGTCAACGCGTTTCCTATCCGGCGGCCCCGCAGCGCATCGTCTCGTTGCACGATTGGACGGCCACTGTGATGGTTCATGAGCTCGGAGGCGGCCTGATCGGATCGACTGGCCGGTTGGGTCGCGATGCCCGTTACAGCATTCGCAGCGGGCACGAGCTGTATGGCCTGGGCTTCGATACTCTGGCGATGGCTTCAGTGCACGGCATGCTGGACATGGAACAGATCGCAAAGCTGGAACCTGATCTGATTATCGGAAATCTTGGCGACACATTAGCCTATCGCGATCAGCTCTCGCTGATAGCACCGACCCTGATCTTCAACCCCGCCAACGGGCGAGAGCCGTTGGACAACTATCGCGAACTGGCAGGCTGGATTGGCCAGGCTCAGCGTTTCGATACGTTCAAGGCAGCCTACGATACCCGCATTGCGACGTTGCGACATCTGTTTCGGATGTCAGTCGATGCCCCGCCAACGTATCTCATGTTGCAGCCCAACGCGGAAAACGGCCAGATTCGTATATTTCGTCACTATGGCGCCTTGACGACCGTGCTTCGCGATCTGGGGTTCGTGCCGACGCCGCTGACAGAGCAAGTGCCTAAAGGCTTTGAAGAGGTAAGCGTCAGTGCCGAGATCCTTGGCGAGTTGTCAGCCGACTATCTGTTCACCACACACAATGCCGGCAGAGGAGATACGCTCGATAACGTGATGGCCGAGATGGAACGCGTCACTGGCGGCTATCGTGGTGCACTGCCTGCGGCCCGTCATGGCCGCTTTATTTCCATGTCGCGATTCCATGTCTATCCGACAACCTTCGCCGCGCTGAACTACGTGCTGGACAGGCTAGAGGACATGCCCGGACGATACCGGCCGGGCTGGTAAGATGCCGTCGGCCTCTTTTCGTGGCGGCATGCGTGCGCAGTCCATCGGCGGCAAGAAATCAACAAGCTTGAATTATCAATGATCAGGTGGATCGGACATGCCAGATAGCGATCTTTCTTTACGTGTGCGCGCACGGATCGGTCAGCTTCCGCCAGCGATCATCCGCGTGGCGCAGTTCATGGCGAACAATCCCGTCAACGTGCTGGCGTCTTCAGCGGCGGAGTTGGGCAATCTTGTCTCTACCTCAGATGCTACGGTGGTGCGCACGGCCAAGGCGCTGGGCTATTCCGGGTTGGCAGAACTCAAGCGCGTGATGGCGCAGGAATTGTCCGCCGGTACGCCAGCGAGGGATTATGAACTCACGCTTTCTGCGACCGACAGGAATGCCGTGGCTGCCATGCGGGCCAGCCTGCGCAGTACCTGTGAAATCGTTTCTTCGCTTGAAGAACCCGCCAACATGCAGCGGGCCGAGAAAATGGTGCTGGCCCTCGATTCAGCGCAGCGCATTGTCTTGTATGGCATCGGCCCGTCGGCCCGCGTAGCCGAGCACGCAGCATTTCAGATGCGGCGTCAGGGGCGCAGTGTGTTGGCGCTGGGCACTACAGGACGTAATCTGGCCGACGACTTGCTCGATTTCGGTAAAGGCGATGTCCTGCTGCTGATTTGCTACGATACCCCTTACCCGGAGGTCTTCGCCGTCGTGCGCGAAGCCCTGTCGCAATCCGTGGCTATTCTCTTAATGACAAACCGGGAAGACAATCCTATCGTCAAGCACGCCGACGAGCATATTGTGTTGCCTCGCGGTGGCGAATTGGGAATGGCGCTCAACGGTCCCACTTTCGTCTGCCTGGAAACCATCACGCTAGGATTGTCTGTGCTTGGCGGCGTGAATACGCAGCGGAGCCTCAAGCGTCTTGAGGCGCTGCGTGCAAGAATCGATGACACCGCGCGTCATTACGAGGGGTGAGACCAGGGCGTCGGGGCGCGCGATGACAAGATGTGCAGGAATAACCGTTATTTTGACAATCGTTGTGCGAACTTAGCATTGCTCATTCGGCTCATCGCAGTTTGGAATCATGCGCACCAGCATCTGCCCGATGCACTGTCGCAGCACAGGCGGTAGGGCGCGGCCCACGAACGATTCTTGAGCCCATTTAAGGCTGTGAAGTGTCTAGGAAGGCCGGGGCGATTCAGCCCAGCACTCACTTCTGCCGCTATCAAATCAGCCAAAACGAACCATCTCCAGACTCACCAGAACCTCCACCACACTCTGTGCTCCTTGAGCGCCTGTTGCATGGGGGCAGATCCCTTTGCCAGCCCGCCTGCGGCGAGGAAGTAGGTGCCGAATCTACGATCCGCCTCGTTGATGTGGTGGATCAGCCACTGCTTGAGGAAATGCATGAGTTCGAAGGTGATCTTCGCCTGCCCCGAATCGAGTTTCTCTTGCAGGGCCTGAACCTGGGCGATCAGATCTTCGTGGCTCTGCTTGTGTGCTTCAAATTCCGGATAGCCAGCGACCCGCATGAGGCTTTCTTCGACTGCGAAATGGGTGCGCGTGTAATTGGCCAGTGAATCGAGGATTTCACGGCATGTCGCCGTGGCGTGGTGCTCGATGATCGCGGTATGCAGCTCGTTCAACAGCCTGACAAGTTCCTTGTGCTGCTCGTCAATCTCGTGGAGTCCGATGCTGAACTCATCATTCCACGTAAATAGATCCTGGCTCATTCGCTTGTTCTCCAAGGCTCATAAGCCCTCTTCTCAACGCGGGGGCTGGATAAGGAGGCTAAACGAATGCGCTGCGTGCACCATACCAATCGTCCGTCTACGCACGTGTGACATGACCGCCATCAACGTTGCCCCTGCGGGCAGATTCGGCATAACACCACTTGCATTATCACGGCTGGCGTCTAGGGCCATATGGCAGCCACAAAGGGCCGCCAACAGTCTGCCGAGGAGTCGGCCCAGCGATGTTGGGGAGGTCGATTACTTATTGCATGACGAGTGCGGATCGCATCGTGCAGCAGAGGCGCACGACCAGGACGGAGCAATCCGCAGCCTGGCGGGGCTACTTGCTTGAGTAGCCCCTTTCCGTCAGCTCAAACCTGTCGCGCTATTGCCGCGCGCAGGCGCTCGAGCGATTCAGCGTCGCCGCGTACGCGGAAGGTGGCGCCCTCTTCGCTGGCGTGTTCTTCCAGCACGTTGCAACTGGCGTAGATGTCCTTGCGCCATTGCTGGGCCGACCACGGCACAAACAGCTCAGTCTCGACGAGATCGCGCTGGAAGTAGGCGACGATGATGTCGTGCAGGCGCGCCACGTCTTCGGGGCGGCGCGCGCTCATCACTACGCAGTCCGGGTATTTTTCCTTGAGCGCAGCTTCACAGGCGAGCTGCGCGGCTTCATCACCGACGTGGTCGATCTTGTTGAAGACGCGGAGACGTGGCACCTCGCCGGCGCCGATCTCGGACAGCACGACATCGGTCACTTCGCGCTGACGCTCGAAGCCGGGGTCGCTGGCATCCACCACGTGCAGCAACAGTTCGGCATCCAGCGCTTCGTCCAGTGTCGATTTGAACGAGGCAACCAGGCCGTGCGGCAGGTTCTTGATGAAGCCCACCGTATCGCTGACCAGCACTTTGGGCACGCTTTCCGGGTGCAGCACGCGCACGGTCGTGTCGAGCGTGGCAAAGAGCTTGTTGGCGACCAGCACTTCGCTACCGGTCAGCGCGCGCATCAACGTAGATTTGCCGGCGTTGGTGTAGCCCACCAGCGCGACCGTGGCGATGCCACCCTGGGCCTTCTGCCGGCGGGCACGCTGCGTGTCGCGCGTGGCGCCCATGGCTTCGATTTCCTGCTGCAGCTCGGCCATGCGGTCGCGGATCTTGCGGCGATCCAGTTCGGTGGCCGATTCGCCCGCCCCCCGCCCGCCTACACCGCTGCGTTGCCGGCCCTGCGGCCCAGCCGCCTTGGCCGCTTCGCGCAAGCGCGGCGCCATATAGCTCAAGCGCGCCATCTCGACCTGTGCCCGGGCGGCCGGCGAGCGCGCGTTGCGATGGAATATCTCGAGGATGACCATGGTGCGGTCCATCACCTCGACGCCGACTTCCAGCTCCAGGTTGCGCAACTGCGTGGGCGATATCTCGTGGTCGACGAGCAACACTTCGATATCGTCGTCTGCGGGTTCGGTCGCCAGCGGCGCACCGTCCATCTCGTCGAAGCCCACGTTGCCGCTGATGGCCAGACGGATTTCGTCGCGCTTGCCCACTCCAAGGTAGCCGGTGGTATCGAAGCTGGTGCGCTTCTGCACAAAGGTATGCACGACCTGCAGGCCCAGGGTCTTGGCCAGCTCGCGCAACTCCATCAGGGATGCCTCGAATTCGAGATCGCTGACGGAGGGCAGTTGCACGGCGGCAACGACGGCACGCACGGGTTTTTCTTGGACTTCTCTAGGCATTGCAGGCGATCAGATGAACAGGCAAAGGCGGAGTGTACCCGGCATTGGCCACCATGCCGGGATTTGACCAATCGCCACCTTCAGGCTCCGCACCAGCACGGGCCGAAACGCGGCGTCGCACAACGATTAAAAACGGCGCAGCTTGACTGCCCGGCCTTTGAGCTTGCCGCCCGAAAGCCGCCGCACCGCTTCGTCGGCGATGCTGCGCTCAACGGCCACGTAGCTGCTCTGGTCCGTGATGTTGATCTTGCCGATCTGCTCACGCGTGAAGCCGGCTTCACCGGTCAGCGCGCCGAGCACGTCTGCGGGGCGGATCTTGTCCTTGCGTCCGCCGAGTATTTGCAGCGTAACCATTGGCGGCACGAGCGGCGCTTCGTCGGCCGCCAGCAACGCACCCAGATCATGCCATTCGGGCTCGATGCTGCAGGCGGCGGCGATGGCGCCAATACGGCGCTTGTCGGAGGTGCTCATGAGACTCAAGGCCCAGCCGTCCTGGTCAGCACGGCCCGTGCGGCCGACGCGGTGCACGTGCACCTCGGGGTCCGGCGTGATGTCGACGTTGATGACCATTTCGAGGTCTTTGATGTCGAGCCCACGTGCCGCCACGTCGGTAGCGACCAGCACCGAGCAACTGCGGTGCGCGAAGCGGATCAGCACCTGGTCACGCTCGACCTGCTCCAGTTCGCCATGCAAGGCCAGCGCTTCGATGCCCTGTGCCTGCAACACGTCGAGTAGTTCGCGGCATTGCTGACGCGTGTTGCAGAAAGCCAATGCACTGACCGGACGGTAATGGCGCAGCAGGATGGCAACGGCCTGCAGACGTTCCTCGTGCTTAACCTCGTAGAAGCGCTGGCGGATTTTGTCCGCCTTATGTGTTTCTTCGAGCTTGATCATCAGCGGCTCGCGCAGGAACTGCTGCGCCAGCCGCGCAATGCCGTCCGGGTACGTGGCGGAGAACAGCAAAGTCTGGCGCCGCGTTGGACACCGGCTGGCGACATAGGCGATGTCATCGAAAAAGCCCATGTCGAGCATGCGGTCTGCTTCGTCCAGCACAAGCAACTGAAGCCCATCGAGCTGCAGGCTGCCGCGCTCGAGGTGATCCATGATGCGGCCCGGCGTGCCGACGACGACGTGGGCGCCGTGCTCCAGGCTGGCTCGCTGCGGGCCAGCGGGTGTACCGCCACACAAGGTGACGATCTTTATATTGTCATGACCGCGCGCCAGGCGGCGGATCTCCTGCGTTACCTGTTCGGCCAATTCGCGCGTGGGGCATAGCACGAGCGCCTGCACTGCAAACCAGCGCGGGTTCAGGCGCGTCAGCAGCGGCAGCGCAAAGGCGGCGGTCTTGCCGCTGCCCGTCTTGGCCTGCGCAATGAGATCCTGCCCGGCCAACGCGGGGGGCAGGCTGGCGGCCTGGATGGGCGTCATCTCCAGGTAGTCGAGTTGCTTCAGCGTGGCCTTCAGCGCTGGCGTGAGGGGGAGCGCGTCGAAACTGTGCGGGGCGTCACTCATACGACTCAACGCCCCCGCGCACCGCGTTTGGGGCTACCGAAGCCACCACTGGTGGCTCGCGCCGGCCCCGCCGACCTGCGCGGGCTGCCCGGCCGCGACGGACGCCATCCTTCGGCCTTGCGCGGCGTCCATTCCCCGTCGGTACGCGTTTGGCGCTGCTGCGCAAGCTGCTCGCTCTTGGTGAGCGGCCGCAAAGAGGCACGCCAGGCTTCCAGCGCCGCACTCAGCGCGGCAGCCTCGGGCTGCACGGCCGCATTCGCCGGCTCCGCCTCGTACGTCAGCAACGCACGCTTGACCTGGGCTGCGCGATCGGCCGTCTCACCCTTGGCTGGCACACTTTTCATGAGCGCCTCGCCAGCCGCGCTAAGGCCGTAGCTGTCGCCGCCGGCGACAATCAGGCCATGGCTGCTCAGGCGCGCAAACGCACCCAGCAACTTGTCTTCGGCCGGTAAGTGGGGCTGTAGCGTGCCGAGCGCGATGGCGATGTCTTCTACCGCCGCAGGCTTGCGTTTGCTGGCAAGAGTGATGGCGAGCAGCAGGAGCGGGTCCGCGTCATGGATAGGATGCATGGAACACTTTCAGAGATAAGGCGTTGAGGGTAGCCGATCTAGCGGCTGCGCAGGGGCGGGAACGGTCGTTACGCAGCCCGACCCCAGCAACAATCAAAGACATAGCCGTCCGGTCATGCTCTGGCTAGTGCCGAAAAAGCCCCTCTCAACGGGGGTGCAGCCTAAGCCAATGTGATGTTCATCGCCATCACAGTAGCTTGCAGCTCACGTATTTTGACGATTGGTCCACCGCGCGCGCCCTTCACCAATCCTTCGTAGGCCGTGCCAGCTCATCGTCGATACTCACGCCCCGTGCCGACATATCGGGCAGCGCTGGCGGATCGGGCGGTACAGGTTGGGTGAGGCTCAGACTGTGGTAGTCGGTGAAGGTCCACGCGTGGTCGCGCGAGGCGGGAGTAAGGGTAAAGGTGCCGCGCCAGGCGCGCGTGCCGCCGATGCGTGCAATGGTGATGACGGTGGCGGCGGAAGGGTACACCACGGGCCGGTGCAGCACGAGCAGGTCGGCAGCGCGGGTCAGGCCGGTGTAGGGCTGCGTGAGCGCCATCAGCGAAGTGTCGTCTTTGGCGCGCGTTTCCACGTAGGCTTTGGCTTGCGCTTCGGGCATGCCCATGGCAGCCACAAGCAGGCGCCAATGTGCGGTAGCGGGGTTGACGGCGGTGCTGTCGGTCAGCACGACTTCGTCGGTAATGCGATCGGCATTCCACAATGCGTCATGCTGGCGCCAGCCTGCTATACGCGCGAGCTCGAGCACCGAGCTCAAGGGCTGGTTACGCGGAGGCGCCAGACCCTTGGCGGCATAGTGTTCGGCCTCGGCACCTTGCAAGCGGCGCAGAGAATCACTGTCGGAGTAATCGTCCAACGTATCGAGCAAGCTCGCTACGGTTTCGGGTGGCAAGCCATAGCTGGCCAGGAAGGCTTCGCGCCAGGTGCGCGGCGCGGTGTGCAGATTGAGCAGGCCGCGTGCATCCTGCAGCGACACCGCGATGCCTTCGCCGGCGTCATACCAGCGCCCGTCGAGGCGGATGGCCTGAGGTTCCGCGCCGAGCCCGAGCGCGGTGCGCCGTGTCGTCGCCAGCGTGTATTGAACCCGTGACAGGACGTCCTGGGCGGCGCGTTCTTCTTCCAGCAGTTGTTGCTCCAGGCGCGCCAGGTTCAGGGCCACCGATACACGCTCGCCGATGAACGCGCCAGCGAGCGCCAGGATCGCCAGCGTGGCGATGGTCAAGATCAGCACGTAACCTTGCGCGCCGTGCCTGCCACCGCAGAGGGAACGGCGGCGCGTCATGGTGTGCCCACCGTCTTCCCTAGGCTGCTCGGCGCAGCCCCCGTACCACGGAGAATCGGCGGCGGCGTGGCGGTGAGCAGCCAGGGGTGAGCGTCCACTCGCGCATACCAGCGCGGGCGTTCGCCGTCGCTCGACTCGATGACGACCCCGATGGCTGAGGGTATGCGTTCGACCGGCTGGCTGAAAGCAGTCCATGTGTCATGAATCTTGCCGTCGCGCGAATGGTAGGTGAAGCGTGCCCGCGATGCGGGCCAGCGCGCCAGATCGTGCTGTACGCCGTGGGCCGTGTAACGCAACGCCACGACACCATCGTCGTCCTTGATCAACGCCAGTTCCACACGCGCCGGCGCGACGTGAATGCCCGCCTCCAGGGGCCGGGCCACCCACCCGCGAAACGCCTCCGGGCTACCGACAAAGGCATCGGCAGAGTCCTTATCCATCGGCTGCAGGCCGGCCACGATGTGCCTGAACCACAAACGGTCACGCATAGCCTGCTCGCCGGTCCGCACCTCGTCGGCGAGCTTTTCCTGTATCTGCAAGATGTAGAAATTGGCGCCCATCAAGAGGCTCATCAACAGCGAAGTGATGGCGAGCGCGACCAACACTTCGACGAGAGTGAAACCGCCGTAACACTGTGCGCGGAGTTTCATTGTGGCAACTTGAACGTACGCGCCATGCGCGGCACGGCGACCATGGCGGCGTCTTCGAACCATGCACGCTCCACGGCATCACCGCCGCGATAAACCTTGTACGAGTAGTGCATCAGCACTACGTCATGCGCGCCAAATCCGGCGGGATAGCCCGTCTGCACCCCCTGTGCATCAGCACGGCGTTGCCAGTCGATACGCCAGCCACCACCGTCGACCGTTCCGGTTTCGTCTGCGGTGTCGGGCAAGGTGCGGATCAGGTCTTGCGCCGTGCGCGCCACCTGCACGCGGGCATATTCGTCGCGCAACCGCGTCATGGCGTGCAGGCCGCTCTCCGCCCACAACACAATCGCCACGCCCACCGAGGTTACCAACACCAGGGCCACCAGCACTTCGATCATGGCGAAGCCGCAGGCGCGAGTCATTGGAACGACACCCCGCAGGCAGGCGCTTCGATGTCGATCACGGAGAGCACTCCGCCTTGCCCATCTTCAACCGTGACGGTCGAGGGCGAACACAATTGCTCGCGCGTGACCATGAGCGGCGGCTCAAAGCGCAGTCGCCAGCCGGCAGGCGGGCTTACCAATATCTGCCCGCCGACGGTTAGCGCGTCGGCGACGTCATCGAGCACCAGCGTGCGGCCCAGCAGTCGCGCGGCGCGCGGCAACTGGATGAGGCTATCGCGCAGCGTCGCCAGCGCGTGGCGCTGCTCCGCGCGCGCGATGAGCGCCACGAAATTGGGGCCAACGAGCCCACCAAGCAGGGCCATGACCGCCAGAACGACGAGAAGCTCGAGCAGAGAGAAGCCGCGCACGCGGCATTCATTGCGCGTCGACATCCGTCTGGGCATCTACGACCATGCCAATGTCGGCGTCATTGCCAGTGCCGCCGGGCTGGCCATCGGCACCGAACGAATAGATGCCAAAGGGACGTCCGGCCGGGCCGGGTACGACGTACTGATAAGGATTGTTCCAGGGATCTTCTGGCAAGGCGTCTTCCAGGTACGGGCCACGCCAGCGCCGCGCCAGCTTTTCATCGGTGGGCGGTTCGCTGAGCAGGGCAAGCCCGTGTTCGGCGCTCGGGTATACGCCCAGGTCCAGACGCATGGTCTCGACCGCGCCACGCAACAGCTTGACCTGCGTCGCTGCGGTCTGGATCTTCGATTTGTCGACGTTGGCAAACAGTCGCGGCCCCACCAGACCGACCAGCATGCCGATGATCATCAAGACCACCAGCATTTCGAGCAGCGTAAAACCGCTCATGTTGCGCACCCGCGCACGGGTTTCGAGCATATTCATCAGAACTTCACCTCGGACAGGCTCGCCATGGCGAGCACCACGCCCACCATGACAAAGCCGATGACGGCGCCGAGCGCCAGGATGGCGGCCGGCTCGATCAGCGACACCACGCGCCGCTGCATGGACTGGTTCTTTTCGCTCCAGTAGTCGGCGACGTGCTGCAACATCGGCCCCAGTTCGCCGGACTGTTCGCCCACTCGCACCATCGACAGAGACGTTGCCTCCAGCAGTTGTTGGTGTTCGATGGCCTGCGACAGACGTCGCCCGCGATTAACCTCTGCACGCACTTTGAGCAAGCGCGCGTGGGTCGTGCGCAGGCGCACCGAACCGGCTGCCAGGTCGAGCGCCGGCAGAATGCCGACACGGCTTTGCAACAGCATCGACAAACCATTGGTCCAGCGCGCGGTTTCGCCACTGCGCAGCCAGGCCCCCACCACCGGCACGTGCACGGTGCGGTTGAGCAGCGCCGTGCGCAGCGCGTCGTGGCGCGCGGCCAAGATGACGACGACGGCAATCACCGCCAGTGCAGCCAGGGTCTGCAAGAAATACGCGTTGAAAAACAGCCCGATCTTGAGAACGATGGCCGATATCCACGGCAATGCGTCGATACGGCCTTTGAGCAGGCCGGCGAAGCGCGGCACCACGAACGAAAAGATGAACAGCACCGCCAGTGTGCCGGTGACGACCAGGATCGTCGGATATATGAGCGCCTCACGCGTCTGGGCACGCATGCGGGCATCAAACTGCATCTGATCGGCGGCGCGGTTCAGCGCCAGCCCGAGATTGCCGGTGGCTTCGCCGGCCCGCACCATGGCGTGGACGTATTCGGGCAATGACAGGCCTGCCTGGGCCAGGGCAGCGGAGAACCCCTCGCCCGCATGGATGGCGCTGACCATGCGCCCAAGGGGCGCCGCCAGGGCTGTTTCGCGGTTGGCGTCGCGCAGGGTAGCGAGGGCGTCCGCCAAGCTGATGCCGGCATTGGCGAGGGTCGACAGTTCTCGCACCAGCACCACCAGGTCGGCATGGCCGACGCGGCGCCGACCCAGACCGGTGCGAGTGCGCGATAGATGCTGTTCTTGCAGGTCGAAGACGTTCAGGTGGCGCTCTTCGAGCTGTGCCATGGCGTCGGCCATCGAGGCTGCGGCGATCGAGCCGGTTTCGATCTGCCCGGCGGGGGTGGCCGCCTTGAAGCTGAATTCCGCCATGGCCCGCC
Source organism: Rhodocyclaceae bacterium (assembly GCA_047605765.1). Lineage (GTDB taxonomy): Bacteria > Pseudomonadota > Gammaproteobacteria > Burkholderiales > Rhodocyclaceae > JBGVSA01. The sequence goes on from JASGFB010000001.1 coordinate 20,527, forward strand.
CCTTCACTCACGCGCCGGACGGAACGACATCGCCGAACCGGCAACGACAAAGACTTCAGCCAAACTGGTGAGCCCACGCGCGGCCTTGAGCATGCCGTCCTCGGCCAGGAAGCGGAACGACGCTGGCATGGCTGCAAGCAAATCCTGGTGGGTCGCCGAGGGCTGACCGAGGACCGCGCGGATGCGCTCGCTCGCAGGGAGCAGTTCATAGATGGCGGTACGCCCTTTGTAGCCGGAGCCGTCGCAATCATCGCAGCCGACGGGGGTACGGAACGACCACGCGGCAGGTGGCACGCCCGCGCGTTCGAGGAAATCCCGCACGTGCGCGGGAATGCCGTCGCAGTTCGTCAGCGCCTCGGCGCAGCGCGGGCACAGTCGGCGCACCAGGCGCTGCGCCATGACGCCGCGCACGGTCGCGCCGACCAGGAACTGTTCAATGCCCAGATCGACCAGACGCAGAAAGGCGGTGGCGCTGTCGTTGGTGTGCAGCGTGCTAAGCACGCGGTGACCTGTCAGCGAAGCCTGCACGGCGATGCGGGCGGTATCCACGTCGCGGATCTCGCCGATCATGATGGTATCGGGGTCGTGGCGCAGGATGGCGCGCAGGGCGGCGGTGAAGGTAAAGCCGATGTCGGCGTTGACCTGGAATTGCGTAACGCCGTCTATCTTGTATTCGACCGGGTCTTCAACAGTCAGGATGCGCTCGCGTTCGCGATCGCAGGCCGACAACGCGGCGTACAGCGTGGTGCTCTTGCCCGAGCCGGTCGGCCCGGTCACGAGGATGATGCCGTCGGGCGCGGCCATCCAGCGCGCGAATTCGTCGCGATGATCCTGCTCGAAACCAAGGCGCTCCAGGGCGAAGCGCTTTTCTTGCGACATCGGCAGCAGGCGCATGACGATGGATTCGCCAAACACCGCCGGAATGACCGACACACGGACATCGGTATCCACGCCCGCCGCACGGCTGGAAAAACGGCCATCCTGGGTGAGGCGCCGCTCTGCGATATCCAGACCGGAGATCAATTTGATGCGGCTGACCACCGCGTCGAAGCGGTCGCGCGGGTAATGCTCGACCGATTGTAGATGGCCGTCCACGCGATAGCGCACGCAAAAGCCGTATTCCAGCGGCTCGATATGGACGTCGGAGGCCGCTTTGTCGGTGGCGCGCGCCAGCATGGCGTTGACCAGTTCGACCACCGGTGCGTCTTCGGCCAAGCGACGCAAGTCACGGCTAGTACCGCCTTCTTCGCTGTCGACGCGATAGACGTCGGCCAGCAGGCGCTCGAAATCGCGCTGGGTCGTCAAAGCCCACGAGAACGGCAAGCCGGCAAAGAGGTGTACGCCGAGGTATTCGTGCAGCGAAGAATCGAGCGGATCGCGTGCCAGCACCTGTGGCGGCTCATCCGCCGTCGGCATGACGAGAAACGCCAGCCGCTGGGCAAGCGCCCGATTTATGCCGTGCGAATGATGATAATCGCGAATGGCCGCCAGCGTGGCTACGCTGCCTTCTGCCTGGAACACCGGGTAGCCCAGTTGTTCGCTGAGCGCATCGAGCAGGGTCGATTCCGAAATGAAACCCAGCCGGATCAGCAGAGCACCAAGCCTGTCGCCCTGCCCCTGACCCTGCACGGCGAGTGCCTTGGCGAGGGCGTCTTCATCAATGGCCCCGCGCTGGATGAGTAGCTCGCCTAAGCGCATGCGCGCGCACTCGCAGGGGCGTGAAGAGGTTGCATGAAAATAGCGCGGCGACGCCGGGAGCAGTGCATTGAGAACACAGTAGAACTACGCGAGAGTCGGCCAATTCGGCCCACCATGAAAGCAAAGCATGGCCCACCCCGGCCTGACTTTGCGCAGACGGACATCGCCCCCTGAGCCAGGAACGCGCAGGGATTGATCAGACATAAGCATCAGACGAGAAAAAGCCCGGGGTTGCCCCCGGGCTTTTCCCTCACTCACAGATGTGGGTGATCAGTTGCCGCCGTTCAGGCCGGCTTGAGCATCTTGCTCGGTGTATTGGCCTTCCGAAACCGGCGCACGATCCGACGTGCCGGTGTAATCGACGCCTTGCGAACCGGACGCTTCGATGAAGTTCTGCGAAGCGGGGTTGTACAGATAGTTCTGTACGCGCAGCGTATCGCCGTTTTCGGACGTGATGCGCAGACGCGGGGCGTCGCCGCTGGTAGCGACCTCGCTCGTCGCGTTGATGGCGTTATTGGCATGGGCCGGTGCGTTGGTCAATACCGCATTGACGGCGGTCGGATCCATCTGCAGCACAGCGCGCGGTGCCAGCGTAGCGAGCTTGCCCCACTTGCCGTAGTTGCCGTCGCGATGGATGTACTGACCGTAGACGTCAATGGTGCGGGTTTCGCTGTTGTTGATCAGGCGAATGATCGACAACCAGCCATCCTCACGGGCGTTGGACGCGTAGTTGCGAACGTCGATCTTGATCGAGCCGGACAGCACGTACAGCGGCCCCTTGCAGTAGTTGTCCTGTTCGTTGTAGTAGATCGGCGAGGTGGCACTGTTCGGCGCCTTGACCAGGCGTGCACCGTCGATGTTGAAGGACGAGGTCGGAATCGGCGTGCTGGTACCCGTTACGTCGTAGCACACATACACCGGACGAGCGCCATCGCCAAAGACGGGCGCCGGCGTAGCCGACGCGTCATACGGGTCGGGGATCGACACACCGGTGTTGCCGAATGCGGCATTGATGCCGGTCGTGGGGATCTTCAGCGTGATCGGGCCAGCGGCGTTGGTGCTGTTGATCGTCACCGTGGTGCCAGTGATGGGCGTCCCGCACATGTGGTTGGTATCCAGGAACACCCTGCTTTGATTCACAAAGCCCTGGCTGGCACTGACCTTGACGACGGCCTTGAGTGCTTCGACCTCACCGGCAGCAGCAATGGACAGCCCCATCCCGGTGGTGGCGGTGGTAACGCCGTCGACACCTTGGTCGGCCGGCGTGCCAGCCGGCCCTGCCAGCAAGTAGTTGTTCAACAGGTTGGCGTCATAGCCATTGGCGTTCTGCACGAGACGGAAGCGTCCCAGATTCATAACCGTGGGACTGATGTACGAGGTCTTTCCAGGGCCGACCGAACCGGTAAACCGCAGGCTGTTGTTCGCCACATCGACGCGTGCGTCACCGGTGGACTTTTCAACCTGAACGTAGATGTTGGTCGGGAAGGTCACCAGGGTGGTGCCGTTGGTGGAGCCACCACGCTTATGTTCGTCGGGCGAGGCGTTGGTGTCGTCCGCCAGGACCATCGGCTGTGACAGGGCCACGTAGTGCTTCACTTCAACGGGCAGATTGCGTACGGACTTGTCGCATTCTTCCACCGTGCCCACGACTTGCTTGAGCTTGATGATGGTCGGGTTGTTGGCGGCGAGCGCGTCGGCAGCCACAGAGAGAATCGGCTGCTTTATCAGGCCGGCAGCCGAGCCTGTGCCATCGCTATACACAGTGATGGTGGCGTACAGCGTTTTCTTGTCGGCGGCAATGTTGAGCGCGGTGACTTCGTATTGGCCCTGAGTGGGGGCAACACCCGTCGCAACCCGCGGAACGGCCGCGCCGGTCACACCGTCGGTAAACTTGATGTTGTCGCTGGCAATGGCGCCCGCCGTAGCCCATTCACCATTACCGAGAATGAACTGAACCTGGAACACCTGTCTTTGCAGGCGCGCGTCCACGTCACCAAAGAAACGATAGGAGATGACCGGCGAGGTGATTCTCTGGTCGTCCGCCACGATGACTTCACGGGCGATCGATACCGACGATGCCTGAATCTGACCGGCGTAGCTCGCCGAAACGGCCGCACCTGCCAGGGCGCCTACGATCAGGCGAAAAATAAGCTTCTGTTTCATCCTTTAATGTCCTCTAACTATTTGCCGATGAATGCATGCCCCTGCATGCGGCCTCGTATAAAGATCGGCTTGAATATAGTAACGAGGACGAAGATTGTTAATTTGTGTGTAATCAATGCAATTTTTGAATCAGAAAACGCCCACACACAAATTAATAACGCAGCTTTACCCCTAATTTTTACACCGAAAATTCAAGCACTTACCAAACAACCCCCTGCAACACAAAGGGCTATTTCATGCTGCCTTTTTCCCAACTAGAAGAATCAGCATAAAGAATTAAGTAAAAGCTCAACAAGAATAACGCCGTCACTCAGCAGGAATATTCTCCAGCACTGGCCTGTATTTATCGGACTCGCTTTCAATTTCACCACCATTTGGTGAGTTGCTTGTCTCTTTCTTGAACAGGGGCGCGCTCCACGGGAAGCGCGCCTTGAATGCCTCGCTGATTGCCTGGGCATCGAAGTCGTCCGCCACCGAGTAGGCGGTAATGAGCACGATCAGTTCAGTACGGTCGGTGGAGGCGCTATTGGTGCGAAACGCCGCTCCCACATAGGGCAGATCCTTGAGCCACGGCACGCCGGAATCGGTGCCGTTGCGGTTGTCCTTCATCAGTCCACCCAGGACGATGGTGTTGCCATCCATGGCGGTGAGCTTGGTCTGGATGCGGCGTTGCGAGATGGTGGGCGTCAGTTGCCCGCCAGCCACCTTCTGCACGGCCTCGCTGACCTCCTGGCTGACATCCAGATCGATGCGCCCGCCGGCGTGCACCACCGGCCGCACCCGGAGAATGACGCCGGTATTGCGATACTGGATGGTCTGCAGCACGCCGCCATTGCTGGTGTTGGTATTGGCGTTGCTCTGTTGACTGGTAATGACGGGGACTTCTTGCCCAACCTCGATCAGGGCTTCTTCACCACTACGCGTCAGCAAAGTGGGGTTGGACAACATCTTGGCGCGGGTGGAACTGGCCAGTGCGTTGAACAGCACCAGGGGCGTGGTGTCGTTGCCGTAGAACCGCAATGCCAGGCCGCTGTTGGGCATGGCCAACCCCGCCATCGAGGCGGTGCCGGACAGGCCGCCGATTTTGAGCTTGTTCAAGAACCACTCAAACCCAAGCTGTTCGGTATCGTTGAGGGTGACCTCCGCCACCGACACCGATATCAGGGCGCTCTTGGCCGGACGGTCGAGTTCTTTGAGCAGACCGAACCACTGCTGGTATTCCGACGCGCTGGCCTGCACGATGATCGAGTTTGACGCTGCATCGACGACTGCGCGACTGCGCGACCCGCCGGCGGTGGGCGCAACAGCCCCCCCCGTTGCGGGTGCGACCGCTGCGCCCGCACTCGCCGAACTCGTCCCCGTCATGATGCTTTGCAGGGTCTTGGCGATCTCCGTCGCATCGGCGTGGCGTACGGGGTAAATGAAGTAGTTGCCGTTGCGTGCCTGGCTGGGCTGATCGATCTGCTCCACCCATTTGACGATGTGATCGAGCAACGTCTTCGAATTGGCAAATACGATGAGGGCGTTGATGGCCCCCACCGGCACCATGATGACAGGCGCATTGGAACCCGCCTGCAGCGAATTGTAATACCCCTCGGCAGTGAGGATCTCGGAGATGCGTCGCGCCATGTCGTCGGCGCCCCAATAAACCGGCGAGATGCGCGCGCCGAAACGCCCGCGCATGAGAGGCTGATCGAGCACGGCGAGTGCCTGCAACACAGCATTGACGTGCGTGGGCGCACCGCTGAGCATGATCGCGTTGCGGGCATTGTCCTCCTGCAGTGTCACCTTGCCCTGAAAGGTGGTGCGCAGCCAGTTGGCGGCCTGCTGGGCATTGGTGTTCTCGAGCTCGGCCAGATAGAAGATGGGCCGCGCTGTATCGGGGACTTCCGGCAAGGCGCGGCCACGCCGGATCTCGGGCAGCGACGATGCGTCCGAGGTGTTCTGCACAAAGCGCGTCAGGCCGGGGAGTTCCTGAATGACCACACCATAGGAGGCCAGCACGGCCTTGGCGCCGTCATAGAGCTCTGCCGGCCTGAGTGCGCGGCCACTGCGCATGGAGACGAGATCGCGACGCTGCTGGATGGTCGGATCGATGTTGATGGTCTTCTTGAGTACCACGCCAAACACCGCGTCGATGAACTGCGGCAAGGGCATGGCGTTGAAGGCGACGCTGGCGGCGGCACCGGGTTCGTCCGCCTGCCGATAAGGCGGCAACGCTTGCTGCGCGGGTGGCGGCGAAGCCGGTAACGCGGGTGTGCGCTGCACCGTCAGGCGGGCATCGCTTTCGGAGAGGGTGCGTGCTTCGCCTTCGGCATCGCGTGAGCGTGCAGGCAGCTCGACCGGCCCATCTGTCAGCCAAGGGGTAGCGCAGGACGACAGCACGCCGACCACCAGGAACGAGCGCATGACGCGTACGAGAGAGACAGCACGGTGCGGGGGTGGTGGCAATGGCAGCATAAGACTTCCGGGTCATTCAAGGCCGTCACACCCTGCGGCGGGCGGCACACAGCTACATCAGTCGAGCAATGCGATCCGCCGGGTAACGCCGGCGGCGGTACGTACAGTCGCCTGCCGAGCGTCGAGCGCCAGCAGGCGGCCGCCATCGGGCAAGGTGTCGCCCACACCGAAGCGCTTGGCCGCCCCTTGAGGCGGCGCCAGCAGCACGTAGTTGCCGCGCTTGTCCAAGACAACGGCAATGCGCGACCAGGTTTCGGTTGCAGTCTTGGCTTCGCTCGCGCTGGCGGCCGGGGCAGCCCCCCAGACAGGGGTTCGCTCCAGCCACCGCACCGCCTGACGCAAATCCGGCTTGGGCGGAACTTCGATTTCAGCGCGTGATGCCGCTGGCACTGCCGGCGTGCGTGCGGTGGGGGGAGCAAATCCCAACCAGGCGACGAAGCCCGTCAGACACCACATGGCCACCGTGCACAGGGCAAATCGGGTTGCGGTGTTCACCAATGGACCTCCACAACTTTGCTGGCGAGCGGCGCCTCGGTTTGCGCCCGCTCTGCACGACTCTCAGTCAGCGGCGGCTCAACGGGCGCCGGCGCACCGGCATCCGGCACCAGACGGGCCAGAGACACCAGCACCATTTCGACGCGCTTGTCGCGCGGTGCCACGGTCATCTGTTCGATGCGGACGAGCTTGTCGGCTTCTTCGATGCCGCGTAGCACGTGCGTTAGTACGGGGCTATCGAAGCCAAAACGCAGGCTCGCGCGTAGTTCAAGCAACCCACAGGTGGTGTCTTCGCAGGTATCGGCGGACTGTGCGGGCGCTTTGTCGAGATGGCGAAACGTAGGCTGGGCAACACGGCCATCCTTGGCGCCGGCCGCCTTCAGTTGCGTACTCACCCAGTCGCCAAAGGCGGCCTGTGCAGCGGTGGCGGAGCTGAACTGCCATAGACGCTCCTTGACGCCGGCGTGAGCCCGAACCAGGCTTTCGCGCCAGCGCATCTGTGTGGCGACGTCCCCCGCCTGCGCGCGCAGGCGGGTGTTTTCTTGCTGCACGCGGATCAACTGCGCCGAGCGCGCGCTGCGCAGATCGTCCAGCCACAGCACACCCCAACTACAAGCGATGGCCAGCAACGCCAATAACGTCCACTGCAGTCGCGTGTTGGCCGCCACCTGTGCGCGCATGTCGGCCCAGCTTCGATTTAGTGTATCCAACCCGCGCATGGCCTCAGGCCTCCGACGCCGGAGATGGCGTGGCGCTATCGGCAGGCGGCACGACCGCAGTCAAGGCCGCCTGAATGCGCACCGTCCCCTGTGGGGGATCGGGCAACAGGGTGATGTCGGCAAACAGACGCGATTCTTCGACCGCCGCCAGCACGCCACTGGCTGAACCATTAGGAGGGATACGCAAGGTCATGGCAACGCGCCCGTCACGGTAGGCCCATTCGACGAGCGAGATGCCCTGCGCCGACAACACACCGCGGCTGGCCAACGCCCCCAACCAGGCAAGCTGGTGCGGGCCGCGTGCCAGATCGTGCATGGCATCAACGGTCGGTCGCGCGCGGGCGAGTGCCGTATCGAGCGCGCGCGTGCTGGCGCTTTGCTGTGCAAGCGCCGCACGCTGGGCGTCTTGAATAGCGAGGCTGCGCCCCAGCAGCTCGATGTGGACGAGCTGCATGGTGGCGATGGCGCCCGCCACAAGCACCAGCACGGCCGCACACCAGGCGACGGCCGGCCAAGGCTGCCGACCCGTTGTACACACGCGCCAACGCCGGTCGGGCTGGCGCGCCAGGGGCAACGCGGCGGCGGCCAGCGTGGGCGTGTCCGGCAAACCTACATCACGGGCAAAACCAATCTGCTCGGCCTCGCCGGGCAAGGCGGCAAACCATCGTGAGCGGTAGGCACCATGGGGGGCGACGCCTTCGAGTTCAAAGCCTTCCTGGCAGCGCGACAATCGCAGCCCTTGCGCCAGAACCGGGCGCCACAGCGGCTCCGGCACGGGCATATGCGCACGATCACCGCCTGCGTCATCCCAGCACCACACCCGCGCCTCGCCTTGTTCCATTCGCCAGGCAAAGCCGCAGCGGGAAAACAGGCCGAGCTGATGGAGTCGCAGGCGGATGGCCTCTTCGACACGCCGGCGCGGCACGCCTTGCAGCGGAAAGCTCACATACCGGCATTGCTTGCGCGGCAGCATCATCGGCCGCGCCATGACTCCCAGACCGCGTGCGCAGGCTTCGATGGCATTGCGTAGCCGATCGCTCAATGAAACACGGGGTGGGTCGGAATGCGACATATGCAGATGTCTTTCGGGCCAGATATTTCTGTCAAAACCGTTCTGGATTTAAACGCACGCGCCCCGAATGCCGTGTCGATTGATGTATACAAATACGCGTTTCCGGGAGCGCCGCAGAATTCTATGGGCGCCGCCAAGGCGCCTCCTTGTCGTAGCGCAGTGAAGCTTATCCGCCCCTCTTCGAGCAGACAGGCGTCGGCGGTGAAATCGGTATGCCTGCTTGATCCCTATCACCGCAGCAAACTTCGTCCCCACCGTTTGTACGCCCTTTCATTCGACTCGATCCTTACAACGTAACGTCACCTGACATGTCAGATTCGTTTTACAGAACACCGCCCTCACCACCGCCAGCGGTCGGTTGGCACGAGGCCATGGGTATCCCTGCCGAGGTCACCGAGCATGTGGCTGTGGATTGCATGGGGGCTCGCTGCCGCATCGCCACGTCGGTGTCCTGTCTCAGACTCGCGCCCACCCCATCGTCGCCGCGCGTTGTCATCGGCAATGATGTCGTCATCATGGATGATGTGCGTCTGGTGGTCGGCGCCGATGACGACAGCTCGCACGCGGCGGAGATCCACATCGGCGACCGTGCTGTCATCAATGTAGCGAGCTACCTGTCGGGCGAAGGACGTCTGCTGATCGGCAGCGACGTCCTGATCGGGCCACACGTCCGGCTGCTGTCGGCCGGTCATGGCATACATGGCGAATCCGATGTCGTCGCGCATAACCGCATTACGCGCGGCGCCATCCGCGTCGGCGTCGGTGCGTGGATCGGTGCGGGCGCCACCGTGCTGCAGGGCGTGAGCATCGGCGATGGCGCCGTGGTGGCGGCCGGCAGCGTGGTCTGTGACGACGTGCCGGCCCTGGCGGTGGTGGCGGGCAATCCGGCCCGGATCGTGCGCATGCGCAACCGCCCGCCATCATGGGCGCGCCGCCTCAAGACCTGGCTGCGACGGCGCCTGGGAGTACGCTGAGTGCGTTCTGCGTTGCATGGTTGGCGCAGCCTGTGGGCGCTGCTGAAGGCATTGGTGGCACGCGAGATCGCCGGTCGCTATCGCGGTTCATGGCTCGGCCTGGGCTGGGCCGTGATCGGCCCGTTGCTGATGCTGATGTTGTATACGACGGTATTCACCCAGGTCATGCAGGTGCGCTGGCCGACCAGCGGTGGCGCCGGTCGCGGCCACTTCGCACTGATGGTCTATGCCGGCATGGTGATCCACGGGTTCATCGCCGAGATCCTGTGCAATGCGCCGACAGCGGTCATTCGTCAGGCCAACTATGTCAAACGGGTGGTCTTCCCCATGCCGCTGCTGCCCCTGGTGACGGCCGGCACCGCCTGCTGCACGCTGCTCATCGGTTTGGTCCTGCTCGCCACGATGACGGCCCTGGCGGGCGGCCCGGCAAACAGCGCCCTCCTGCTGTTGCCCCTATGCGTGCTGCCGGCCCTGCTGTTCGGCGTGGCGGCCGCCTGGGCGCTGGCGGCGATCGGAACGTTCTTGCGCGACCTGCCCCACGTCATGGGCTTTGTCGCCACCGCCCTGCTGTTTGCCAGCCCGGTGTTCTATCCGCCCGAAGCCGTCCCCGACATGCTGCGCGCCGTAATGCGCTGGAACCCCCTGGCCTGGAGCATCGTGCCGCTGCGCGCGGTTATCCAGGGCGAGTGGCCGGAACTCGCCCCGCTGCTGTGGCGTACCCTGGGCTTGTGCTTTGCAGCGGGCGCGGCGCTATGGCTTTACCGGCGCGTGCAACGGAGCTTTGCCGATGTGCTCTAGCGCCCGTGTATCCATCGAGGCATCCCATCTCGCCAAGCGTTATCCGCCGTCGCGGCGACCGTGGGCGGTGTTGTGCGACGCCCTGATGCGGCGCGCGCCAGGCACGCACGGCTATGAAGCCCTGGGCGACATCAGCTTCCAGATTCACGCTGGCGAAACAGTCGGCATCATCGGCCGCAATGGGGCGGGAAAATCCACGCTCCTGCAACTGCTGTGCGGCACCTTGCAACCTTCAGCCGGCAGCGTACGCGTGCTCGGCAGGGTGGCCGCGCTGCTCGAACTGGGCGCCGGCTTCAGTCCCGACTTCACCGGCCGCGAGAACGTATACCTCAACGCCGGTTTGCATGGCCTGGACCGCGCCGACATCGACGCACGCTTCGCATCGATCGCAGCCTTCGCCGAAATCGGCGACTTTATGGATCAACCGGTCAGAACCTATTCGAGCGGGATGTTCGTGCGGCTGGCCTTCGCGGTGATGGCCCACGTCGACGCCGATATCCTGATTATCGATGAAGCCCTGGCGGTGGGGGATGCGTACTTCACCCAAAAGTGCATGCGCTACCTGCGTCATTTCAAGACGCACGGCACCCTTTTGTTCGTCAGTCATGACACCACCGCAGTGATGGCTCTGTGCGACCGTGCCCTGTGGCTCGACGGCGGGCGCATCCGCGACCAGGGCGATGCCAAGCCGGTCTGCGAGCATTACCTGGCGTCGCTGTTCGCCAGCCAGCAGCGCGTTGAGGCGAGCAACCCCGCCACACGCCCGAGCGAGACCTTCCATGACCAGCGGGCGCCATGGCTCAACTGCTCGCCCTTGCGCAACGACATCGAAGTGTTCCGCTTTCGCGATGACGGGGCGCGTTTTGGCGCCGGCTCGGCGCGCGTAGCGGCGGTCACGCTACGCGACGAGCATGACCACGCGCTGGCCTGGATGGTGGGCGGCGAAGCCGTGACGCTGGCCGTGCAGGTGGAGGTAAAGGCGCCAATGCAAACGCCCATCGTCGGCTTCTACGTCAAGGACCGACTCGGCCAGACGCTGTTCGGCGACAACACCCACCTGTCCATCCGAGCCCAGCCGGCATACCCGGGGCAGACGCTCACGGCGCGGTTCTCGTTCCACCTACCCTACCTGCCCGCCGGCGACTACTCGATCGCGGTGGCGGTCGGCGATGGCTCGCAGGACGACCACATTCAGCACGATTGGGTACATGACGCGCTGTTCTTTCGCTCGCATTGCAGCGCCGTATCGATGGGCCTGGTCGGCATTCCAATGCAGCACATAGCCCTGGACGCAGATATCGAGTCCCCACCATGACATCTCCCGCAGTACATCTCGACACCTCCGTCTGCCTGGACATGCCTGCGCATGTATCCCCACCCTATGGCTGGGTCGGGCACATCCCGTTCGCCTTTCACATCGTCGGCGCACTCAGACCGCGCTGCCTCGTCGAACTCGGCACGCATTCCGGGAACTCGTACCTGGCGTTGTGCCAGGCCGTGAGCCGCCTGCGGCTCGAGACCCGCTGCTACGCCGTCGACTCGTGGCAGGGCGACGCTCACGCCGGGTCATATGCGGATGACGTTTTCAAGACACTGAAGGCCTATCACGATCCGCATTACGGGTCTTTCTCGACCTTGATGCCCTGCCTTTTCGACCAGGCGCTCGCGGGCTTCGATAACGGCGGCATCGATTTGCTTCACATCGACGGCCTGCATACCGAAGAAGCGGTCACGCACGACTTCGACTCGTGGCTGCCGAAGATGAGTACAACGGGTGTGATACTGCTGCACGACACGACAGTTCAGCGCGACGGCTTCGGCGTGCACCGCCTGATGGCGAAGTTGCGCGCGCGGTACCCGGTGATCGAATTTACACATTGCAACGGCCTCGGCGTGGTTTACGTCGGTACGGCACCCATGCCGGATGCCCTGCGCGCGCTGTTCGATACCGATGCGGCGACGCTGCGACGCGTGTTCGCGCGGCTCGGGCATGCGCTGGAATCCGCCGCCGACATCTGCCAGCCCCGGGGCGCCCCCTTGAGTCTCGATGAGACGACCGACTCCGCGCGCGGCCATGCCCACGCCGTTGCCCAGCTGACACACTTGAGAGGCGAACTGGAACACGAGATCGCCGCCCGCGACTATCTGCTATCGCAGGCTGACGCCGCCCAGCAGCGGGCCGCCATCGCGCAACAGCAGGCTGACGTGGCGCTTCGACAGGCGCTGTCTGCACACGAGGATGCACTCGCTCAGCATGCGCAGACGCACGTCCGCGTCATGGAACTGGAAGCGCAACGTGGCGATATGCAAACTGGCATCGCCCATCTGCTCGACGAAGGCGCCCGCCTGCGGCGGGCTATCGACGAGCGTGATGCGCGGATGGCGGCGTTGCAGGCCTCCACGAGTTGGCGCATGACGGCTCCGCTGCGCGCGGCACGCACCACCCTGCGCCGCGTGTCGGTCAAACGCATGTCGGCGCGCCTGGCAAAGCAGTGCTTTCGCGCTCTGCCGCTGGCACCCGCCACACGCACAGCACTGAAAGACGCGGTGTTCACGCGCACCGAACTGTTCGCCAACACGCAGGCTTATCGCAACTGGCAAGCGCAGCGCAGCGCAACGGCGCCCGAGCAACCCGTTGCCGATGGCAATGTCGTCACCGAGGACCATGATCGCTACGGCCGCATGTATGTAAGCCTGTTCAATCGCGCCCGGGGCATCAAGCGCGGGGTCAGCGTAGAGTACGTCCCCCTGGCAGCCGATTCGCTGGCCGGCCGTGAGTTCGATCTGCGCCTGATTGCCTTCTACCTGCCGCAATTCCACCCCTTCACGGAGAACGACGCATGGTGGGGGCGCGGCTTCACGGAATGGACCAACGTATCAAAGTCCGTCCCTCAGTTCGAAGATCACTATCAGCCGCATCTGCCTGGTGAGCTTGGCTTCTATGACTTGCGCGTGCCGGACGTCATGCGGCGGCAAGTCGAACTGGCGCGCCAATACGGCATCAGCGGGTTCTGCTTTCATTACTACTGGTTCGCCGGCAAGCGCCTGATGGAGCGCCCGCTCGACCACTACCTGGCGCATGCGGAGCTCGATCTGCCGTTCTGTATCTGCTGGGCCAATGAGAACTGGTCGCGACGCTGGGACGGCTCCGAAAACGAACTGCTCATCTCGCAGACGCACACGCCGGAATCGGACGAGTCCTTCATCGCCGACGTGGCGCCGATGTTCGCGGATGACCGCTATATTCGCGTGGATGACCGGCCGGTACTGATCGTCTATCGCATCGCCCTGCTGCCCGACCCCAAGGCCACCACCGATCGCTGGCGCGCCTACTGCCGCAGCCATGGCATGGGCGAAATCTACCTGGTCGCCGCACAATCCTTCGACATCACCGATCCGCGCCCCTACGGTTGCGATGCGGCGGTCGAATTCCCGCCGCATCAGATCCATGTCGGCGAAATATCGACGCAGCTCTCAATGCTCAACGGGGCTTTCGAAGGCAAGGTGTACGATTTCCGGGAACTGGCCAGGGGCTATTGCGCCAAGCCCACCACCGACTATGTTCTGCATCGCACGGTGTGCCCCAGTTGGGACAATGAGGCGCGCCGCCCCGGTCGGGGCCATGCCTTCCATCACGCCAGCCCCGCAGAGTATGCAAAATGGCTGGGGTTCGCCTGCCGGCAGGCAGCCGAGCGCCATGCGCCGGACGAACGGCTGGTCTTCGTCAACGCCTGGAACGAATGGGCCGAGGGCGCCCACCTGGAGCCCGACCGTCGCTTCGGCTACGCCTACCTCCATGCCACCGCCAACGTCATGCGGGAGCACATCAGCAATTGCAGCGAGGTCGAAGCCGTCGTCGCGGCTAGCCAAACCGCATTCCATCAGCGGTCGGACGTCGCCGTGCTGGCGCACCTGTATTACGTCGACCTTGTCGACGTGCTGGCCGATGCCATTGATGCAAGCGCACTGCGGCCGGATGTGTTCGTGAGCGTGCGCGCCGACATCACCGAACAGGAACTGGCACGGGTGCGCACGCGGTTGCCGCAGGCATACCTGGTGCGCCTGCGCAATCGCGGGCGTGACATGTACCCCTTGCTGCATTTGTTACCGCAATTGCTGGCCCACGATTACAGTGCCGTGTGCAAGGTCCATGGCAAGAAGTCGCTGCATCTGCGCGATGGCGACGGCTGGCGTGAGCGCCTGTTCGCTGAACTCCTGGCGCCAGAGGTAGCTGCCGCCGCGGCGAGCCGCTTCCGCCACGACGCCCGACTCGGATTGAGTTTCCCGGACTGGGCCCGTACCGCGCTGGCGGAGCCGGACCGCCATGTGCTCAATGTGGGGTGGCTGAGCACCTTGTTGCCGCGACTGGGCGCAGGCCATCGGGTCGGTCTGTTCGATTTCGACTTTGTCGCCGGCTCGATGTACTGGTTTCGACCGCACGCGCTGGCGCCGCTACTCAACTTGAAGCTCGCCGAAGGCGATTTCGAAATGGAATTGGGCCAGATCGACGGCACCCTCGCCCATGCGCTGGAGCGCCTGACGATCTTGTGCGCACACCAGGCCGGTTATGCCGACGAAGCGCTGGGGGCCCCCGCCGAGGCGTGCCCTGGCTAGGCCAGCTCACTCACCAGCGGGCACGGCCTGCAAGCCCGCCACCACCATGGCGATCACGCGCTCGATGCCGCCGTCATCGACCAGCGCATTGGTGGTGAGCCGATACCAGTTGAATGCGGTCAGCAGCTCGATGGCCATGGCGGTATCGGCATTGGCGGGAATCTCACCACGCGCGATGCCTCGCTCGATGATGGCGCCGGGCCAGCGCAAACGTGCCGGCATGATCTGATCACGCAGCAGCGCGAACGAAGCCGGATCGTGCTGGCCTTCGGCGATGAGGCTGCGTAGCGCCTCGCCACAACTGGTGTCGGACCACATGCGCCACAGGCGTTGACAGAGTTCGACCAGCTCGCGCTGCACCGAGCCCCGATCGGGGATATCGAAGTCAGCCGAACTCTCGCGCAGGTACACCTCGATGATCAGCGCGGCCTTGCTGCGCCACCAGCGATACAGCGTCCGCTTGCTGGCTCCAGCGCGCTGGGCAACAGCGTCCATGGTGAAGCCACCATACCCGGACTCGGCCAGGATCGTGCTGGCCGCATCCAATATGGCGCGATGGCTTTCCGGGTTGCGAGTGGGGCCGATTGAGCTGCGGGAGGTCATTCAATTAACCAGTTGCACGATGGAAACCCATAGTTTACTCTTTGTCGAGTAGAAACCAGCAGTTTCCATACACCTCATGAACAAACACCGCTTCGCCCTGTTGATGACGCTGGGCGCCTATCCGGCCGTCGTCGCCCTCCTCCACCTGATGCCCCACGCGCTGCTCGGCCAGCCGCACTGGATCAAGGCGGCCTTCATGGTGCCACTCATGGTGGCGTGGATGTTCTATGTGGTGAGCCCATCCATCCAGCGGTTTTTCGGCGCGTGGATCAAGCACGGCGCCTGACGTGCGGGAGCCCACAGCTTTTGATTTGCGGGTTTTTGTGAGTATTTGGCATGCCAAGCTTGACTTCGCTGCCCACCTTAGCCATACTCTTCCTTCTCCGACGCGGGGTGGAGCAGTCTGGCAGCTCGTCGGGCTCATAACCCGAAGGTCACAGGTTCAAATCCTGTCCCCGCAACCAGTATTAAATGACAAACGCCGGCCTTGCCGGCGTTTGTCATTTGTGCGCCCGAAACGCCTTCTTCCGAGCCCATCAATCTTCATGCACTGGCTCGAAACGGCATCCGGCAATCCAATCTGCTGTCAGTGATATTCAAATGCTCATGGCGTTCGAATATCGGCACCGCGGCTGCTCAAAGCAAAAGGCCAATCATCAAAGTGATCGGCCTTTTTTCTTGCCCGGAAGTCAGCCCCCCGCCGGCGCTACAAACAACCTGCGCTCAGGCAGCACCGAGATTCGCGACCAAAGCAGCGCGGTAGATCACGGCATTCGCACCGGACCGTGCAAACTTCGACGCAAGTTTGAAATTTCGTCCTTTAGGAATCGGCCCAGGCATGCGCAGGACGATTCTGAATCTATACTTGCTCGCGCTCGCGAAATGGGCGCGATTCAGCCAAAAGTGTCAATTTTCTCGACATTTGGCCACACCGACGGCAGAGATTTGTACTGTACGGGCAGGGCCTGGAAATAAAAGGCAGGAAAGAAGTACGAAGGTGGGGCGGTGGTGCACTGTGGCACGTAAGAAGCGATGGTGCCGGCAGCAGGAATCGAACCCGCGACCTTCCGCTTACAAGGCGACTGCTCTACCGACTGAGCTATGCCGGCACTCCGGTGAGGGCGGGAGTATAGCGCATGGCACACATTGAAGGATGATCATGCAGAACGAAGCGACGCGTTCATCGCTGCGCGTGCTGTTGGTCGAAGACGACGAGAATGACGCGCTGCTGATGGCCCGCCATCTGCGCAAGCTCGGCTATGCCGTCGACTATCGGCAGGTGTGGCGCCTGGAAGCGCTGCGCGATGCCATCGAGAACGACACCTGGGACATCATCATCGCCGACTACGGCCTGCCGGGCTTCACCGCGCTGGACGCACTGGCTGTCGTGCAATCCACCGACCAGGATCTGCCCTTTCTGGTGATCTCCGGCACCATCGATGACGAAACCGCCTGCCGACTCATGCAGGCGGGCGCCCGCGATTACCTCTCCAAGAACAAACTCGACCGGCTGGTGCCGGTCATCGAGCGCGAACTGCGCGAAGCCGGCTTGCGCCGCGAACGTGTCGCTGCGCTCAAGGCGGAGCGTGCCACCGAGGCGCGCTTCCGTGCCCTGGCCGCCAACGTACCGGGCGTGCTGTTCCAGATGCGGGCCATGCCGTCCGGCGCGCTCGACTTCCTGTATGTGAGTGAAGCCAGCCAGATGCTGCTGGGCTTGCCCCATCAGACGCTGACCGACTCGGGCAAGGCATTCACCAACCTCATCGTGGCCGAAGACCGCGAGGACTTCACCCGCGCGCTGAGCGAGGCTGCCATCCAGAATGCCACGCTCAATTGGGAAGGGCGTGTGCATCCACGCGAGATGGACATCAAGTGGATCAACGTGCGCTGCTCGCCGCGTCCACGCGAAGAGGGCGGCATCCTGTGGGAGGGCGTGATGTGGAACATCACGCAAAGCAAGCTGGCAGAGATCGAACTGCGCGCCTCGCGTGCGCAGTTGGCGGAACTGTCGGCGCATCTCCAGCGCATCAAGGAAGAAGAACGCGACCGCATCGCCCGCGACATCCACGATGTGCTGGGCGGCACGCTGGTCGGCATCAAGATCAGCGCCTCGCTGCTGGCCGGCAAGCTCGACGCCGACGATGCGCTGCGCGAACGCGTGCGCAACATCGAGACGATGCTGGACGATGCCATCACGACCGCCGGGCGCGTTGCACGTGAATTGCGGCCGGGCATCCTTAAGGAATTCGGTCTGGCGGCCGCTGTAGAGAGCTACGCGGAAGATTTCTCGCAACGCACAGGGATCGCCTGCCAGGTGTTGTGCGCCGACGGTGACATCGAGACGCGCGATGACACCGCGCTGGCACTCTTCCGCACCTACCAGGAAGCACTGACCAACGTTACCAAGCATGCCCAGGCACAGAAGGTCGAGGTCCGTCTGATGCAGGAGGACGAAGACATCGTTCTCGAAGTCAGCGACAACGGACGCGGCATCGGCTCGGCAGATCTGATCAAGCCCCGCTCGTTCGGCCTGCGCAGCATCCGCGAACGGCTGCACGCGCTGGGCGGCACCATGGATATCGGCCCCGGCGCCCGCGGCGGCACGCAAGTGACGATGCGCGTGCCCGCTCATGCGACCCGAGCCGAGTTGTCCGTGCCGACCGGCATGCTTGCCCATGGATCGATTCGATGAGTGACAAAATCAAGGTCTTGATCGCCGACGACCACGCCATCATCCGGCATGGCCTCAAGCAGATCCTGTCCGATACGGATGACATGACCGTCGTTGGCGAAGCCGACGGCGGCGTCAAAGCCCTGCAGATGATGCGCGGCACCGCCTATGACGTTGTGCTGATGGACATTTCAATGCCCGACCGCAACGGCATCGACACGCTCAAGCTGGTGAAGAAGGAATTCCCGCGCGTGCCGGTGCTCATCCTCAGCATGCACCCGGAAGAACAATACGCGGTGCGGGCACTGCGCGCCGGCGCGGCCGGCTACCTCTCCAAGCAGGGTGCGCCGGAGCAATTGGTGACCGCCATCCGCCAGGTTTCGAATGGCAAGAAGTACGTCAGCCCCGCCGTGGCCGAGGAACTCGCCAACGCCATCGGCGAGGACGAGGACGATCGCCCGCCGCACGAGAAACTCTCCGACCGCGAATACCAGACGCTGTGTCTGATCGCGTCGGGCAAGACGCTGACGCAGATCGCCGAGAAGCTCAATCTGAGCGTCAAGACGGTCAGCGTCTACCGTGCGCGCCTGTTGGAGAAAATGAAGCTTCACAACAATGCCGAGCTGACCCACTACGGGCTCAAGCACGGTCTGGTCGAATAAGAGCCCGCACGTAACGCATGTCCGAATTCAGCACTCCGGCCGAGATCGCCCGCGAAGTGATCCGGCAACTGGCGACCCAGCGCATCCCTCCCACGCCCGAGAACTTTGCCGACCTGTATCACAAGGTCGGCGGTACGCAACCGAGCGAATTGTTCCCGGAGCGGCAGCTCAGACTGATCGCCGCAGCCCTGCCACGCACCACGCCCGAACAGTTGCGGGCTGCGCAACGCCTGGATACGGCCATCGCCGAACAGAGCTGGATATCGCTCAAGACGGCCGTGCTGAAGCTCTCCGCCGAACCCGCTCCGCTAGCCCCACCGGTGGCGCGCGCAGCAGTGGCGCCGCCGCTGGCGACGCCCAAGTCGTGGCGCGACCTGATGGCACAGGTGATGGAAACCGCTGTCGGCATGCTGCTCATCGATACGCCGGAACTGGCTACCGAGGCAACCGAGCTGGCCAAGATCATGCGCGATCCGGCCGCCGGCGACGAGAGCCGCTTCGAGAAGCGTCTGCGCGACTTTGCCTACAAGCTGCAATGGGTCGCACAGGACCAGAGCTACATCCGCCAGGCCCTGCTCAATCTGCTGCAACTGATCATCGAGAACATCAGCGAACTGGTCATCGATGATCAATGGTTGCAGGGCCAGTTGGACGCTGTACTGCAACTATTCTCCAAGCCGCTCGACAAGAAGATGCTGGGCGAGCTGGGCGACAAGCTGCGCGACGTGATCTACAAGCAGGGCACGCTCAAGCGCAGCCTGTCCGAAGCGCAGGAGCGCCTGCGCGATCTGCTGGCCCACTTCATCGATCGCCTGGGCGAGTTGGCCGAATCGACCGGCACCTACCACACCAAGATGGAGGCGTTCTCGCAGCGCGTCACCCACGCGCGCAGCCCCGACGACCTGGCCGCGCTGATCGACGAGGTACTGCAAGAAACCCGCGTCGTCGAAGGCGCCGCCCGCCGTTCGCAGGACGAGCTGCGCAACCTGCGCTCGACGGTCGATCAGGCACACCGCGAAATCGCCCGCCTGGAAACCGAACTCCAGCAGGCCAGCGATCTGATGCGCCACGACACGCTGACCGGCGCGCTCAACCGCAAGGGCATCGACGAAATGCTGGCGCGCGAGATCGCCCGCGCCCGCCGCCGTCAGAGCGAACTGTGCGTAGCCCTGCTGGACGTGGATAACTTCAAGCAGTTGAACGACACCTACGGCCACTCTACCGGCGACGACGCCCTGCGACATCTGGCCGACGTAGTCCGCGAAACCCTGCGGCCGCAGGATTCGTGCGGCCGCTACGGTGGCGAGGAATTCCTCGTCCTGCTGCCGGACACCGGTGCCGACGAAGCGGTGGTGGCCCTCACGCGCCTGCAGCGCGAACTGACGCGACGGTTTTTCCTGCATGACAACCAGCGCGTGCTCATCACGTTCAGCGCCGGCGTCACGCAGTTCATCGAAGGTGAGGATCCCCAGCGCACCATCGACCGGGCCGACAAGGCAATGTACCGCGCCAAGCGAGCTGGCAAGAATCGCGTCGAGCTGGGCTGAGGCGAAACGCCCGCGCGGGCTATCTCCGTGACATTTATCACGGAGCTAAGTCATTGACGTGTCAAGTTTTTTTACGCCACGCCGTCGATTCTCGCAGCGCCGATCCGTATCGCATTGATTTTCAAAGACTGGCAAAGCAATTGCTTATGTCGAGACAAGAAAATCACCAAGCGAGGCGGACATGCCAGGATTCACGAAGTTCGTCGCAGCGCTGGGTCTGTGTGCGGCAACCCAATTGGCTGGCGCAGCCACGATCGCCAGCGTCGATACCGACAATCCACTTTGGGTACGCGGCGCGTACGCCGGTAGCGCCGACCTGAACAGCACTTTTGTCGAGAGCCCGGACAACTCGTATCTGTACGATGCGTTGAGCTGGTTCTTCATCCAACAGTTGCCCGATGAAGACATCGATGATGAAGACCCCGGCAACGGCGGCACCGATCTGCCCGTCGTGATCCCGCCGGCCGCCGTGCTGGCCGAAGGGGTGCCGGAACCGGCCTCGCTGGCCCTGGTGGGTCTCGGACTGATGGCCGCCCTGGTGGCCCGTCGGACGAAGAAAGTACGCGGCTGAACCGGCGTTACCCGAGCAATGAAAACGGCAGCCTGAGGGCTGCCGTTTTTTTTCGTCCTACATCAGGAACAGGCTGGCCAGCCCCAGGAAGATAAAGAACCCTCCGGAGTCGGTGCAGGCGGTGATCAACACTGAAGAGCCCAGTGCCGGATCGCGCCCGAGCTTGATCATGAAGATCGGAATGCATACGCCCATGATGGCGGCGAGCAACAGATTCAGCGTCATGGCGCCGGTCATGACGACGCCCAACGAAGCACTCTGATAGAGCCACCAGGCGATCACACCAAGCAGCCCGCCCCATACCAGGCCGTTGATCAGCGCCACGCCCAGTTCCTTGCGCATCAGGCGATGGAGCATCTCAGGCTTGACCTGCCCCATGGCCGTGGCGCGCACGATCATGGTGATCGTCTGGTTGCCGGAGTTGCCGCCGATGCCCGCCACAATGGGCATGAGCGCGGCCAGTGCCACGAGCTTCTGGATCGAGCCTTCGAACGCGCCGATGACGCGCGAGGCGATGAACGCCGTAACGAGATTGACGGCCAGCCAGGCCCAGCGGTTTTTGACGGAATCCCACACCGAGGCAAAGATGTCTTCTTCTTCGCGCAGACCGGCCTGGTTCAGCAACTCGGCGTCGGATTGCTCACGGATGAAATCGAGCACCGCTTCGACCGTCACCCGGCCCAGCAGGCGCCCGTCGTGCGAGACCACCGGCGCGGACACCAGGTCATAGCGCTCGAAGGCCTGCGCCGCTTCATCGGCGTGGTCGGACGGATGCAGCGTGAGCATGTTGGTGATCATCACCGCACTCACGGTTTCTTCCGGATCGCTCACCAGCATGCGCGACAGGGTGAGCACACCGCGCAGGTT
This sequence comes from Rhodocyclaceae bacterium, assembly GCA_047605765.1. GTDB lineage: Bacteria > Pseudomonadota > Gammaproteobacteria > Burkholderiales > Rhodocyclaceae > JBGVSA01. Next base: position 42,441 of record JASGFB010000001.1, read on the forward strand.
TTCTTCGCGGTCGATCACGAACAACTGATCGGTGTGGTCGGGCAGTTCGTCGAAGCGGCGCAGATAACGCAGCACGACTTCGAGCGTAACGTCCTCACGGACGGTGACCATGTCGAAATCCATCAGCGCGCCGACGGCGTCCTCGTCGTAGGACATGGCCGCGCGCAGTTGCTCGCGCTCCTCGGCATCCAGGCCGAGGTAGACGTCCTCCATGACGTGCTTGGGCAGGTCCGGCGCCAGGTCGGCCAGTTCGTCGGCGTCGAGCTGTTCGGCCGCAGCCACCAGCTCTTCGCGATCCATCGTCTCGATGAGCGATTCGCGGACGGCGTCGGACAGCTCCAGCAGGACCTCACCGTCATTCTCGCCACGCACCAGTTCCCAGACGAACAGGCGGTCATCCAGCGGCAGCGATTCGAGAACGAAGGCGATGTCGGCCGGGTGCAGCGCGGCCAGCTTGGCGGTAATGCGCGCCAGGTTCTGCTTGTGGACGAGGGATTCGATCAGATCGTGACGCGGCATCTCCTGCCGATGGACGAGCCCTTCCTCGACGCGCTGACGCGCGAGCAGCGCCTCGACCTCTTCCAAGGTGCGCTGCACGTCATCGTGATGTTGGACGGATTGCTCGACCGGGGACATTACGTCGGGACCTTGGCTCGGTGGGCAGAGGGCGGCAGTTTAACCCGATCGCTGCATTGGGTGCTGCGCCGCGAAAAAAAAGGCGTCAATGCTTGCGACAAGGTGGACGGCGGTTTGTTTCTGTCACGCCGTTGTCATAAACGGGACAGGCCGCCTTCAGGGCAATTCGGCATAGCGCATGCGCGCACCGATGCGGCCAGCATGGGCCGACAGACGTGGCGGATAGACCTTCTCGAACTTGCGCGGATTCGGCAGCATGACTGCGATGTGGGCCGCCTGCTGCGCCGACAACTGCGCCGCCGGGATGCTGTAATAGCGCCGCGCTGCCGCCTCCGCACCAAAGATGCCGTTGCCCCATTCGACCACGTTGAGGTACACCTCGAGGATGCGGCGCTTGCTCCACAGCGTTTCGATCATCACCGTGATGAGCGCTTCCTCGGCCTTGCGCACATAGCTGCGACTGGGCGTCAGAAACAGGTTCTTGGCCAGTTGCTGGCTGATGGTCGAACCGCCCGCCACCGGCTTGCCTCGCCGTTGGTTCTTTTCAAGGGCGTTCTGGATGCCCTCCCAATCGAACCCGTCGTGATCGACGAAGCGGTCGTCCTCAGCCGCCACCACCGCCCGCTTGAGGTTGTCGGAAATGCGCTCGTAGGGCACCCACTGGTACTTGATCTGGGCGTTGGCATCCTTGTCGCGCAACTCGGAAAGCCGCAGCGACATGAAACTGGTCTGCGCCGGTGGCATCCACTTCCACCACAACACGTGCCCGAACACCCATAGCTGGTAGGCAATGAACAGCAGGACGACGGCGATCAGGACGCGTTTGAATACGCGCGCGGCGGACTTCATGTCAGTGAGCAAGGGATGGCATGGGCGCGCAGAGCATTACAGAGGCGGCCCGGCAGCGCAAGCGCCGGCACCATGAAAAGAAAAAGCCCCGCAGGCTTGCACCTGCGGGGCTTTTTCAGACTGCTGTCGATGGGACAGCCGAAAGCGCGCAGCGCCGTCGACTTACATACCCATGTCCATGCCGCCCATACCGCCCATGCCCGGGGGCATGCCACCAGCGGGCTTGTCTTCTGCCAGCTCGGCCACCATGCAATCGGTGGTCAGGATCAGGCCGGCGACCGAAGCGGCGTTTTGCAGCGCCGAGCGGGTCACCTTGGCCGGGTCCAGCACGCCCAGTTCCACCAGGTCACCATAGGTGCCGTTGGACGCGTTGTAGCCGTAGTTGCCCTTGCCTTCCAGCACCTTGGCCACGACCACCGAGGGTTCGTCACCAGCGTTGGCAACGATCTGGCGCAGCGGCTCTTCGATCGCGCGCAGCACGATCTTGATGCCGGCTTCCTGGTCGGGGTTGTCACCCTTGACGACCGCGCTGGCACGGGCGCGCAGCAGCGCCACGCCACCACCGGCAACCACGCCTTCTTCAACGGCGGCACGCGTGGCGTGCAGCGCGTCTTCGACGCGGGCCTTCTTTTCCTTCATTTCGACTTCGGTGGCAGCACCCACCTTGATCACGGCCACGCCGCCGGCCAGCTTGGCCTTGCGTTCTTGCAGCTTTTCGCGGTCGTAGTCGGAGGTCGCGCCTTCGATGAGGGCGTCGATCTGGGCCACGCGGGCCTGGATCTGGTCAGCCGAACCAGCGCCGTCGATGACGGTGGTGTTTTCCTTTTCGACTTCGACGCGCTTGGCTTGGCCGAGGTCTTGCAGGGTCGCCTTTTCGAGCGACAGGCCGACTTCTTCGGAGATCACCGTGCCGCCCGTCAGGATGGCGATGTCTTCCAGCATGGCCTTGCGGCGGTCGCCGAAGCCAGGGGCCTTGACGGCAGCGACGCGCAGGCCGCCACGCAGGCGGTTGACCACCAGGGTCGCCAGGGCTTCGCCTTCGACGTCTTCAGCGATGATCAGCAGCGGACGGCCAGCCTTGGCCACGCCTTCGAGCACCGGCAGCAGATCACGGATGTTCGAGATCTTCTTGTCGTACAGCAGCACGAACGGGCTTTCCAGGACGGCGATCTGACGGTCCGGGTTGTTGATGAAGTACGGCGACAGGTAGCCGCGGTCGAATTGCATGCCTTCGACGACATCCAGTTCGTTTTCCAGGCTCTTGCCGTCTTCAACGGTGATCACGCCTTCCTTGCCGACCTTGTCCATGGCTTCGGCGATGATCTGGCCGATGGACTCATCGGAGTTGGCCGAGATCGAACCGACCTGAGCGATTTCCTTGCTCGTCGTGGTCGGCTTGGCGTTCTTCTTGATTTCAGCAACGATGCCGGTCACGGCCTTGTCGATGCCGCGCTTCAGGTCGGTCGGGTTGAAACCGGCGGCCACGTACTTGAAGCCTTCGCGCACGATGGCCTGGGCCAGCACGGTGGCGGTGGTGGTGCCGTCACCGGCGTTGTCAGAGGTCTTCGAAGCGACTTCCTTGACCAGTTGCGCGCCCATGTTCTCGAACTTGTCCTTCAGTTCGATTTCCTTGGCCACGGACACACCGTCCTTGGTCACGGTGGGGGCGCCGAAGCTGCGCTCCAGCACCACGTTGCGGCCCTTCGGGCCCAGGGTCACCTTGACGGCGTTGGCCAGCACATTGACGCCGTTGACGATCTTGGCGCGTGCATCATCTGCAAACAGTACTTGCTTGGCGGGCATTTCTTACTCCAGCAATATTCAAAACGGGTGGGATTCGGACTTGGTGCGAGGCGCTAGGCGCCCGCGACGATGCCTGTTCAGGCTTCGATCACGCCCAGGATGTCTTCTTCACGCAGGACCAGCACTTCCTGGCCATCGACCTTGACGGTCTGGCCGGCGTACTTGCCGAACAGCACGCGGTCGCCCGGCTTGACGTCCAGCTTGCGCACTTCACCGCTGTCGAGCAGCTTGCCATTGCCAACGGCGAGGATCTCGCCTTGATCAGGCTTTTCGCCGGCCGAATCGGGGATCACGATGCCACTGGCGGTCGTGCGTTCGGCTTCGACGCGCTTGACGATGACGCGGTCATGCAAAGGACGAATTTTCATAACGACTCCTGTCGGTCAAAACTCACAACAATACGGGTGGGGCGCCAAGCGCCCACACAAGAGAAAACTTTGGGAAGCAGCGCTGTTAGCACTCCCTCCTGGCGAGTGCTAATGATAGGTGCGAGGTACCCGGATTTCAAGTCGGCGGCCCTCCGAAGCAGAGCAAATCCTTCAAAGTCCCCGCCATTTGGGCGTTTGGCGCGGTCGGGGCATCACAGAAAAAGGAAGATTCCGGCCGCTCAATTGGCCGGAATCTTCCTTTTAGGTCCATCGGAATGCGCGGGCGGGTACCCGCGCGGGCTGTCAGGCGGCCTTGCCGAACGGCGCCCTGATCACCGAGACCACACCCGCAACGAGCTTGTTCACGACGGCTCTGAATGCCGGGATGTACAACAGGATGGTGAAGATGGTCACCGCCGCGAAGGCCATGCAGATCGGCCGCGTGAAGAACGGCCCCAGACTGCCGTCCGACAGCACAAGTCCGCGCCGCAGGCTCTTGTCGAGGATGCCACCCAGCACCATGCCGAGTACGAACGGCGCCATCGAATAGCCCCGCAAGCGCAGGAAGAAGGCCCCGATGCCGACCACCAGCATGGCGTACACGTCGAACAGGCGCGATGCTCCGGCGTAGGCGCCGACCACGCACAGCAAGAAGATGATGGGCATCAGGATCACGTACTTGACGCGCAAGACGTAGATCAGCGGCCGGACGAAGAACAGCCCGAAGATCAGGATCGTGATGGTGGCCAGCGTCGTCATGGCGACGACGTCATAGATGAACTGCGGATGCGTGACCATCAGCATGGGTCCGGGTTGGACACCGTGGATGATCATCGCCGCCATCAGCACCGCCGACGGCGCCGACCCCGGAATCCCCAGCGACAGGCAGGGCACGAGGTGGGCGGGGATGGACGACATGTCACCCGTCTCGGCCGCCATCAACCCATCGATCGAGCCCTTGCCGAACTGATCGCGCTCCTTGCTGGTGGCCTTGGCAGCGGCGTATGACATCCACGCACCAGTGTCCTCGCCGACGCCGGGCAGCAGCCCCGTGAACACCCCCACCACCCCCGAGCGCAGCACCGTGCGCCAGTATTGCAGCACTTCGCGAAAACGCGGCAGCACCGAATCCTTGACGTCGATGACCTTCTGCTGGAGCGGATTGGCCAGCGAGGTAATGACCTCGGCCAGGCCGAACGCGCCCACCAGCGCGGGGATCAGATCAATGCCGCCGGCAAGCTGGTTCCACCCAAAGGTGAAACGGTCATGCGCATACAGGCCGTCCTGCCCGATCTGCGACACGAACAGGCCGAGAATGCCCATCACCCAGCCCTTGACCGGATCGTTGCCGACGATCATCCCGGACATGGCCACGCCGAACAGCGCCAGCCAGAAGAACTCGAAAGCACCGAACTTGAGCGCGACCTCGGCCAGCATCGGCGCGAAGGTCGCCAGGCACAGCACGCCGAACAGGGTGCCAGTGAAGGCGCCCGACGTGGCGATGCCGATGGCGCGCCCCGCCTCGCCCCGCTTGGCCAGCGCATAACCGTCGGCGCACGACGCCGCGTTGGCGGCGGTGCCGGGAATGTTCAACAGAATGGCGGTGCGCGATCCGCCATACAGCGTTCCCACGTACGAACACATCAGCAGCAGGATGGCGTTGTTGGTTTCGACCTTGAGCGTCAGGGTCGTCAACAAGGCCACCACCAGGGTCGCGGACAAGCCCGGAATGACCCCCACCACAATGCCGATAAAAGCGCCGCCCAGTCCATACAGGATAGAGACCGGGTTCATGAAACCCGCCCAGGCGGTGCCCAGATGGCTAAGACCTTCAAACATGGCTATCTCCGATTCATCAAGGCAGGCGGATCATGAAGATCTGCTCGAACACGAGTGCGATGGCGATACCGGCGATGAAGCCGATCACCCCCGCCTTGGCGACCTTGCGCGCGGTGAAGCGCGCCTCTCCTGGCTGATATGGGCTCAGAAGCACGATGCACACGGTGACGAAAATGCCGCCGCTGAACCAGTAAGGCAGCCCCTTGCCCAGCATGCCGATGCAAAAAACGAGGCAGATGCCGAGTACCGCGAGCATCCGCCCCATGCCCTCACGCCGGCCATGGCGGGCCGCCGGGGTGGGCGCCCCGGCCTCTTTGAAACGCGTCCACCGTCGGATGAAGATCAAGAAGCCCAGGATCGTCATCACGATGCCCAGCAGGCTCGGCAGCAGGCCTGGAATGGTGTACGGATTGATGTCCTGGGCCTCGAGACGATCCATGCGGAGGGACGCAATCAGGATGACGATGCCGAACAGCATCCATCCGATCCCCTCCATCGTTTCGGACCGCGCGGTGGGGGTGAACTCCGCCTCGCCCTGCGAGGCGGCGGTATCGCATTGGCTGGATGACTGTTCTGTCATGACGCACCTGTACTGATGACCGATAGAGACGCCGGTGAGGGATTACGGCCGAGCGATGCCGACGGTATCGGGCGACACGGTGGCCTTGCCGCTGTCGAACAGCGTCCACGCGTTGGCCTGCACGGCGGGCATGGCAGCCTTCTGCGCGGCCTCGCCATACAGCGGCGAGAACAGAGCACCACGATTGTTGGCGTACTTCTTCAGAGCTTCGCTGTTGGCGATGTTCTCGGCCCAGATCTTTTCAACCGTCTTGACGACGTTGTCGGGCACGCCCTTCGGGATGAATATGCCGAAGTAATTGAGCGGCGCCGAGAATCCCGGCAGAGTATCCGACAGCGGCGGAATGGTGCCGAAGCCTTCCAGCATGAGCGGCTTGTCACTGATCGCCGCCAGCGGGCGCAGCCGCTTGCCACGGATCATGTCGGCCTGTTCGCCGGCCAGTTGCGACGTCACCTCGGCCTCGCCCGACACGGTGGCGATCACTGCCGGGTTGCCACCGTCATAGGTGACGTGCTTGTAGGTAACCTTGCCCGCCTTGGCCACCAGGTCGATGGCACTGTAACCTGCCGACGCGATCCCCGCCGTGGCGACCGACACCTTGCCCGGCTTGGCCTTCATCGCGTCGAGCAATTGCTTGGGGTTCTGGTAGGGCGTGTTGGGATTGACGCTCAGCAGTTGCACGTTGGCCACCGACAGGAACAGATGCCAGTCGGCGATGCGCGTCTTGAGCGTGCCAAGCGTCTCGTAGGTCCCCAGATCCTGCGCTGCGCCCGCGGTCCACGTATAGCCGTCCTTGGGTGCTTCCAGCGCGCTGCGCGTGCCGATGGAGCCGGAAGCCCCCGGCTGGTTCACGATGACGATGGTCTGGCCCAGCGCCTTTTCCATCTCGGACGCGGCGATGCGCGACACCTGGTCGGTGGCGCCGCCGGCGGCCCAGGGCACGATCAGGTGGATGGGATGGCTCGGCTTCCATTGCTGGGCGGCGGCCGGAAAGGTCACGGCGCAAGCCAGCGCCACGACTGCTACGTGCTTGAAATTGAATGTTTTCATGTTTGTCTCCTCCGAAAGCTTTTGATGCATGGCTGATGTAGAACCACGACAACTACACGACTGAAGCGGCCAGTCTCGTCGGCGCCCCCCTTTCTGCGGATTCGTACAGCGCACGAACGAAGGCAACGGCGTTGCGCGCCTGGGCCCCATCGACGAGCAGATCGGCCTGCCCGCGCAGGGCCAGGACCATGTTTTCGATCTGCCGCTGATGACCTTCAAAACTGATCTGATCGGGGGCGGCGGCACCCGACGCCCCGCCACCACGGGTGGCATCGGCCAGAATGCAGGCGTCCTCCGGCCGCGCTTCATTGAATTGCCAGCGCACGATGCGATCGTCTTCGATGACAGCCGAGCCGTGCTCGCCGCAGATCTCGATGCGTCGCTCCCAGCCCGGATAGGCGGCGGTGGTGGCCTCCAGGGTGCCCAGCGCACCACTCGAAAAACGAATGGCGGCGCAGGCGGTGTCCTCGGCTTCGATATGCTGGTGGACGCGGCGCGTCGTACGGCCGGAGATCTCTTCCGGCATGCCGGCAAACCATTGCAGCAGGTCGACCGCGTGGATAGCCTGGTTCATGACGGCGCCGCCGCCGTCGAGGGCCAGCGTGGCTTTCCAGCCGTTGTAATAAGACGCGGCCCGATGCCATTTGACGTAAGCGCTGCACAGCACGAGGCGACCGAAGCGGCCCGTGTCGATGGCCTGCTTGACGGCCTGGGCGCCTTTCGAGAAACGCGCCTGGAAGATGGCAGCCACCTTCACGCCCGCCTCCCTGGCAGCATCCAGCAACGCGTCGACGCGCTCGACGGAGATTTCGAGTGGCTTCTCCACGATCAGGTGCTTGCCGGCACGCGCCGCGCTGACGGCGGGTTCCAAGTGGGCACCGCTGGGCGTGACGATGCACACGATGTCGATGTCCGGATTGGCGAAAAAACGCTGCGGATCAGCAGTGTGGAACGGCACGTCATGCTTGTGGGCAAAGCGCTGCGCTTCTTCCGCCGACAGCCCCAGCACCCCCACCAGACGAACGTTGTGCGTGTCGCTCAGCGCCTTGATGGCGGCGGCATGGTAGTTGGCGATCATGCCCGCGCCGACGAGCCCGAAACCGAGCGTCTTGTTTATCGAAGTCATACGCCTGCCCTTTCTGCCTGAGCCTGGGCTTGCAGCGCCAATTCGCACACCTTGAAGCAATATGCCTGGCGCATGGCGGTTTCGGTGCGATTGAAAATGTCGGCGTACAGGCTGGAGTAGTACGGCAACTCGGCGCCGGAACAGTCGATGTAACGAGTCCCTTCGTTGTTGACCAGGAAGAGGTGGTCGATGCCGGGGCGCCCGGCGATGTCGACGTACTTGCGCAGTTCGATGTAGCCGTCGGTGCCGAGGATCGTCATGCGGCCATCGCCCCAGGTAGCCAGGCCATCCGGCGTGAACCAATCGAGGCGAACGTAGCCGCTGGCGGGCCCGTTGGTGATGACGAGTTCGCCGAAATCCTGCCAGTCGGGGTATTCAGGGTGACCCAGATTGCCGACCCGCGACATCACGATGCGCGCATCGTCTGCGCCGCTGAAATGCAGGAACTGTTCGATCTGGTGCGAGGCGATGTCGGCCAGGATGCCGCCGTACTGTCTGGGGTCGAAGAACCAGTCGGCACGCGTGTGGCGATTGAGCCGATGCGGCCCCAGGCCGACCGTTTGCAGCACGCGGCCAATGGCGCCCTGGCGTACCAGATCGGTGGCGGTGGTGACGGCGCGCACCTCGAAGTGCTCGGTGAAGTTCACCGACCAGATGCGGCCCGTTTCGCGCTGCACCCGCTTGACCTCGTCCAGTTGGGCAAACGTGATCACCCCAGGCTTGTCGACCATGAAATCCTTGCCGTGCTGCATGGCCTCGACCGCAAAGGCGGCGCGGTCGCAGGGGATACCGGCGCAGACGATCAAATGAATGCTGGCGTCTTCCAGCAACTGGCGCCGTTCGACGACGCGGGGGATGGTGGGAAAGCGCTCGGCGAATCCGGCTCGGGTGCGCACATCGCCATCGTGCGACCAATAGCCCGCGCATTCGGCGCCGACGGCCAGCAGACTGTTGACCTGATCATAGATGTGCCGATGATCGATGCCGACGATGCCAAAACGCAGGGGGGGAAACTCATTCACGAGCGGCTCTCCTTTGAACGGACTGACCTTCCACGACGGCGCTCGGAAACATGTGCTGCTCTGGCGCGCGCGCGGGGTTGCGGATGGTGTCGAGCAGCAGCGAGGCCGCCATCGTCGCCATCTGGTGTTCGGGACGTTGGATGCATGTGATCGGCGGCGACAGGACCTCGGCCCATTCCGGCGTACCAACGATGACAAACGAATAGTCATGGGGCCAGCGGATGCCCTTGCGCTGGAAATACTGCAACGCCCCCTTGGCAATGTCGTGGTGTCCGAAGACCACCCCCGTGACGGGGGTCCCGGCCAGTTCGGCGGCCATGTGTGCGCCACAGCTCTCGGCTAGCTCGCCGGTCAGCACAAGCTCATCCTCGATGGGGATGCCGTACTCGCGCAGCGCGGCCCGGTAACCGTCCTCGCGTTCGCGCACGTTGGGGATCGGCGAATCCCAGGCCAGGAATGCGATGTGGCGATGGCCGGCTTCCAGCAGATGCAGCGTAGCCAGGTAGGCGGATTGGGCGTTGTCGTGGCCGACGAAGTTATGGTCGATGACGGCATCCGGCACCGAACGTTCGAGGACCACGCAGGGGATGTGCTGCTTCTGCAGCAGCGTGAGGTTGTCCACCTCCGACAAGGCCGGGCTGAGGATGCAGCCGTCGATACGCTGGGCGATGAGGCGCTGGATGATCTCTCTTTCCTGCTCGGGGTCTTCATCGCTGTTGCACAGCATCACGACGTATCCCTGCTCACGCGCCAGAGCCACGATCTCGACGCACATGCGCGTGAAGAAGGTATTGCCGAACTGGGCCACCACCACCGCCAGGACCTTTTTCTGCTTGCCCTTGATGCTGCTGGCAGCGGCGTTCTTCACATAGCCGACGGCCTGCGCAGCCTGGATGACCCGCTCGCGCAACTCCGGCCGGATGTAGCGCTTTTCATTGCTGAGCACATACGAGACCGTCGTCGTGGAGGTCTTGGCCACTCTGGCGACATCTCGAATTGTTGCCGTCCTGGGCGCTTTCAAGTCTTTGGTCATGCGGCTCAGTGAGTAGGTGCAAACGATTACATATCGCGATGTGCAACATGCAAACGTTTCCACATCGAGGCGTAGAAGAGAAAAGAATGTGCATAGCCTACTCCCAGCCGTGCGCACCTTGTCAATACGGAGAATTCCGTTCGCTGCCCACTTTCGACGCACGTCAACCGCCAGGTGCACCAATAAATCAGGGTCAGATTGGAACGTTTCGCGCCGAAAGCCGATCCGACGCACGGGGGCGGCCTTGCGCCGGCCTGGCCGCCGACCGCCCCCAGCACGCCTCGCTCCGCGTCGACCGATGCGCCCGCTGCAATCTGGCGCATGGCGCACGGCGACTTCCCCGACCTGTCGCCCGGAAACCAGTAAGATGGCGTTCCGCGACTAGGCTTTTGTCATTTTGCCGCCCGATAGAGGCGGCCCGTGGAGGCTCTGTGGCTCATCCGAACAACAAGAACCCGTGGTGGACCTGGCTGATGCCCGTCCTGGCCTGGGGTGCGATGCTGATTCCCGCGTCTTACGCCAGCGGCCCGCTGTACGTGACCCTGGCGGCAACCCTGCTGGGCGCCACCGTGTTCTCCGCCGTGCATCATGCCGAGGTCGTGGCTCATCGCATCGGCGAACCGTTCGGTACCCTGGTGCTGGCGGTGGCCGTCACCGTCATCGAAGTAGCGCTGATCGTGTCGGTGATGCTCAGCGGCGGCGATGACAAGGCGGCGCTGGCGCGCGACACCGTCTTCTCGGCCATCATGATCGTGTGCACCGGCATCGTCGGCCTGTGCCTGCTAATCGGTGGGCTGCGCCACCGCGAACAGGATTTCCATCTGCAGGGCGCCACCGCCGCCATGGCAGCCCTGGCTGCCCTGTCGGTGTTGTCGCTGGTGCTGCCCAATTATTCGAATTCCGTGCCCGGCCCGGTGTGGTCGCCGCCGCAGTTGGCATTCGCCGGGGTCGCCGCGCTGGTGCTGTATGGCACCTTCGTGTTCGTGCAGACCATCCGCCATCGCGATTACTTCCTGCCGGCGGGCACCAGCGACGAAGCCGCCCACGCCGCGCCGCCCACAGTGGCGCAGGCCTGGGGGAGCCTCGGCCTGTTGCTGGTATGTCTGGTGGCGGTGGTCGGCCTGGCGAAAAAGCTGTCGCCGTTCATTGAAACGGCCATTGTCGATGCCGGCGCGCCACCGGCGGTGGTGGGGATCGTCATCGCGGCGCTGGTGCTGCTGCCGGAAGGCCTGGCGGCGGCGCGCGCGGCGCACGGCAATCGACTGCAGACCAGCCTTAATCTGGCGCTCGGCTCGGCGCTGGCCAGCATCGGCCTGACCATTCCGACGGTGGCGGTCATTTTCATCGCGACCGGCCGCCCGCTGGTACTCGGTCTGGATGGCAAGGAAACCGTGCTGCTCGCCCTCACCCTGCTGGTCAGCACCATCACGCTGAGCACCGGCCGCACGACCATCTTCCAGGGCACGGTGCACCTGGTGATCTTCGCCGCCTTCCTGTTCCTGTCGATCTTCCCCTGACCGGCCGTCAGCGCAGGATCAGGCGTTCCACCACGAAGGCCAGCGGCGTTTGCACCGCCGCCAGGGCGGGCGGCAGATGCAGCGGCTTGAGCAGCATCTTGACGGCCTGTCGCACCGGATACTGCCGCCGCACGCGGCGATTGACGCGGGCCAGCAGTTCCTTGAAGGCCGCGCCGTCGCGCAACGCGCCGCGATGCGCCTGGTGAAAGGCGTGCCACAGACCGATCTCGGCGTCGCTGTTGCGTGCCTCGATCAGGCGACGTCCCACCGCGGCCACGATGCGCCGCCGACTGTTGTGCTCAGACGCGTTGTAACGGTTGAAGTAACGATAGAAATACTTGTAATGCCGCACTTCGTCGGCACGGATGTGGGTCACCAGCTCTTGCAAAACGGGCTCATCAGTCAGAGCGTGGATGGCCCGGTAGAACGTCGAGGTGCCCGTTTCGACGACGCAGCGAGCGACCATCTCCAGGCCGCGACTGGGTTCGAATTCATCGACTGTGCACAGCAACGAGTATTCGGCGAAGAACGCATCATAGGCAGCCTGCCAGTCGAATTCGGGCCACACATGCTTGACGTATTCGCGCAGGGCACGGCCGTGCTGGATTTCTTCCTGTTCCCACTGCTGCGAAAGCCATGCCACCACCTCGGCGTCGCCACTGAAGTATTCGGCCAGGTTTGAAGCGTAGGTATCGGAAGCTATTTCGATGAACGATGACGCCGCCAGGAGGTACAGCATATCGGCGTCATGACGGATGCGTTGGAGATCAACGCGGGAGAAATCCAGATCTTCGACTCGCCAGGGTAGATCGGCGGGACCATTACCGAGCACGGCATCATCCTCCATCCATGCCCGCGATGCGGGCTAACCATTCGGTCGTACTGCGACTTTGTCCGTGGAACTGCCCGACAGTTTCACACGTTTGTCAAAATCACAGCATAGGACGGAGGAGGACGCGCGCGCTCATTTCCTCATGAAATAAGGGCCGGCGCGTTCAGGCGAGTGGCCACCAGGGGGCGTGGGGCACACGCATGTCATGCGGCGACTCGGGCGTTATCGCCGGCGTCGGCTGTGCCCGTAACTCGTCGAGATAACCACCTCGTTCGCGCTCATCGGCGCTGATGAACACCTTGTGCGCGTCATACGAGGCTTGGGCCACATGACCGTGGATATCGGGCGTGTCGTGTAGAGCCATGATGCATCTCCTGTGCAAACCACCGCTCAATCGCGGCGTGACAATTCACTTTACGGCTCGACTGGAGACCTTTTGCATCAGGGTTTGCGCCAGCTTTTGAATAAAAATTCTTATGCGTCGATAAATCGCGAGACTCGGGTAAACCGAAACGACGCGATGCGCGTTTTATCTGACTGTGGGGAGGCGAAATATTGCCCTGGACGGGCGAGACACATGCCATAGGCATGCTGGGGAAAAACCCGTTTGAAACTTTTCCTGCAATGTGTGTCAATGGATAAGGCCCGCCCCGTGGCGGGCCTCACACCATTAACCGTCACATCACAGATCACGCCATGTTGAACAGCATGTAGCGTGCGACTTGGGATTCAGCGTTTTGCAGGCCGTGCTCACCCGGCATGGCATCGCTGACGTGGGTCAGTTCAGCCAGGAAACCTGCGCGTTCACGCTCTTCAGCGCCTTCGTACGGACGACGGGTAACAACGTGGTCGAAGAAGTTGAAAGTCGGAGCCATGATCAGTGCCTTTCGTGACGATTGGTTAATGTTCTGTACGCGTTGTGCGTAGCACCAATACTACGTAGGCACAGGTCCGCAGACCAATTCGAGTGTTTGATTTTTCGATAAGCGCGTTTTAATAAGGGCATCAAAAATTAATGAATGCGCTTATTAAGCGTGCTTTTTATTATTTATTTTCAATGGATTGCAGACACCCACCAACAGCAGCTGTCCGGTGACGCGCAAGACTCGGTCCCATCGAGCCCCGCCAAAAGGGTGTTTGAATTTTTGAATGGGCGGATAAGAATGATTTGAACATTGCGCCGCCCTACGGCGGCGCAACATCGATTCAGCCTACCGGCGTAACACCTGCGAGCGCGCTTTCGAGAATGCAGGCACGCAGCAAATCAATGACCTTGGTGCGCGGATAGGTCACGCGCCAGGCCAGAGCCACGCGGCGGCTCGGCTCCGGCGCGGCGAATTTGCGCGAAACGACCAGCTCATTGGTGGCGCTTTGCGAATCGGCGGCCGAACTGGGCAACACGGTGACGCCCAGCCCCGTCGCCACCATCAGACGGATGGTTTCGAGTGAGCTGCCTTCGAGCGTTTTTTGCAGGCCAGTGCCATGCGCGCAACGCGGGCAGGCTTCCAGCACCTGGTCGCGGAAGCAATTGCCCGAGCCCAACAGCAGCAGGGGTTCTTCTTGCAGCGTGGCGGCGGAGATCTCGTCGTGCTCGGCCCACGGGTGCGAGGACGGCATGAGCACCCTGAAAGGCTCGTCGTACACCGGCTGCGTGACGATCCCCGGCTCGGTGAAGGGCAAGGCCAGGATGGCGACGTCGATGTCGCCCTTCTTGAGCCCCTCGGCCAGCCGGCTGGTGTAGTTTTCCTGGATCATCAAGGGCATGCGCGGCGCGCGCTGTGCGATCTTGGGGATCAGCGAAGGCAGCAGGTACGGCCCGATGGTATAGATGACCCCCAGACGCAGCGGCCCGGCCAGAGGGTCACGCCCGGCTTCGGCTATGTCGCGCACCTGCGAGGCTTCGCGCAGCACCCGCTCGGCCTGGGCGACGATCTGGCGTCCGATTTCGGTCACTTTGACGTCGGCGGCGCTGCGTTCGAACAGCAGTACACCGAGTTGCTCTTCGAGCTTCTTGACCGCCACCGAAAGCGTGGGCTGGCTGACGTGGCACTTTTCGGCGGCGTGGCCAAAGTGACGTTCTTGTGCCAGAGCGACGATATATCGCAGGTCGGTAAGGGTCATCGTCTGTCTCCGTGTGCCGGCCTCGGCGTGTGGCCCGGCCGAAAACGCGATTGTATGACGCTATCGCGACCGACGTTTGACGCAGGTTGACCTTTTGCTGCAACTCATACTATTCGCACGTACGAACAAAGGGAAAGCGCCACTTGAAAAGCGTCATTGCCGCCGCCATGTGCCAATCGCGCCAGCTTTTGTAATGCTTTGTAATGACTGGGAACGGCGAAAAATCTGCCTCGGTCACAGTGCCACATGTAAGGCCTCGTGGCCCGTTCGACATAGACATGAAATTAATGGTCAGGAGCTTGTTTATGGAGTGGTCATTTTCGCGCACGGCGCTCATCGCGGGCGTCGCAGCGCTTGCCTTTACCGGCTGTCTGGACAATTCCGGCATCAGCACCTCGCATGCGGCCAGCAGCGCATCGACAGTGGCGGCCGCCAGCGGCCCTGTCACGGTGACGCCATCGGCGCGCCCCGCCCTGCCCGACTTCAGCGCGCTGGTCGAGCAAGTCGGCCCGGCGGTGGTCAACATCCGCGTCACCAGCGTGTCCAATCCCGGCGAGGATGAAGATACCGCCATGGAAGAAGACCCGTTCTACGACTTCTTCCGCCGCTTCGGCATGCCCGTGCCGAATATGCCGCGCGGGCAGGCGCAGCCGCGCATCAGCCAGGGCGAAGGCTCGGGCTTCATCGTCAGCGGCGATGGCTACGTGCTGACCAATGCGCACGTGGTGGCCGACGCCACCGACGTGACGGTCAAGCTCACCGACAAGCGTGAATTCAAGGCCAAGGTGATCGGCAGCGACAGCCGCACCGACGTGGCGCTCATCAAGATCGACGCCAGCGGCCTGCCGTTCGTGCGCATGGGTGACGCGCAAAAGTCCAAGGTCGGCGAATGGGTGGTGGCCGTGGGCTCGCCCTTCGGCTTCGAAAATACGGTCACCGCCGGCATCATCAGCGCCAAGGCGCGCCGCCTGCCGGACGAAACCTTCGTGCCGTTCCTGCAGACCGACGTGGCCATCAACCCGGGCAATTCCGGCGGTCCGCTGTTCAACCTGAACGGCGAAGTCATCGGCATCAATTCGCAGATCTATTCGCGCTCCGGCGGCTTCATGGGCATTTCGTTCGCCATCCCCATCGACGTGGCGATGAAGGTCAAGGACCAGTTGCAGAAGTACGGCAAGGTCTCGCGCGGCAAGCTGGGCGTGGGTATCCAGAGCATCAGCAAGGAAATGGCCGCATCCTTTGGCCTGCAAGGTGCCGACGGCGCGCTGGTTAACTCGGTCGAACCGGGCAGCCCAGCCGACAAGGCCGGCATCAGAGAAGGCGACATCGTGCTCCAGGTGGATGGCAACAAGGTCGACGATTCCGCCGATCTGGCCCGCGTCATCGGCGAGCGCCATCCGGGCGACACGGTCAAGCTCAGAATCTGGCGCGACAAGGCTTCGCGCGATGTCAGCGTCAAACTCGTCGAGCAGGCCACCGACACCGCCGCCGCCAAGTCCGAAGCACAACCCGGCAAGGGGCAATCGGCCGGCAAACTGGGATTGACGCTGCGGCCGCTGCGCAGCGACGAAGCGCGTCAGCTTGATCTGCCAGGCGGGCTGGTCATCCAGCGCGCCACCGGCGCGGCCGCCAAGGCCGGCCTGCAAAGCGGCGATGTGATCGTGTCGGTGAGCGGGCAGCGCATCACCTCGCCTGATCAGTTCCAACGCCTGGTCGAACAAGCGGGCAAGAACGTGCCGCTGCTGGTGCAGCGCGGCACCGTTCGGCAATACGTGGTGATCACATTGAACTAAGTTCGCGGGGAGCGACTCTCACCTGAGCAGCGTGTCCCTTGCTCGCTGCTTGGTTTTTCCTCGAAAGCAATATCTTGTCAGGGGGCATCCGCTGGATGCCCCCTTTTTTATGCGCGCCGCCACGCTCCAGCGCCATGGCGCGGCCCCGCGTATGGGCTCAATCCACCTTCACGCGGAACAACACCTCACCGCTGGCCCCGGCTTCGAGACCGCCGCCGAACACCCAATGCAGGGCGCCCGTACCGCCCGCCGGTTGTGCGGGGCCCGCCGTGCAGTCGACGGCAGATGCCGGGCGCGGATTGGCCGGCGTGTTCTTGCTGCATGCGCCCAGCGCAGCGGGGGTGAGGCCGGCGCTGCTCGATATGAAGGTGGTGTAGGCCGGCGTGATGTCGTTGATCGCCAGGTCGGTGATCGCGCTCGGGGCGTTGTTGGTGTAGACGATGCGGTATTCCAGTTCGTCACCAGGCTTGGCCTGGTTGCTCACGCCAAAGGGGCCGCTCACTGTCACGTTACGCACTTCCTTCTTGAGCGACAACGCCACCGCACCGACCGTGATCTGGTCGGTCAATGTGTAACCTGCTGCCGGCAGCGCTGGATTGTTGGCGTAATCGAAGCTTGCGCCGATGCTGAAGGCATGAATTTCACCCAATGTCGCCGTAGCCGGGATGAACTGGCGCACCACGATGCACACCTTGCCGCTCGCTACCACGCTGTCGCCAACACCCAACGGTGGGAACAACTGGGTGGCGCCGGCTTGCAGGCTTCCGGTGCACAGTGCATCGGCAAACACCGTGGCCGCCCAGTCCGGCCGGCTGTTGGTCACTGAGAACGTGACCTTGCCAGCCGTGGCGGCGGTAAAGGTGTGAGCGTAATTCACCGTGCCGCCGGGCAGGCCTTCCTGCTGACCGTTGGCGGTAAAGGTGTTATCCATCACGTCGCCGAAGTCCAGCCCGGCGACGGTACTGCCCAGCCACTGGAAGCTGACGTGATCGGGCGAGCCGCTGTGCGTGGCCGGGCGCACGTAGGTGTAGCCAGCAGGCAAAACGGCCCCGGCCAGCGAGGCGCCGGTCGAGATGTAACTGGCCAGATTGGTCTGCTCCACGCACACCACGGCGGTGGCCGGCACGGTCGCCGCGTTGAGCAGGTAATGCCCCGTGCCATCACTGACACCACTGGCATACACGACGGTGGCCGGCGGTGCGGCACAATTGGTCAAGTGGATCGGCGTGCCGACGATGGGCGCTTCACCACCGTCACGGATGCCATTGTTGGCTGTACCGCCGCCAGCACCGTTGTCGACAAAGACACGCCCGGAGAGAGTAGTCGGAGGATTCTCGCGAACGGCCAGGCAGGTGTCATGCACGCCGTTGTGCAGGCCTGTCGTGGTGACATCGGCCGTCCTGTTGGTAAGGGCCGGCGACATGATCGGCGAGCATTCCCCCACTGTCGGCACCGTCGGCGTCGTGACCCGCACGGTCACGACGCAACTGGCGGTGGTCGCTGTCATCGCGCCGCCGGCGAGCGTGACGACATTGCCGCCGGCCGCGGCCGTCACGGTGCCACCACACGTGTTGGACACCAGCGGGTTGCCTGCGGCCAATGCGAGGCCACCGGGCAGATTGTCGGTAAAGCCGATGCCGCTGTGGGCGTACGCAACGGGACTGGTGTTGGTGATGGTAAAGCTCAGATCACTGGTTTGCCCGGGATGAATGCTGGTGCTCGAGAATGCTTTGTTCAGCGTCGCCAGTGCGGCAGTGGTGGTCTCATGGACGGTATGGGTGGTCGACAGCGCTGGGCTGGCATGGGCGTAATCGAACGTGGCGTCGACCGTGGCGGTATAGACATCGCCTTGCGTCACGTTGGCCGGCACGAGCTGGCTCACGACGATGCAGGTGTCGCCGTATGTCACGGCCTTGCCGGCGCCAGGGACGAGGGCTGGATACAGTTGTACCTCGCCCGCATCCAGGATGCCGTCACAGTTAACGTCGTCATAAATCTTGGTGGTATGGGCCCACGCCGCAGCACCGCTGCTGGCCGCCCCCGTCACCGCGTGCCTGATGATGCCATCCGTGCTGGCCCTGAACCGATGGGCATAGAAGACCGTTTCATTGGCGCCTGCTGTCCGGCTGTCGTCGGCGAAAAACGAATTCTGTGGCACAAAGCCCAACTTCAGTCCGGCGACGCTCACCGTATGCAATTGGAGTTGGACACGGCCCGGTGCGCCATGGGTCGTGAAAGGCGAGCGGCTATATGCGTAGCCGGCCGGCAATGCGCCGCCCGCCCCGACCGAAGCGCCCGTGGAAACCCATCCCGGCGGCCCGGCCTCGACACACAAAGGCGTGTTGGGCGGCCAGTAGGCAGCGCTGGAATAGTGTCCGTTGCTGTCAGTCGTCGTGGTGTGCAACACGGTCGGCGTGGCAGCACAGTCGGTCAGCCTGACTGTTACACCGGACATGACCCCCTCAGCGCCATCCTGAACACCGTTGTTGGGCACGGCGGCGCCACCCAAGTCACCATCGTCACGAAAGACTGTGCCGGACACACGCGCCTCGATCGGCTCGTTGGTCAAGGTGCACGTGACGTTTGCGCTGATCGGCAGGGGCGGCAACACGTAGCCCGAAGCCTTGTTGTAGACAACGCCATTTGGCAGTCCCACCAGCGCAGTGCCTTGATGATCAACCCCTGTGCAGGTAAGGGTGGCGTTGTACCAGTCGAGCGTACTGGCGCTGCCGGCTGCCATGCGCTCGAACAGCGTGTGAGGCCTGCCAGAGGGGACTGCGGTCACACCGGTCGTGCCGGTGCCGAAGGCGACCGACGCATTCGTACCCATCGTTGTGCTCCGGATGGCGCTATTGAACACCATCCCCTCGGCGCTACGGATCTCGACCGTAAATTGATCGCTCGCATGCGCACGACCGCCAGTGCCCAGCGCCTTGTTGAGGGTCACTAGCGCAGGCGGCGTAGGGTCCTCGATGCGAATGAGCCCCGTCCATGCCGATGACGTAGCGCGAAACGAAGTGATGATGTTGTTGCTGCCACTGCCGTACACACACGACGAGCCGCCGACGCCGCCACCGGCGTGTTTGTTTGCGGCGGAATTCCCGGCTTGGCCGCCCGCGCCGCCCTGGAAACCGCCACCACCGCCTCCGCCGCCGCCACCGTCGAGCGCGCCGGCACTACTGCCCGCACCACCGCTGGCGGCCAATGTGCCGCATTGAGCGTTCATCCGTTCCAGCCCGGCCTTGTCGACACCCCAGCCGACCCCCCAGCCACCGGTGCTTGCGGGATAGGCGCCGCCACCCCCGCCACCGCCCCCGGCGTGCACACTGGCGAGCCCTATATTCAGAAGAGAACTGCCGCCGCCACCACCGCCGGCACCGTTCTGAGTGCCCGGTGCGCTCCCCGCATTGCCACCGCCGCCGCCCACGGCAGCACCCGAACCGCCCGCAGCGCCCCCGGCTCCCGCATTGCACATGACGGGCGACGTCGACACAGGCAAGGCGGATGCTCCGCGGTCGCCCACCAGCCCGGAGACGAGCTCACCGCCAACGACGTCTATCTCGGCAACGACCGACGCCCCCTCCCGGCCCCAGCCACCAGCCTTTGAGCACCATGCGCCATCACCACCCCCACCACCTCGCACTGTCACCACTACGCGAGTCAGACCGGCGGGGATTGGAGGGCAGTTGAGCGGGCCAGGAGTGGTCTGTTCGCAGAGCACTATCTGGGCCATTGCATCAGGCACACCAAGCAGGGATGCCAGCGCCAGCGCGGTGCACAGCAGAGCACGCATAACAGACGGTAGCCTACGCACCCTGGCACCTATCGGATTTTTCGACGAAAGTAAAACGAACAGACATTGCAGACATTCCGAATCCGTTGAATCTTGCGCACAGCCATGCGGAGCATTCATTCGGTGCCGCTCCGCCCTTGAGAAGGGCGCATGCCATTCGGAGTGCCGCCATCACCCGATACGGGGATTGTTAGTCCATACTTTTCCGCGTGATTTTTTAAACACAATTGACTTGGCATGCCAATGGCATCTGTGCCACGCAGGCAACACCAGAAGGTGGATTGTGGCTTCGTGAAAAGGTGAGTCTTTGATCTGAGCGCAACGCACGCCCGAAGGGGACGACACCTACAGAGGATGAGAATCCTCATGCGGACGAATCGGAATACGATGACAGGGCATGACAGGGGTCAATGCCATGTCAGACCGAATCACTACGACCATTCAACGGGGCATGCGGATGACTGGGGGCGGTACGCAGGCATCAGAGACGTCCGCGCAGCGCCCTCTGCGTCGGAGGTGCTCAGTCGAGCGGGCGGCGGGTGGAGGCGCGGGGGATCAGGCGTGGTTCGAGCAGCACGTCGCTGTCGCCCTCTTCGCGGGCGATGGCAGTCAGCAGGCGGTTCATGGCCGCTTCGCCCTGCTGTTCGGAGCGCATATCGACCGAGGTCAGCGGCGGCTGCATGTAGCGCGCCACCGGGATGTCGTCGAAACCGGCCATCGCCACGTCTTCGGGGATACGCAGGCCGAGCGCCTGAGCTTCGTGCATGAGGCCGAGCGTGACCAGATCGTTGTAGCCCACCACGGCTTCGGGGCGCGGCCCGCCCAGCAGCACCGACGATGCGGCGCGCTCACCGGCTTCGAGCGTCGGTGCTTCGATCTCGTGAACGATGGGGGTGAGATTGGCTTCGGCCAGCGCGTCGGTCAGCCCGTGCAGGCGTTCGGAGTTCCAGCGCGCGCGCACAAAGCCGACGTAAGCAATGCGTTGCATGCCCAGTTCGACAAGGTGACGACCCAGCATGTAGGCAGCCTGATAGCCGTCGGAACGCACGCACGGGATGCCCAGCCGCAGCAAGCGGCCGAAGAACACCACGGGCTTGCCGATCTCGGCCAGCCAGTCGATGGATTCCTCCGGGATGCGCGAGCTGACGATGAGGCCGTCCACCCGGCGCGACAGGGCTTCGAGCAAGGCGCGCTCGCCTGACGGGTTTTCTTCGATGTCGATCACCAGCAGGCTGTAATCGTGCGCCAGGGCGACGCGGTTGGCGCCTTTCACGATGTTGGCGAAGTGGGGGTTGCGCACGTCCTGGATGGCCAGGCCGACGGTGCGCGTCTGCCCGGTGACCATGCTGCGGGCGGCCGGATTCTGTCGATAGCCCAGCGTGTCGACGGCGGTGCGGATACGCGCCTCGACCTCTGGTGAAAATCGCTGAAGGCGGTTGATGAACTTCGAGACCGTGGCGGTCGACACCCCGGCGGCTTGAGCGACGTCTCGAATCGTCGCTGGACGTTTAGTCTGCATGGAAAAGGTAAACGCTTTATCAGCCCACTACGTTGACATGTCTGGGTAACAGCTACAAACCATACGGCCTTGACCGCTTCCGGTCAATGACAAACGTACCTAAGGATGGGGGCGGTCTCATTCGGGTTTGCCCCTGTTGTCCCTGGCAAGGTGCGTCACTAAAGTTCATGTTAAACGTTTAACTTGCAGAATCCAAGCCGACGATGACGATGCCCTGCCTCATGGCAAGTCAGCGCCAGGCGATTGTTGTAGCGGGGTCGATGCCCCGCGTGACGGCGATGAATATCGCCCGAGGAGTCCCACCACCGGATTCTGGCCGGTGGTGTCAGCACGTTTGTCGTTGTGTTGTCTCCCTTGCGACAAACGGCTCTTCAGCGCCTCGCGTCCCCTCCTGGCGCGAGGCGTTCTTCTTTGGCCTATGGCCTCACCACTTGAGGATGACCCAGCGCGGCACCTTGAGGCCGGTGTCCATGCCGTCATAACGGGTGAAGCTGCCCTCGCCCTTTTCGTCGATGAGGTAATAGGCGGGGCCGATCTTGGGCGTGATCTTGACCATGTAGAGGCGGCCGTTGATGCGGTATTCCTCGACCCGCTGCTCAGCCTCGTCGCGAATGGTGACCTCCGGCTCGGTACTGGCGCCGTCATCAGGGATCGGCTCCAGTTGCGGCGGCGGTGGCGCATTCTGCGCCCAGGCCAGGGGCGCCAGCAGCGCCAGGCAAAGTCCCATCAATTGTCTTTTCATTGCATTGCCTCCCATGTCGAACGGGCGCGACGCCCGATGAGGTCGGTGCCGCCTGGCCCAGGTTCAGATCACTTCGGTCCGCAGGCGTTCCAGCAACCGAGCAACCGCCATGCCGCGATGGCTGATGCGGTTCTTTTCAACCGCCGGCAGTTCGGCCGCGGTCTGCCCCAGGCCGGGCAGCAGGAAGTACGGATCGTACCCAAATCCGCCCTCCCCCCGTGGTGCCGACGCGATCACTTCTCCGTGCCACGTCCCTTCGGCGATGATGGGCTGCGGATCATCGGCCGAGCGGACGAACACCAGTACGCACACGTAATGGGCGCGGCGATCGCTCTGATCGGCCAGGCGGGTGAGCAGGAGCGCGTTGTTGCGGGCATCCGAACGCGGCTCGCCAGCGAAGCGAGCCGAGTGCACGCCGGGCGCGCCCCCCAGCGCCGTCACGCAGATGCCGGAATCATCGGCCAGCGCAGGCAGGCCGGTGTGGGCGGCGGCGTGACGCGCCTTGGCGAGCGCGTTCTCGACAAAGGTGACGTGCGGCTCTTCAGCCTCGGACACGCCAAGCGCCCCCTGCGGAACGACCTCCCAACCCAGCGGTGCCAGCAGGGCGCCAAATTCGCGCAGCTTGCCGGCGTTGCCGGAGGCCATCACCAATTGCTTGCTCATGCGCAGTCCGCCGCAGGTTTGCAGGCGGCTTCGATACGCGCCAAAACCTCGTCGGAGAGGCGAGCGATGACTTCTTGCGCAGCCATGTTCTCTTTCAGTTGATCGACGCGCGAGGCGCCGGTGATGACGGTGGAAACGTGCGGGTTGTGAGCGCACCAGGCGATGGCGAGTTGGCTCAGCGAGCAGCCCAGATCGTCGGCGATCGGCTTGAGCGCAGCCACCGCCTCACTGCGCTTGGGGTCGAGCAGGCGCTCGTGCAGCCACTCGAAACTGGGCAGGGCACCACGCGAGCCGCTGGGTATGCCGCTCAGATATTTGCCGGTCAGCACGCCGGAGCCCAGCGGGCTCCAGGTAGTCAGCCCGAGGCCCAGGTCTTCGTACAGGCGCTTGTATTCGAGTTCGACGCGGCGGCGCACGAACAGGTTGTATTGCGGCTGCTCCATCACCGGCTTGTGCAAGTGGTGACGGTCGGCAATCACCCAGGCGGCGCGGATCTCGTCGGCGCTCCATTCGGAGGTGCCCCAGTACAGCGCCTTGCCGCGCTCGATCATGTCATGCATGGCCCACACGGTTTCTTCGATGGGCGTGTGCGGATCGGGGCGATGGCAAAACACCAGATCGATGTAGTCGAGGCCGAAGCGCCTGAGCGAACCGTCGATGGCGTTGAGCAGGTACTTGCGGTTGAGCGTGTGATATTCGTTAGGGCCTTCGTGCAGCCCCCAGAAGAACTTGGTCGACACCACGTAGCTCTCGCGCCGCCACTGCAGGGCGTGCAGCGCCTCGCCCATGATGCGCTCCGATTCGCCCTTGGCGTAGGTCTCGGCGTTGTCGAAGAAATTGACGCCGTAATCCCAGGCCGCGGCCATCAATTCGCGGGCATGACGCGCATCCACCTGGTTGGAATAGGTCACCCACGACCCCAGCGACAGCGCGCTCACCTTCAAACCTGAACGACCCAATCTGCGATATTCCATTGCCATTCTCCCGTTGCGTCTTGACTGCATGCCACCGACCCACGCGGGTCAGTGTGCTTCATCCCAACTGCCACCGACGCCAGCTTCGACCAGTAGCGGCACGCGCAATTGCGCTACCTGCCCCATGATGCGCGGTAACTGCTCGCGCACGGTGTCGACTTCGGCATCCGGCACTTCGAGCACCAGTTCGTCATGCACCTGCAACAGCATGCGGCTGGCGAGTCCACTGGCGGCCAACCAGTCGTAGGTGGCGCGCATGGCCAGCTTGACGATGTCGGCGGCAGTGCCCTGCATGGGCGCGTTGATGGCGGCGCGCTCGGCGCCCTGGCGGCGGCCGACGTTGCTGGATTTGATTTCCGGCAGGTACAGGCGGCGGCCGAATACGGTCTCCACAAACCCGCGCTCGCGCGCCGACTGGCGCGTGCTTTCCATGTATTGCAGCACTTTCGGGTAGCGCGCGAAATAGCGGTCGATGTAGTTCTGCGCAGCGCTGCGCTCCAGCCCCAGTTGCTTGGCGAGGCCGTGCGCACTCATGCCATAGATGAGGCCAAAGTTGATGGCCTTGGCGTAGCGGCGCTGTTCATTGCTGACCTCGATGGGCGTCAGGCCGAAGACCTCGGCGGCGGTGGCGCGGTGGACGTCCTCACCACTGTCGAAGGCGGCCAGCAGACGATCGTCTTCGGACAAATGCGCCATGATGCGCAGTTCGATCTGCGAGTAGTCCGCGGAGATGATGCGCGTGCCCTTGGGCGCCACGAAGGCGGCACGGATGCGGCGCCCTTCTTCGGTGCGCACGGGGATGTTCTGCAGGTTGGGGTCGGAACTGGCCAGTCGCCCCGTCACCGCACCGGTCTGCGAAAAGCTGGTGTGCACGCGTCCGGTTTGCGGATTGACCATGCGCGGCAGCTTGTCGGTGTAAGTGCTTTTGAGCTTGGCCATGCCCCGGTATTCGAGGATCAGGCGCGGCAGCGGGTAATCGAGCGCCAGTTGCTGGAGGACTTCTTCGTCGGTGCTGGGCGCGCCCGAGGGCGTCTTCTTGATGACCGGCAGCTTGTCCCGCTCGAAGAGGATCTCCTGGATCTGCTTGGGGCTGTTGAGATTGAACGGCTGGCCGGCCGCCGCGAAGGCTTCCTGTTCGAGTTCGAGCATGCGCAGGCCCAGCTCGTTGCTCTGCTGGCCAAGCAGAAAAGTGTCGATGAGCACACCGTTGCGCTCCATCGCCCACAACACTTCGAGCGCCGGCATTTCGACGTCGCGATAGATGCGCGCCAGGCCTTCGTCCAGGGCAATGCGCGGCGACAGGATGTTGTGCACGCGCAGCGTCACGTCGGCGTCTTCGGCAGCGTACTGGCTGGCGCGTTCGACATCGACGTCATGGAAGCCGATCTGGTTGGCCCCCTTGCCGCACAGGTCGGTGTACGACAGCACCTCGAGCCCCAGATGCCGGCGGCATAGCTGTTCGAGATCGTGGCCCTTGTCGCTCTCCCACACCGCCGACTGCAGCAGCGTGTCGTGCTCGATGCCGGCCAGGCGCACGCCATGGTTGGCCAGCACGTGCATGTCGTATTTGAGGTTCTGGCCGACCTTGCGGTGTGCATCGGACTCGAACCAGGCCTTGAGGCGCGACAGCACTTCGTCCAGCGGCAGTTGGTCGGGGTGGCCGGCGTAGCGGTGCGTCAGCGGCACGTAGGCGGCCACGCCCGCCTCCACCGAAAACGACATGCCCACCAGTTTGGCCTGCATGGGGTCGAGGCTGTCGGTCTCGGTGTCGAAGGCGGTCAGCTCGGCGTTATGGATCATCTCGAACCAGCGCTCGAAAGCGGCCCAGTCGAGGATGCATTCGTAATCCTTGCGGTGCTCCGGCACGGCCGGCGGCGTCTGCAGCTCGGCCGGGGAGTCGCCGGTACTTTGCGCGACGGCGGGCGTGCCTTTGTTTTCGTCGAGCTCACGCAACCAGCTCTTGAATTCATAGCGGCGGAACTGCTCGCGCAGAACATCGCGGTCGGGCTCCGACCAGGTCAGGGCATCGAGCGGCTGCGGCAAGGCCACGTCGGTCACGATGGTGACGAGCTTCTTGCCCATCGGCAAAAAGCCGAGCGCGCTGCGCAGGTTGTCTCCGACCACGCCCTTGATCTTGTCGGCATTGGCGACGATGTTGTCGAGCGAGCCGTATTCGTTGAGCCACTTGCAGGCCGTCTTGGGGCCACATTTCTGGACGCCAGGCACGTTGTCGACCGAATCGCCGATCAATGCCAGGTAATCGATGATGCGCTCGGGGGGGACGCCGAACTTGGCCAGCACGCCGGCTTCGTCGAGCGTCTCGTTGCTCATGGTGTTGACCAGCGAAACGCGGGGCGAGACCAGCTGCGCCATGTCCTTGTCGCCCGTCGATATGACGACGTCAAACCCTTGCTCGCTGGCCTGGCGCGCCAGCGTGCCGATGACGTCGTCAGCTTCGACGCCGTCGACCATCAGCAGGGGCCAGCCCAGAGCACGCACGCAGGCGTGGATCGGTGCGATCTGCTGTGCCAGATCGTCGGGCATGGGCGGGCGATGCGCCTTGTACTCGGGGTACCAGTCGTCGCGGAACGTTTTGCCCTTGGCATCGAACACGCAGGCGGCGTGCGTTGCCTTGTAGCCGTCATTGAGCCGGCGTAGCATGTTGAGCACGCCGTAGATCGCGCCGGTCGGTTCATGCGCCGCGTTGCGCAGATCGGGCAGCGCATGGAATGCGCGATAGAGGTACGACGAGCCGTCGACGAGTAGTAGCGTTGGCATTTTCTGGAGACCCCGCGCGCCGGCCGGCCGCAGGCAGGATTCGCCCGGGCCTGTGCGCACGTTCAGTCAAATATCATGAGTGCGAAAGACAAACTTCCGCCGTTTACGTCCCCGACTTCCACCGCGCAAACGCAGATGGCCCGCGAGGCCTGGCGAATCTTCGGCATTATGTCAGAGTTCGTCGAGGCGACAGAACGCTTGCGGGCAATCCGCCCCGCCGTGAGCATCTTCGGCTCGGCACGGACGCCAGCCGATCACCCCTATTACGCGCTCACCGAGCGCATCGCGCGGCTGCTGTCGGACGCCGGTTTTTCGGTGATTTCGGGCGGCGGCCCCGGCATCATGGAAGCGGCCAACAAAGGGGCCTTCTATGGCAAATCCCCCTCGGTGGGCCTCAACATCCAGTTGCCGATGGAGCAATCGGGCAATCCGTACCAGGACGTATCGCAAACCTTCCAGCACTTCTTCGCGCGCAAAGTGATGTTCGTGAAGTTCGCCATGGCCTACGTGGTGATGCCTGGCGGCTTCGGCACGCTCGATGAATTGTCCGAGGCGCTGACGCTGATCCAGACCGGCAAGACGCGCAAGATCCCGGTGATCCTGGTGGGTAACGAATTCTGGGGTGGCCTGATCGACTGGTTCAAGACCACGCTGGTGAAGGAGAAGATGATCGCCGAGAAGGATCTCGATCTGATCCAGTTGATCGATGATCCCGACCAGATCGTCGAGGCGATTTTCAACCACTATGAGCAACGCGGCTTTGCGCCGCTGCCTGAAGAACACGAGGCGATGCTCAACCTCTGACGGCACAGCGGCGGGGCGCGCACGCCCCGCCCGGCCTCGTTCAGTGCTTTCAGTGCTGAGCGATGCTGATGTCGCCCGAAATATAGCTGGACAGTTGCTCGATGGTCTGGCGCTGCTCGTCCATCACGTTCTTGACGGCGTCACCGATGGTCACGATGCCGATCAATTGCCCGTGATCGACCACCGGCAGGTGGCGCACACGGTTCTCGGTCATCATCTGCATCACCTCTTCAATGGTCTGGCTCGGCGAGACCGTCAGCAGGTTCTGCGTCATCAGCTCGCCCACCTTGGTGTCGCGTGAATTGCGCCCCTGCAGGATGACTTTGCGCGCGTAGTCGCGCTCGGTGAAGATCCCCACCAGCCGATTGGCTTCGGTCACCAGCACAGCGCTGATGTTGTGGCGGGCCATGCCGGCGATCGCCTCGTACACGGTGTCATCGGGGCTCACGCTGTGAATCTGCGAAGACTTGCCTTGCAGCATCTGTCGTACGGTCGTCATCGTCTCTCCTTCTGGGGTGGTCTGGCGCCATGGGCGGATTGCGCCCCATCACATGGGCACAAACGCGTGTACGTTAGCTTAGGCGGCAGCCGCCCTCATTGCCAGCGTGGCGGGGCGCTATCGCCCCGATAGCGATAGGGCGGGAGTACACTGCCCGGCGAACGTGCGGAGCGACAACCGCGCGACGATCGCTTCTTTTTCCGGAGTTGCCATGGCTTACCTGTTCACCCCGCCGGCGCAGGCCGTCGTTCCCGTGCGCGGCCGCGCCGAATCCTTCCCGGTGCGCCGCATCTACTGCTGTGCGCAGAACTACGCCGATCACGAAAAGGAAATGGGCAGCACACCCGAACGCGCCAAGCCTTTCGGCTTCCTCAAGCCGGCCGATGCGGTGCTGCCGGTGCGTGCCGGCGAGACGGGGCTGATGCCGTTCCCGCCCGCCACCGGCAATCTGCACCACGAACTCGAACTGGTCGTGGCGCTGGGCAGCGGCGGTTACAACCTGACGCCGGAACAAGCCGACGCCTGCATCATCGGCTACGCCGTGGGCCTGGACATGACCTGCCGCGACCTGCAGAACGAAGCCAAGACCAAGGGCCGTCCGTGGGATTCGGCCAAGGCCTTCGATTTTTCGGCGCCGATCTCCGACATCGTGTTGCGCGAACCGGGCCAGGCCGTCCCCACGCAAGGCGAGATCGCGCTGGACGTGAATGGCACGCCGCGCCAGTCGGGTGACCTGTCCGAAATGGTGTGGACGCCGGCCGAGATCATTTCGTGGTTCTCGAAGATCTGGGAATTCAAAGCCGGTGATCTGGTGTTCACCGGCACGCCCAAGGGCGTCGGCCAGGTGGTATCCGGTGACGTGCTGGCCGGGCGCGTGGCCGGCGTGGGCGAACTGCGGGTAAAGCTCGGCTGAGGCTCAGGCTTCGATCAGGCCGCGTTCGACGAGAAACTGGCGGATGATGTCCAGGCGCAGGCCGGCATCATCCAGCTCGAGCAGGCGCTGCCGCGCCAGGGCCGGAATCGGCAGGATCTCGGCGTAGCGATAACCGACCCAGTCGGCATCGTCCAGGTGGTAGGGCGGAGCGATGACCTTGTCGCCGGCGTCGGCAATCACCGCGCGCAACAGGGGCAGCAGGCTCACGTAGCGCTCGTCGAGCGTGGTCGGCGCCGCCGCCGGCAACCACTCGACCTGCGCCACCACCACGCCCTGGGCGGTGGTGTCATGCGCGCGGATGGCAAAGCGCCGCTCACCCACCACGGTGATGCCCAGCACGCCCGGCTGGCTCATGTCCCAATCGACGATGCGCGCTTCGACGCCCACACCATGCGGCACGGCCGGCGCGCCCACTTCCTCACCTTCGGCGATCAGACAGATGCCGAAGTGCGTGAGCGATTTCATGCAATGCGCGATCATGTCCATGTAGCGCGCCTCGAAGATGCGTAGCGACATGCGCCCCTGAGGGAACAGCACATTGGACAGAGGAAAGATCGGCAGAGTAGGGAAATCAGTCATGAGGCATTACCGCAAGTGGAACCTGTCATTCTAGCGGCCGGTAAAATGCCCGGTATGAATCCCATCAGCCAATTGCCGCCGCCCGGCGAAGACGCGCGGGCCCATTCGGCCGCACTGAGCACCCTGATCCACGCCGAAATTGCCGCCAGCGGGGGCTGGATCAGTTTTGCCCGTTTCATGGAGATGGCGCTGTACACGCCCGGCCTGGGCTATTACAGCGGCGGCTCGCGCAAGTTCGGCCCCGAGGGCGACTTCATCACCGCGCCGGAGCTTTCCCCTCTATTCGGCCAGAGCGTGGCACGCCAGGTCGCCGAGGTCATGGCGCAGTCGGCACCGCACGTCATCGAAGTCGGGGCCGGTACCGGCGCCCTGGCGGCCGACATGCTGCTGGCGCTCGAAGCCCTCGGCACGCCCCCCGTGCGTTATGACATCGTGGAACTGTCCGGCGAATTGCGCGCCCGTCAGCGCGAAACCATCGCCATGCGTGCGCCGCACCTGGCCAGCCGCGTGCAATGGCTGGACGCCTTGCCGGACACCTTTGCCGGCTGTCTGGTCGCCAACGAAGTACTCGACGTAATACCGGTGCATCAGATGGTGTGGCGCGCCGACGGGATCTTCGAGCGCGGCGTGGCGGCCGAGGGCGACGCGCTGGTCCATGCCGACCGGCCCGCCCGGGGCGCTGTGCTGGCCCAGGCCGAAGCCCTCGAACTCCCCTTGCCGACGAACGGCGAATACGTCAGCGAAATCTGCCCGGCGGCATGCGCCTGGACGGCGGCCTGGGCCCAGCGCCTGAGCGCCGGCGCGTTGCTGCTCATCGATTACGGCTACCCCCGCGACGAGTACTACTTGCCCTCGCGCGCACAAGGCACGGTGCAATGCTATTACCGCCACCGGGCTCACACCGATCTGCTGCGTTGGCCCGGGCTCAACGACATCACGGCATTCGTGGATTTCACTGCCATCGCTGAGGCAGCCTTCGAAGCCGGGCTGGACGTGATCGGTTACATCACGCAGGGTGCGTTTTTGGCCAACTGTGGATTACTGGATGTGCTGGCCGAGCGCGGCCAGACCGAAGAGGCGATGCGCGAGCCCGACTACGTGCGCGCGGCACGCGCCGCGCACCGGCTGACCGGCCCGCATGAAATGGGCGAATTATTCAAGGTGCTGGCGGTCGGACGCGGCCTGTCCCATCCCCTGCGGGGATTCGCCCTCGGCGACCGCCTGCACGCCCTGTAAGAACGGGGAGCGCTTTATTCCTGCGCCGAGTACAGCCGCTGCATGAAGGAATCGGGGTCGCTCACGGCGGCACCCCCGCGACCCGATGCCGACATGCCCGCCTCGCGGGCGTCGTCGTCGTCCCGTTCCGGACGCAGCACCTCTTGCGGCAACCAGCTCGCGTTGAGGACTTCATCACCATAGCGTTCTTCGTCGCTGATGTGTTCGGTGATCGTGGCCATGATTCATACCCCTCTGTTGGCCCCTACGAGTGCGTAGCGTCCGGCCAGCGGCCGGCGTCCACGCTCAACGGGCATCATCGAGGGCACTCACCGGCACTCTCGATCGGCGGATCACGGCGCTGCCGCCTTGATTCCCCGGCCCTTTTTTATTTATAGGAGCGTGTTTGGATTTCAACAGCGTCGTTGCTGTGCAACAACGTGACAAAAGGGCAACATCGAGTCGGGTTTTGTCCTACGGCGGAAAGCCCGTACGCCCAGACGGTGAGCGGGTCGCGAGGCAAAAGTGAGATAACGCAGAGGTGTGTGCGATCGCACACAGGATGGCGGCAGCCGCGCTTACTTGCGGTCCTGCGCGGTCAATTCGAGGAAGCGTTTACGGTCAGCGTCAAAACGCGCACGCGCCAGGTCGATGTCGCGCTGCTTGCTTTCGATGACGGTGCGGGTGGCAGCCACTTCGGCCGCGTTGTTGCCGAGGTCTTCGGATATTTCGCGCGGCACCGCGCCCTTGGCCGGCACCAGCTTTTCAAGGCGCACACGCTGATTGAGCAATTCGGTTTCGCGCGTCCGGTTGCGCTGGAGATCGGCTTCCATGTTGGCCAGCTCGCGATCGCGCCGGGCGTCGAGTTCGCCGACGTTGGCATAGCTGTCCAGCAGCACCTGGTCGCGCCGATTGGCTTCGGCATCGCGTGCGGCACGTTCGCGCTGGACACGGATCTCCTGGTCACGCCGGGCGCGTTGTTCCGGCGTCAGCGGCGCTTCGACGTCGCGCAGCACGCGACCGCCGGGCGAAACCTCGCGATAGGCACGGTCGTAGCAGGCGGCCGGCAGCGTGTCGCCGCAGATGCGGCGGCCGGCGGCGTCGGCACAGCAATAGACGCGTCCAGCCGGCGTGTTCGCTTGCGCGCTTGCCCAGGGCGAGGCCAATAGCAAAGCCACGATAGGCACCGCGCGCAAAATGATCACGTCATTCGACTCCGTAAGTATCTCGATATCGTTGAACGGCGGCCAGATGCTGGGCCAGCTCCGGGCTGTCCTCGATGAAAGACAGCAGGTCACGCAGCGTGGCGACCGCCACGACGGGAACGCCCAGGGTTTCCTGGACTTCCTGTACCGCACTCTTGGTGCCGGTGCCGCGCTCCATGCGGTCCATGCCGATCACCACGCCAGCCAGTTCAGCGCCGGCGCGGCGGATGATGTCGACCGATTCGCGCACCGACGTGCCCGCCGAGATGACATCGTCCAGCACCAGCACGCGTCCTTTCAAGGGCGCGCCGACCAACGTACCCCCCTCGCCATGGTCCTTGGCTTCCTTGCGATTGAAGCAGAACGGCAGATTGACGCCCTTGGCCGCCAATTGCATGGCGGCGCCGGCCACCAGCGGAATGCCCTTATAGGCAGGGCCGAAGAGCGTGTCGACGGCAATGCCCGAGGCCTGGATGGCGGCGGCGTAATACCCGCACAGGGCGGCAAACGAGGCGCCGTCGTCGAACAGGGCCGAATTGAAGAAATACGGCGACTGACGGCCGGCCTTGGTGGTGAATTGGCCAAAGCGCAGCACGCCTTTTTGCACGGCCAGGGCGAGAAAATCACGACTAAAATCCACGGCTCTACGTTCGTCCAAAAAAGGGTCGCCCGATGTTACGCGTCATCTCCCTGAACCTCAACGGCATCCGGTCGGCCGCCACCAAGGGGTTTTTCAATTGGTTGCACACCCAGAATGCCGACGTAGTCTGCCTGCAGGAAGTGAAAGCGCAAGTGGCGGATCTCACGCCCGAGATGCAAAATCCGACCGGTTTCGCAGGCCACTTCTATTGCGCCGAGAAGAAAGGTTACAGCGGCGTGGCGATCTATTCGCGCCTACCCACCACGCATATCGCCTGCGGTGTCGAGCATATCGATTTCGATACCGAGGGCCGTTACATCCAGGCCGACATCGATCTGCCGGATATGCCATTGTCGATCGTGTCGCTGTATCTGCCGTCCGGCTCGAGCTCGGAAGAGCGCCAGCAGGTGAAGTTTGCGTTCATGGAGCACTTCCTGCCGCGCCTGGCCGCGCTGCATGCCAGCGGGCGCGAAGTCATCGTGTGCGGCGACTGGAACATCGCGCACAAGGAAATCGACCTCAAGAACTGGAAGAGCAACCAGAAGAACTCAGGCTTCCTGCCCGAGGAGCGCGCCTGGCTCACGCGCGTGATCGATGAGCTGGGCTGGGTGGATGTTTACCGCCGCCTGCATCCGGCCACCACCGACGAGAGTTACACCTGGTGGAGCAATCGCGGCCAGGCCTGGGCCAAGAACGTCGGGTGGCGCCTGGATTACCAGTTCGCCACACCCAAGCTGGCGGCGCGCGCCCATGCCACCAGCATCTACAAGACGGAGCGTTTTTCCGACCATGCGCCGCTGATCGTCGACTACGACGTGGCAACCTGACACGCAGCGGGCGGCGTCAGCCTGTCAGGCGGGCGCCTTCCGCGCGGCGCGCGTGGTCAGCCAGATGCCGCCCAGGATCAGGGCCATGCCGGCGAAGTGATACAGGTGAGGCAGCTCCCCCAGGAAGAGCGCCGACAACAGCGGCGTGAACACCGGCATCAGATGAATGAAAAGCCCGGCCACGGCGCTGCCCACCTGCGCAACGGCGCGATTCCAGAAGACATAACCGAGAAACGCCGCGAAGACGCCGGTGTAGGCGATGCCGGCCAGGGATGCCGGCGTGACGTGGACAGAGTGGCCGCTGGCCACTTCCCAGGCGTACAGGGGCGCCAGACCCAGCACCCCCAAACCGGTCAGCAGCGCCAACAGAGCCATGGGGTGCACGCCCGCCGGACGGAACTGCAGCAGGATGGTGTAGATCGCCCAGATGAACACCGAGACCATGATCCACACGTCACCCGGGTTGAACGTCAGCGCCGCCAGGCTCGCCAGTTCGCCGTGCGCCACGATCACGGTCACCCCCATCAGCGAAATGAGCGCACCGATGCTCTGCCCCGCGGTCATGGGCTTGCGCAGGAACACCCATAGCAAGGCCATGATGACGATGGGAATGAACGAATTGAGCAGTACGCCGTTGGTGGCGGTGGTGAATTGCAGGCCGTAATACGTCAGCGTGTTGTAGGCGGTGACGCCCAGCAGCGCCAGCGGCAGCACCCTGCGCCAATGGTCGCGCAGAGTCGGCCACAGTTGCTTGCGATGCGGCCATGCAAACGGCAACACGCACAGTAAGGCCACCGTCCAGCGCCAGAACGCCAGCGACACCGGTGGCACCTCACCGCGAAAGCCACGCCCCACCACCCAGTTGCCCGACCAGAACAGATTGGTCAGCACCAGCAACAGATACGGGTTATCGAAACGGAAGCGAGGCATGGCGGCAGGGCCCGTGAAGCGAGGACGGCGCACCTTAGCAGATGGCGCCGCCCGCCGACAGGCGGTCAACACTCAACGCACGATGAGCGCGCCCAGGCCGAGCAGCGCAAAAATGGCAGCGGCGATCATGTGGACGACGCGAATCGGCACCCGTTTGACCAGCTTGTCACCCAGGAAGACAACCGGCACGTTGGCCAGCATCATGCCGAAGGTGGTGCCGGCCACTACGCCCCACATCGAGGTGTACTGGGCGGCCAGGGCCACCGTCGCGATCTGCGTCTTGTCGCCCATTTCGGCGAGGAAGAACGCCACGGTGGTCGCGCCGAACACACCGAAACGGTTGGCGGTGGCGCTTTCATCGTCGTCGAGCTTGTCCGGCACGAGGATCCACGCAGCCATGGCCAGGAACGAAATGGCCAGAATCCAGCGCAGAACGTCCGGGCCCAGCATGGTGGTGATCCAGTGCCCGACGGCGGCGGCGCCGGCATGGTTGGCGAGCGTGGCGGCAAGAATACCGGCGACGATGGGCCAGGGTTTGCGGAAACGCGCGGCGAGAACGAGGGAAAGAAGTTGGGTCTTGTCACCCATTTCAGCCAGGGCGACGATACCGGTCGAGACAAGGAACGCTTCCAAAACAGACTCCGCGGGCCGGCAGATTTCCCAATGATCACGACCGTCGCCGACCCAGGGGGCGCGTCGCAATCAAAGGTCTCGCCAGGCGTTTTGCTGCGCGCACCATGGCACCTTGCGTGCCAAGTCTGTTGATGCGTGCCCTTCTCGCGGAAGGAGGCTACTCCCCAATGACGAGGCGGACTCTACCGGCGCGACACAGGCCGGTCAAGGCGCGCATAGCCTGCAATGCGCTTAGGCGAGGGCCGGCCGCGCGCCCTCGGCGAGGGTGATTTCGATGCGCTCGCGCCCCTTGCCGACGTTCTTGCGCTTGAGCGCCACGGCACCGACTTCGCCGCTGCGCCGCAGGTGCGTGCCGCCGCAAGGCACCTGCGCAAAGCCTTCGATCTGCCAATAGCGGCGTTCGTTGACCGGGTCGGAGAAGGCGCTGACGATGGCCAGGTCGGCAGCGATAATGTCATTGGCATCGGCCGCCAGCGCCGGCAGCAGCGGGGCCACGCTGTCATCGAGGGCGAAATCGATGCGCGCCTTGTCGGCCGCGATATGCGCTCCGGTCTTGTCGACGCCGGGCCGGCGCTTGTACATCAGCTCCAACACGATCTCGGCGGCGAAATGCAGGCGCATCAGGCGATAGCGCCGCACCCAGTCGATCTCCATCGTCAGCGCCTGTCCGGGCCGCAGACCATGGTCGGGCGGCAAGGTGTAGACCAGTTCGCGCCCGGCCCAGCGAGCCTGCGTCACCGTCAGGCCATCGAACGCACCGGCATCGCTCTCCTGGCCACCCGAAGCCGCGTAAAAGATGCTCGCCTCGACCATGACGTCGGCGTCATTCACCTGCGTCACGCGGGTGGCCAAATGCGTCAGGTAAGGGTCTTGCCAGAAAACTTTGAGGGTCATGCCGATGGCGCCGATTCAAGCAGAGTCTTGAGGGCGGCCAGGTCCGCTTCGACGGCGGCGATGTCGGCCTGGAATTGCTCATCGGTCATGGTCGGTTGGCGCAGCACCGTGAGCATCACCAGGCAGCCTTCGCCAAGCGCGACGACGCGCATCGGCACGTAGACCTCGTCGCCGTTGGGCAGGGTGACGGCATGGTCGAGCACGCCGAAGGCATTGAGGGGCGCGAAGCGCATGCGCGCCTCGCCCAGCGGCGTGCTGACGCGCCAGTTGTTGCCGTCGGGCACCAGTGATTGCCCCAGCCCCTGGGCCCATGACGGCAGATTGAGGGGTTCGGCCAGAAAAGCGTAGGCACTGGCCAGATCGCGAGCAATGCCTGTCTGCACGGTATGCGCGGCAGTGATCCCTGTCATGACAGCTCCTGACGGCGGTCCTGGCGGCACGGCCACCGTGCGTCGGTTGTTCAGATCATGGGGCGTCGGACACCTGTGCCACCTCCGGTGCCAGCATCTTGCGCGAGCCACCGATGCCCAGCTTTCTTTGTAGCCAATCGAACGACAAGTAGAGGGCGGGCGTGATGAACAGGGTGATCAGTTGCGAGAAGATCAGTCCGCCCACGATCGCCACGCCCATCGGCTGACGCAGCTCGGCGCCGGCCCCCAGGCCGAGGGCGATCGGCAGCGCCCCCATGACGGCCGCCAGGGTCGTCATCATGATCGGACGGAATCGCAACAGACATGCCTGCTTGATGGCCTCGGCCGGTGTCAGTCCGTCGCCACGCTCCGCCGCCAGGGCAAAGTCGATCATCATGATGGCATTCTTCTTGACGATACCGATGAGCAGCAAGATCCCGACCATGGCGATGAAGGTCAGCTCGAGCCCCACCAGCTTGAGCGACAACAGCGCGCCCACGGCGGCCGACGGAATGCCCGCCAGGATGGTGACAGGATGGACCCAGCTCTCGTACAGCACGCCGAGCACCACGTAGATGACGGCGATGGCGATCAGGATTAGCCACAACTGGCTGCTCTGCGAATCTTGGAACACCGCCGCATCCCCCGCGAAATCGCCGAACACGTTGTTCGGCACGTCGAGCGAATCCTTCAACTGGCGCACTTCCTGCACCGCTTGCGACAGCGTCACGCCGGGCGCCAGATTGAACGACAGCGTCACGGCGGCGATCTGGCCCTGGTGCCCGATGGAGTTGTTCACCGCAGTGCGCTCAACGTGTGCGAAGGCGGTGATGGGCACCAGCTGGCCGGTCTTGCTGCGCAGGCGCAGGTATTCGAGGTTGCTTTCGTCGGCGCGGAAATCCGGCGCCCACTGCATGATCACCGGGAAGTTATCGGTAGCCGCATAGATGGTCGACACCTGGCGCTCGCCGAAGGCCGAATTGAGCACGCTGCGCAGATTCTGCATGTCGATGCCCAGCGCCAGCGCCTGGTCGTGGTCGATGACCAGACGTGCCTGCAGGCCTCGCCGCTCAGCGTCGGAGTTGATGTCCTTGAGCAGGTTCGATTCGCGCATCTTGCGCTGCAGCCGTTCGGCCCACTCGGCCACCGTGTCGTAGTCCACCGATTGCAGGGTGTATTGGTAGCGCGCGTTCGAACTGCGCCCACCAATGCGCAGGTTCTGGATCGGGGAGAAGGTCACCTGCACGCCAGGTATGCCGGCCGTATCGTGGCGCAGCGATTCGAGCACCTGCGCCATGGCCGGGCGTTGCGAATGCGGTTTGAGCGTGACGAAGATGAGGCCGTTGTTGCTGCTGCCCGAGTTAGCGATGACGTCGGTGACGTACGGGTTGGCGCGCACCTTGGCGTCGAGGCGCGTGATCAGGTCGCGCATGGCCGGCCACGACATATCCTGCGGCGCGCGGATGGACACGCGCACCTGGCCGATGTCTTCTTCAGGAAAGAAGCCCTTGGGCATGATGAGATACAGCCAGGCCGTGGCACCACACGTCGCCAGCGCCACCAGCAGCATCACCCAGCGCACGCGCAGCGTGTGGTCGAGGGCACGGCGATAAAGATCGAGAAGCCCGTTGAAGAGGCGCTCGAACAGGCGGCTCCAGGCCGGCGGCCGATGGTCGGCCGCCTCGTGCTTGACGAACCGCGCCGCCAGCATCGGCACGATGGTCAGAGCGGCGGCGGCCGACACCATGATCGCCAGCGTCACGACCACTGCGAACTCATGGAACAACAGGCCAATGACACCCGGCATGAAAAAGATGGGGATGAATACGGCAATCAGCGACACCGAAATCGACACCACCGTAAACCCCACCTCACGGGCGCCACGGATGGCCGCCTCGAACGGCTTCACGCCTTCTTCGATGTAACGGACGATGTTCTCCAGCACGACGATGGCATCGTCCACCACCAGACCAATGGCAATGGTCAGGCCCATCAGCGAGATGTTGTCCAGACTGTAGCCGCCCCACAGCATGAGGCCGAAGGTGCCCAGCAGCGAGGCCGGCAGGGACACCGAGGGAATCAGCGTAGCGGGCAGGCGCCGCAGGAACATCAGGATCACCGCCATGACCAGTCCGACGGTGAGCAGCATGGTCAGCGACACGTCATGGATCGATTCACGGATCGACGTCGACCGGTCGAGCAGGATGTTGATGCGCACCGAGGCAGGCAATTGCGCCTGCAGGCGCGGGATCGCCTTGCGCACGGCATCGACCACCGCCACGGTGTTGGCGCCCGGCTGGCGCAGCACCGACAGCGAAATGGCACGCTCGCCATTGACCCAGCTACCGGTCTTGATGTTTTCGACGCTGTCCTGCACGTCGGCCACTTCACGCAGGCGCACCGGCAGGTTGTTGCGCGTGGCGACGATCAGGTCGGCAAACTGCGCAGCATTGGTGAGCTGGTCGTTGGAGCCGATGATGAGCGTCTGGCGCGCGC
Organism: Rhodocyclaceae bacterium; assembly: GCA_047605765.1. Classification (GTDB taxonomy): domain Bacteria; phylum Pseudomonadota; class Gammaproteobacteria; order Burkholderiales; family Rhodocyclaceae; genus JBGVSA01. Next base: position 81,545 of record JASGFB010000001.1, read on the forward strand.
CTTCGAGCGAGCCCACTGGCGTGTTGTTGTTGGCGTTGGTCAGGGCGGTGGCGATGTCGGTCAGCGACAGATCGCGCGCCTGCAGCTTGGCCGGATCGACGTTCACGCGCACGGCGTAGCGCTTCTGCCCGTTGATGGTCACCTGGGCCACGCCGTTGAGGGTCGACAGCGTCGGCGAGATCAGGTTGTCGGCGTAGTCGTTGAGCTGGTCGAGCGACAGCGAAGGCGAGTCGATGGTGATGAACAGCACCGGATCATCGGCCGGGTTCACCTTGCGGTAACTCGGCGGATTGGTCATGTCCTTGGGCAGTTGCCGGTTGGCGCGGAACAGCGCCGCCTGCACGTCCACCGCCGCCGAATCGATGTCGCGGGCAGGGTCGAATTCCAGCGTGATCGAGGTGTTGCCCAGGGTGCTCGACGAGGTCATCACCTTGACGCCGGCGATGGTCGAGAACTGACGCTCCAGCACCATGGCCACCGAGTTGGCCATGGTCTCGGGGTTGGCTCCGGGCAGCGAGGCGCTGACGTTGATGGTGGGCTGGTTGAACGACGGCAGGGCCGCGATGGGCAGCTTGAACCAGGCCACTGCACCGGCGATCATCACCGCCAGCCACAACAGGGTCGTGGCGACGGGCCGGCGGATACACTGTTCGGACAGATTCATTGCAGCGCGGCTCCGGCGCGCGCCCCGCTCTGCTCGGCCACCGGCGCCGAGGCGCCTTCACCGTTGCGGTGGCGGGCGCTGCTGCCCGCGCCCAGCGCATTCTGGGTCACATGGATGGGCGCACCGGGGCGCAGGTTCTGGCCGCCTTCGAGGACCACGGTCACACCGCCTGCGATACCCTTGACCACGACTTCCTGGTTCACCACGCGCACCACTTCGACGGTTTGCGGCTTGACGGTGTGATCGTCCTCCACCAGGTACACCAGACGCCCGTTGGGCCCGTTGATGACGGCCTGAGCCGGTAGTACGACGGCATTCTTGATGGTGCCGGCGACCATCTTGACGGTCACGTACTGCCCCGGCCATACCGTGCGTTGCGAGTTGTCCAGCCGCGCCTTGACGACGATGGTGCCGGAGGTGCGATCGACGGCGCTATCCACGAACACCACCTCACCCTGCAAGGACTTGCCGCCGGCATCGGCGCTGACCTTGACGGCGCCCGCACGCAGGGCTTCGAGCAGGGAGCCGAGGCTGTTTTCCGGCACCGAGAAAGTCACCCCGATGGGGTTCATGCGCGTGATCTTGACCAGCGCCGTGGCCGTGGCGCTCGAGGTCACGAGGCTACCGGGACGCACGTTGATGATGCCGGCACGGCCATCGAAGGGCGCGCGGATCTGCGCGTACGACAACGACACGCGCGCCTGCTCGACGGCCGCCCGGTTCTGCGCCAACAGCGCATTGGCAGCGTCGACCTTGCTTTGCGCGGCATCGAGGGCCGACGGCGAGACAAAGTTGCGCGACGACAGATCCTGGGTACGGCGCAGATCGCGTTGCGCGGTGTCCAGCGCAGCCTGGGCGCCGACCACGTTGGCCTCGGCCTTCTTGACGTTGGCGGCGTCATCACGATCATCGAGCGTGAACAACAGTTGTCCGCGCTTGAGTTCGTCGCCTTCCTGGAAATGGATCTGGGTGATGGTGCCGTTCTTCTGCGGCCGGATGTCGACATCGTCCAGCGCGATGATGGCGCCTTGCGCTTCAAGGGTCAGCGGAACGTCGGCCAGGCGCGTCACCGTCACCGTCACCGGCTGTGCCCGCCCGCCCTGCGAGCCGTTCGACTGGCGCGCCACCGGTGCCGACTGGCCCGCCCCGCCGGTGGCCTCGCCGCTTTGATTCCCACAGCCATACATGCCCACAGCGGCGACACACACGACAATCCACGGCAGAACAGCAACAACCCGAAAGCGCATAAAAATCGCCGGCGCGTTGCCGCGGCGGCGCTCATCTCTGATGTCTCGGACAGGTCAGGCTCAGACCCTGACGCAGGCGTTTGGTTGCGAATAATCTGGTATTTCCGCTAAAGCCGCTAGATTGTCCTTGAAGAAAATTGACTATTCGCCTACGCGAACGTTGTAGGTGTGCGGAGACGCACTTCGTTCATCAGAGAAGTGCCCCGTCCTACGCAAGGTCTATGCCATAATTTCGCTCAGTCTTTACGAGGAAATGACATGGACGACAACAAGGCCAAGGCCCTGGCCGCTGCATTGGCGCAAATCGAAAAGCAGTTCGGCAAGGGCTCGATCATGCGCATGGGCGACGGCCTGCTCGAAACGGACATCCAGGCGGTTTCCACGGGCTCGCTGGGCCTGGACATCGCCCTCGGCATCGGCGGCTTGCCGCGCGGCCGCGTGGTGGAAATCTACGGGCCGGAATCCTCCGGCAAAACGACGCTCACCCTGCAGGTGATCGCCGAAATGCAGAAGATCGGTGGCACGGCCGCCTTCATCGACGCCGAGCACGCGCTGGACACCGGCTACGCCGCCAAGCTGGGCGTGAACGTCGAAGACCTGCTGGTGTCGCAACCGGACACCGGCGAACAAGCGCTGGAAATCGCCGACATGCTGGTGCGTTCCGGCGGCGTGGACATCATCGTCATCGACTCGGTGGCGGCACTGACGCCGAAGGCCGAAATCGAAGGCGAAATGGGCGACCAATTGCCCGGCCTGCAGGCCCGCCTGATGAGCCAGGCGCTGCGCAAGCTCACCGGCAACATCAAGCGCACCAACACGCTGGTCATCTTCATCAACCAGATCCGCATGAAGATCGGCGTGATGTTCGGCAACCCCGAAACCACCACCGGCGGCAATGCGCTCAAGTTCTACGCCTCGGTGCGCCTGGACATCCGCCGCACGGGCACGATCAAGAAGGCCGACGAAGTCATCGGCTCCGAAACCCGCGTCAAGGTCGTCAAGAACAAGGTTTCGCCCCCGTTCAAGGAAGCCAATTTCGACATCCTGTACGGCGAAGGCATCTCGCGCGAAGGCGAAATCGTCGAACTGGGCGTGGTCCATCGCATCGTCGAGAAGTCCGGCGCCTGGTATGCCTACGGTGGCGAGAAGATCGGCCAGGGCAAGGACAACGCGCGCGAATTCCTGCGCGCCAATCCCGACACCGCGCGCGAAATCGAAAACAAGGTCCGCGCGGCGCTGGGCGTGACCGAGCTGCCGGCTGGCGCAACGACCGAATGACGCAGGCCGGGCCGCCTCGTGGCGGCCCACGCCGAGCGCCAGACCTCCGCCCATGACCGCCAAACTCACCGCGCGTGCCCTTCGCCTGCTCGCCACGCGCGAGCATTCGCAGGTCGAGCTGCGCCGCAAGCTGGCAGCGCGGGCCGAGGAAGGCGACGACATCGAAGCGGTGATCGGACGCCTCAGCGAGACCGGTCTGCAGTCGGACGAACGTTTCGCCGAGAGCTACGTGCGCTCGCGCGCCGAGCGCGTCGGTGCCGGGCGCCTGAAGCGCGAATTGTCGGACCGCGGGGTGAGCGCCGAGATTGTCGAATCGGCGCTGGCCCATACTTTGGAAGAAGACGAGCCGACGCGCGCACGCGCCGTCTGGCGCAAGAAGTTCGGCAACGCCCCGCAGGATGCGAAAGAATGGGCGCGACAAGCGCGTTTTCTACAGGCGCGCGGGTTTTCGGCCGACATTATCCGCAAGTTGTTGAAAGAACCGTTCGATGAGTCTGCTTAGCGTTGACGGGTTGTCCAAGAGCTACAAGGCACGCACCGTCGTCAAGCACGTGTCCTTCCAGGTCGGCAGCGGCGAAGTCGTCGGCCTGCTCGGCCCGAACGGTGCCGGCAAGACAACCTGCTTTTACATGATCGTGGGCCTGGTGCGCGCCAACGGCGGGACCATCCATCTGGATGCCACCGACCTTACGCACCTACCCATGCACAAGCGCTCGAAGCTGGGCCTGTCCTACCTGCCGCAAGAGAACTCGGTGTTCCGCAAGCTGACGGTGGCCGAGAACATCATGGCCGTGCTCGAATTGCAGAAGCTCAACAAGACGGCCATCAAGCAACGCCTCGATGAGCTGCTGGACGAGCTGAACATCGGCCATCTGCGCGACGCCACGGCGCTGTCGCTGTCGGGGGGCGAGCGCCGCCGCGTCGAGATCGCCCGCGCACTGGCCACGCAGCCGCGCCTGATCCTGCTCGACGAGCCCTTTGCGGGGGTCGATCCGATCGCCGTGCTGGATATCCAGAAGATCATCGGCTACCTCAAGGCGCGCGGCATCGGTGTGCTGATCACCGACCACAACGTGCGCGAAACGCTCGGCATCTGCGACCACGCCTGCATCATCAATTCAGGCGAGGTGCTGGCCGCCGGACGGCCCCAGGAGATCGTGCAGAATGACCAGGTCCGCCAGGTCTATCTGGGCGAACATTTCAGACTGTGATTGCGCCATGATGAGTTGCCGCCCACAGGGTTCGTAGAAACCCCGTAACGCCCACGACAGACATGAAACCATCGCTGCAACTTCGCCTCTCTCAGCAACTTGCGCTGACGCCGCAACTGCAACAGTCGATCCGCCTGCTGCAGTTGTCGACGCTTGAGCTGAACCAGGAAATCGAGCGCATGCTGCTCGACAACCCGATGCTTGAGCGCGAGGACGAGGACGCGCCGGCGCCGGGCGAAGGCGCGGTGGCGGCGGAAGGGGCGGCGACCGAAGAGATTCGCGCTACCGAGGGCGAACTGCCCGCATCGGATCCGGCCCCCAGCACCTCGTCGGACGACGATTTCGAGGCGCCTGAAGCGGCCATGCCGGACACCATCGCCGAAGCCTACGATTCAGTGTCCGACGATGACATCGGCGAAGCGGCCGAATGGCGCACCGAAGCCGGCAGCAAATCCAATTCTGACGACGACGAAACCGATTTCCAGGAATTCCAGGCCGCCGAGACCTCGCTCAACGACCACCTGACCAGCCAGGTGGCGCTGATGCCGTTCACCGACCGCGACCGTGCCCTGGTGCGGCTGGTCATCGAATCGCTGGACGACGATGGCTATCTGACGCAGCCGCTCGAAGAGCTGCTGCCGCTCATTCCCGAAGAATGGGAAGTCGAGATCGAAGAACTGGTCATCGCCATGCGCCATATCCAGAACCTCGATCCGACCGGCGTTGGCGCCCGCAACCTGCAAGAATGCCTGACCCTGCAACTGCGCGCCCGGCCCGCCTCGCAAGCACGTGACCTGGCGCTGGCCATCGCCGATGGCAACCTCGAACTACTGGCCGCGCGCGATTTCGCCAAGCTCAAGCGCCGCCTGGGCTGCTCGGACGACGCCCTGCGCGCCGCCCAGGACACGATCTGCAGCCTCAATCCCCGCCCCGGCGCGCAATTTTCGGCCACCGACACCCGCTACATCATCCCCGACGTGGTGGTGAAGAAGGTGCGCAACGCCTGGACAGCCAGTCTCAACCCCGAAGCGATGCCCAAGCTGCGCATCCACCGGGTCTACGCCGACATCCTGCAGCAGAACCGGGGTGCCAGCAGCTCGCTTTCCGGCCAGTTGCAGGAAGCCAAGTGGTTGATCAAGAACGTCCAGCAGCGCTTCGACACCATTTTGCGGGTGTCGCAGGCCATCGTGGACCGCCAGCGCCAGTTCTTCGATTATGGTGAAGTCGCCATGCGCCCGCTGACGCTGCGCGAGATCGCCGAGGAGCTGGATCTGCATGAATCGACCGTCTCGCGCGTGACGACACAAAAATATATGGCCAGCGCGCGCGGTATATTTGAACTCAAGTACTTTTTCGGCAGTCATGTCTCTACCGACACAGGTGGAGCATGTTCAGCAACGGCGATCCGCGCGCTCATTCGCCAGCTGGTCGGCGCCGAGGACGGCAAGAAACCGCTGTCCGACGCGAAGATTGCCGAAATGTTGGGCCAGCAGGGTATCGTGGTGGCACGCCGTACCATTGCCAAGTACCGCGAATCACTCAATATCCCGCCGGTCAGTCAGCGCAAATCGATCTAAAGAGAGGAGTCGATATATGAATCTCAATATCACCGGCCATCACGTGGAAGTGACCCCCGCCCTGCGCGAGTACGTCACGGGCAAACTCGATCGGGTGGTCCGCCACTACGATCATGTGACGGCCACCCAAGTCACCCTCTCGGTTGAAAAGCTCAAGCAGAAAGCGGAAGTCACCGTCCGGGTCCCGGGCAAGGACCTGTTCGTGGAAAGCACCGATGACGACCTGTACGCCGCCATCGATGCCCTGGTCGACAAACTCGATCGCCAGATGGTCAAGTACAAGGAAAAGCAGGCCGACCACAGCCGCGACTCGATCAAGCACATCGATTCGTAAGACATCTCGGGGGCTGAGAGCCCCGCTCAAGTGCCGCCGTGCCCGCATTCCTGGCCGGCCCGGCGGCAACCGTGGCACGACCGAGAACTGATTCTCACGTCAGGGATACTTTCGGGCACATAATCGCTGTACCATCGCGCTCGTGAAAACCGGACGTCCCATGCCGCAACCGCTGCAAGGCCCTGTTCCGCCGGCGCCCGTCACAATGATTCACGCGCGCGGCGAAACGAATAAACGCTTAATGGCTCAAAGAACGCAGTAGGCGAGCACTGCATGAATCTCATCTCCCAGATCCTCCCGGTCTCCCGCGTCATCGTGGATGTCGCGGTGAAGGACAAATTCGTCGTCTTCGAACAGGCAGCCCGCATGTTCGAGGCCCAGCACGGCCTGTCGGCCAAGACCATCAACAACGCGCTGACGCAACGCGAAAAGCTCGGTTCGACCGGTCTCGGCCAAGGCATCGCCATTCCGCACGGCCGCATCAAAGGCCTCAAGGAATCGCTTGGCGCGTTCTTCCGCACGGCCGAGCCGATCCCCTTCGACGCCCCGGACGGCAAGCCGGTGAACCTCATCTTCGTGATGCTGGTGCCCGAGCAGGCCAACGAATCGCACCTGCGCCTGCTGTCCGAACTGGCCCAGATGTTCAGCGACCGTACCTTCCGCGAAGACGTGTCGGCCGCGCCGGACGGCGCGCGCATTCTCCAACTGTTCAGCGAGTGGAACCCGAATGCGGCGAACGAGCGTCGCGCAGCTCTTTGAGGCCAATCGGGCCGCGCTGCGCCTGCGGCACGTAGCAGGTCGCCTGGACACCCACCTGACCATTCTCGATAACCGGGCATGGCCGGCTGATCTGGTGGGCCACCTCAACCTGATCCACCCCAATCGCCTGCAAGTGATGGGCGAGACCGAATTCGCCTGGGCGCGCCGCCAGGCCAGAGACAAGCTCGAGCATCACCTGCTCGGCATCCTGGCCGCGTCGCCGCCCGGCATCATCGTGGCCGACGACTGCGAAGTCCCCGACCTGATCCGCCGCCATTGTGAAGATGCCGGCGTGCCCTTGCTGGCGTCACCGGTCGAGTCGGCACGCGTCATCGACGTGCTGCGCGGCTATCTGGCACGCAAGCTGGCCGAGCGCGTGTCGCTGCATGGCGTGTTCATGGATGTATTGGGTGTCGGCGTGCTGGTCACCGGCGATTCAGGCGCCGGCAAGTCGGAACTGGCGCTCGAATTGATTTCGCGCGGCCACGGCCTGGTAGCCGACGACGTGGTGGAAATCTCGCGCGTCGCCGCCGGCGTGCTGGAGGGGCGCTGCCCCGAAATGCTCAAGGATTTTCTGGAAGTGCGCGGCCTGGGCATCCTGAACATCCGCACCATCTTTGGCGAGACGGCCTGTCGGCGCAAGATGAAGCTCAAGCTGATCGTGCACCTGCAACGGCGCACGCCCGGGCACGATGAGCCTCTGCGCCTGCCGCTCGACGACGAAAACCAGGATGTTCTCGGCGTGTCGGTACGGCGCGTGGTGCTGCCGGTGGCCGCCGGTCGCAACCTGGCGGTCCTGCTCGAAGCCGCCGTACGCAACACCATCCTGCAACTGCGCGGCATCGACTCCACCCAGGAGTTCGTGGCACGCCAGCGCGACGCCATCGATCAGGACGATCAGCTCGATTACTGAGCGCCCGGCCGGCGGGGCCACCGCCGCCGATGTCTTGCTCAGCGCTGCCCGATGTCGAACAACGCTACTTCCACGCCGAGTTCCTGCGGCGAATAACCGAAACCCAGACGCCCTGTCGTCGGCAGCTCGCATTCGCTGCGGCGCAGGATGGTCTCCACGCCGCGCGCGTCGACCAGATAGGTGCCGTTGGTGCTGCTGTCGATCAGGATGTAGCGGCCGGCCCGCCATTCGATGCGCGCATGCTGGCGTGAGGCACGACGATCGACAATGACGATGTCGTTGCCTTCTTCACGCCCGGCCAGCAATACCGGATGGGTGTCGCTGATGATGAAGCTGCTGCCCTGATGGCGCAGCATCATGCGGCCTTGCACGCTCGGCGACGCCACCTTGTCGGCGCCTTGTGCGGTCTGTGCCGCAGACGCCGCGGCGGCGGCCGGCTCGACCGCTGGCGGATGCGTGACCTCGCGCAGGCTCAGCACACCGGCCCGCAATTGGTAGACGAGCGCGCCGTCACCGGCTGGCGCCGTGTCTGCCGCCTCGTTGAGTCCGCCGCGCAACCCGTCGGACAGGCACTGGGCGGCACCGGCGGTGAGCAGGATGTCGCCGGAAATCGCCGTCTCGGCCAGGGCCTGCGCTTCGACGCGCAGGGCGTCGTCCGGCGGCTCGCCCGGCACTCCCGCATGGGCGGCGATGCCGCAGCGCACGGCCAGCATCACGCCTGAGACAGGCGGCAATTGCCCGATGCGCAGGCGGATGTCCTGTGCAGCCAGCATGGCGCTGTCGGCGCGGGCGAACCCCGCCACCAGGCGGCGCCCTTCGGATTGCAGGATCTGTCCTTGGTAAGCATCGACCGACCGCGCGGCGCGAGCACGACAACGCTCCACCGCACGATTGGCTTCCACCTGCCCCAGCTTCCCCACGAGCGGAGCATCGCCAACGATCTCGGCGACCAAAACACAGATTTCTGTGTTCTGCTTCATAAGGTGTTCTTCAGTGGCTGTTCAACAGCTCATTGTGATTGCCAAGGCATCCACGTCACGGGCTGTGACGGTGCCTTGCCGGCGTGTTCGTCCATATCGGGCGGATCGAACACGGTATCTCCCTCCGCGACCTGCGTATCGCGCGTCAGCCCCTTGAAATCGAAAAGCGCGCCGTCCGCCATGTGGCTCGGCACGATGTTCTGCATCGCGGTGTGGATCGACTCCACGCGCCCCGGCCATTGGCGCTCCCATTCGGCCAGCATGGCCTTGATCTGGCGCCGCTGGGCGTTTTCCTGCGAACCGCACAGGTTGCACGGGATGATCGGATAATCCATCGCGCGGGCGAATTTGGCGATGTCGACTTCCGGGCACAGGGCCAGCGGCCGGATCACCATGTGCTGGCCATCGTCGCTCACCAGTTTCGGCGGCATGGCCTTGAGCTTGCCGCCGAAGAACATGTTGAGGAACATCGTCTCGACCATGTCTTCGCGGTGATGCCCCAGGGCAATGCGCGTGGCGCCCAGTTCGCGCGCCGTCCGGTAGATGATGCCGCGTCGCAGGCGCGAACACAGCGAACAGGTCGTCTTGCCTTCAGGAATCTTGTCTTTGACGATCGAGTAGGTGTCTTCAGTGACGATGCGGTATTCGACGCCGATCGACTCGAAGTAGCGCGGCAGCACGTCATCCGGGAAACCCGGCTGCTTCTGGTCGAGATTCATCGCGACCACGCGGAAATCGATCGGAGCGCGTTCGCGCAATGCCAGCAGCAGCGTCAGCAGGGCGTATGAATCTTTGCCGCCTGAGCAGCACACCATGATGACGTCGCCGTCACTGATCATGTCGTACTGGGACACGGCCTGCCCCACCCGGCGCAAGAGCCACTTGCGCAGGCGTTCGACCGAATTGGAGAGTTCCACCGCTGTCGGCGCGGCGAATGTTTGCGTAGCCACCTGCTTACATCTCGCAAATAAGGGAAATTGCGAAAATTATACGCACCGCTCTGCGAGTTCTTGTCAAAAAACGCGGCGCGCACCGCCAATGGCGAGGCGCCGACGGGCGAACGGTCGGAACCGGTCTCGGCCGCCCCCCTCAAGCCTCGCTGCGTCGCCCCAGCGGAATGCCCAATTGCTTGAGCTTGCGGTACAGGTGAGTGCGTTCGAGGCCGGTTTTTTCAGCCAGGCGCGTGATGTTGCCGGCTTCCAGTTGCAGATGGTGCTCGAAGTACAGGCGCTCGAACGTCTCGCGCGCTTCGCGCAGCGGCAGGTCGAGCGGCAGAGCCAGCGCGGCGGTGGATGCCTTGTTCATGAGACGCACCACTTCCTCGGCGCTGATGGTCTCATCGAGCGCCCCCAGCGCCAGCGACTTGATGGCCGCCTTCAGCTCGCCGAAGCCGCCGGGAAACGGGCAATTGCGCAGTGCATTGAGGCCGCCGGTGGACAAGGTACGCAAAGGCACTTCGCCCGCCTCGGACAGGTGCAGCAGCAACTGGCTGGCCATCTCCGGCACTTCGTCCTTGAGTTCGAGCAGCGAGGGGGGGACCAGCGACACTTCGAACAGGCGCTTGAGCACCACCGGATCCCAACCTTCGTCGATGAGATCTTCGGCCGTGCGGGTGGTCGCACCGACCAGGCGCAATTCGTAGCGATCGAGCCGTTCGAGGGCAAAGGCCAGGTTCTTTTGCTGCGCGCGCGAGAGCAGCGCCAGCTCTTCGATGAACAGCAGCCCGCCGCGCGCGGCTTCCAGGGCCTGCAATTCGAGCGGCACCGTCAGGCCACCGAGGTCGAGCCACGGGCTGCCCGCCGATTGCAGGCTGCGCGCGCACAGCTCGGCGATCGAGCCGGCCCCCACGCGCAGCGTCAACACGCGCGACTTATCGAGGATCTGATCGAGACGCTTGCGCAGATCGCGCAGCGCGCTGGAACGGCTGAAAGCGGCCAGCGTCAGGTGTGCCCGCGCCTTGGGCGGCTGTCGTTGCAGACCGCGCTTGACGGTAGCCAGCAGCTTTTGCAGGGCAATCGGCTTTTCGAGGAAATCCATGGCGCCGAAGCGGATCGCTTCGACGGCGGTATCGATGGTGCCGTGGCCGGACATCATCACCACCGGCATAGTCAGCGAGCCGTTGGCGGCCCATTCCTTGAGCAGGGTGACGCCGTCGGTATCGGGCATCCAGATATCGAGCAGCACGAGGTCAGGCTTGCCGGCCTGGCGTGCGTGACGCGCGCTGACGGCGTTCTCCGCCAGCACAACATCGTGTCCCTCGTCGCAGAGGATCTCGCGCAAGAGTTCGCGAATGCCGATTTCGTCGTCAACAACCAGAATTTTCGCCATGGGCAGAGACTAGCAGACTGTTGCTAATTTGCTACTACTGTGGCGGCCGATCCTTCCGTAGAAGCCAGCCGTACCTTGATTTGTGCGCCCCCGTCCGGGCGATTGCCGAGCGTGATGTCCCCGCGATGTTCTTCTACTATTTTTTTGACGATGGCTAGGCCAAGACCAGACCCGCGACTTTTCGTCGTAATGTACGGCTCGAAAGCTCGCGTGAGGATAGCCGGAGGAAATCCCGGGCCGTTGTCACTGATCAAGAGTTCGACACGCTTTCCCTCGCGCCGGGTCTCGATCACGATGCGCGGGTTGTCGAGATCGTGCACGGCATCCTGCGCGTTCTGCAGCAGGTTGTGGATCACCTGGCGCAATTGCGACGAATCGGCCAGCACCATAGGCAGTTGCGCCGCCAGCTCGGCATGGATCGGGCAGCGGCTGCTTTCATAGAGCACCAGGATTTCGCCGATCAGCGCATTGAGATCGAGACTGGCCAGCTTGGGCTGCGGCAGACGTGCATAGTCGCGGAAGCCGTTGACCAGATTCTTCATGGCCTCGACCTGGTTCACGATGGTCTGGGTCGAGCGCGCCAGCATGGCGCGTTCGGCGTCCGGCAATTGCGAAGACAGTTTGTGTTCGAGACGCTCGGCGGCGAGCTGGATCGGTGTGAGCGGGTTCTTGATCTCGTGCGCCAGGCGACGCGCCACCTCTGCCCAGGCGGCGTTGCGTTGCGCCGAGATCAGTTCGCTGATGTCATCGAACACCACCACGAAGCCGCCATTGGCGCCTTCGGGCAGGCGCGAACCATGCAGCAGCAGCGTCTGCTTCTGGCCATCGCCCAATTCGATTTCGAGCTGTCTATGCCATTCGCCTTCGTTTTCGGCGAAGGCCGCCAGCACGGCATCGCGGATTTGCGTGTGCGCCGGCCAATCCTTGAGCGGAATCGATTCGTAGCCAGCCAACTCGTCGCGCAGCGCCACCAGGGCACCACGATTGGCGGCACGCAAAGTACCGTCAACAGCGAAGGCCAGCACGCCGGCCGACAAGTTGGTGAGCACACCTTCGAGATAGGCGCGCGCGGTGTCCACGGCGGCGCGGTTCTTGTCCGCCAGCTCGCGGGCATCCTGCAGTTGGCGCGTCATGCGGTTGAAGCTCTGCGTCAGCACGCCCAGCTCGTCGCGCGCGGGCAACGCCTGGCGTGGCGAAAAGTCGCCCGCAGCCACCGCCTGCGTCCCTTCGGCCAGGATCGACAACGGTGCCGACAGCGCGCGCGCGAAAACGAAAGCGATCGCCATGGCAGTGAACATCGCCAACAGCAGCGCCAGCGTCAGCGTGATCAGGTAGATGCGTTTGAGCCCTTGGCGCGCCTGCAGCAGTTCCTGGTATTCCTGGTGCAGGTTCTGGATGCTCTCGGCGCTGCGCGCCAGGCCTTCGGGCACCGCCGACATGACCTGCAACAGCAAGGGGTCGGCCGTGAAATGGCGCGACGGAATCGGCATCACCACCCGCAGCACCAGACCATCGCCGCCATCGCTCTCGACCGCGCGCCAGCCACGCGAGGCGCGCGCCTGCCGCAATTGGTTGGTGGACGGCACGTCGGGCACCAGGCTGCCATAGTGGTCGCCGGTGGACAGCAGCACATGGCCGCTGGCGCTGAGGATGGTGGCCGAATCGGCGCTGATGCGGTCACGCGCCCGCGATAGCGCCGGCAGCGTCGGTGTCGCCCCCAGGTCGCCCAGCTCGAAGGCTTCGTCGCGCGTCCGCTCGGCCAGTTGATCGAGAAGCGCGTCGAGCGCACTGCGCCCCAGCGTGAGGCCGCTTTCGAGGGCGGTGTCGACACGCACGTTGTACCAGGACTCGATCGAGCGCACGGCGAACTGCACCGACACCAGATAGATGATGCTGCCCGGCACCACCGCCAGCAGCACGAACATGGCCATCAGCTTGAGCTTGAGGCGCGAGCCGAACTGCCGTTCGCGGTACTCGCGCCACAGCACGCGGACCTGGACCCCGACCAGCACCGCCAGCGCCAGCGCCAGCAGACCATTGGCAGCCAGCAGCAGCGGATAGTTGTGCGCGAACAGCGAGGTGTTGGCGCCCGCCGAGGCCAGCAGGAACAGCAGGATGGCGCCCAGCGCCGAAGTGATGATGACGAGACGGCGCATCAGCGGGCGGCGGCCAGGAAGGTCCAGTTGGCCCAGCCGGTGGACAGGTCGAGATCGCGGCTCCCCCAGGCGGCTACCTGGAAGGGCTTGGGCAGCGCGCCCAGATCGAGCCGGAAGCGCAACGCGGCGTCATACGAGTCGCCGCCACGCAGGCGACCACGATCGAGCACCGCCCAATTGCGGATCGACAACATCGCAGACAGGGCTTCTTCGTAACTGTCGAAGCTGCGATGCAGACTGCCGACGGTCAGGCGGTACTGGCGTGTGAGGGCGTGATACGACAAGCGGAAATCCATCACCCGCTCGACCACCGATTCGTCGAACCAATACCAGCGCGAACGCGTGAGGACGAACTCGGCCACGAAAGGCACGGAGACCCCGGCATTGACCAGCTCTTCCAGCCGCGCGTTGGCGCTCATGGTGACGGCGGCGTTGACCACGTATTGGTTGTCCGACGGCACGATCTCGGTGTAGATGAATTCGATCGTCGGGCGTCCCTGCCCCATGGTCGGCGCTGGCACGGCCAGCAGCCATGCCACGCAGAAGGCGGTCAGCCAGGCGCGCGCCAGGCTAAGCCGTCTTTTCCAGCAGGGCGAAGAAAAAACCGTCATGGTGCGGGGTTGGCAGCCAGTATTGTTCGATCGAACCGTCCGCAAAGGCGGCGCGGCGGCAATCCGGGTGGTCGGCTGCGAAACGCGCAACCTGTCGGCCGTTTTCCTCCGGAAAGACTGAACAGGTGACATAAAGCATTTTGCCGCCGGGCGCCAGCACGGGCCAAAGAGCGTTCAGAATTTGCCGCTGGACGACTGCGAAATTCGCAACATCGCGAGGACGGCGCAGCCATTTGATGTCGGGATGGCGACGCGCCACGCCGGACGCCGAACACGGTACGTCGGCCAGGATGCGGTCGAATGCACGCCCGTCCCACCACGCGGCGGCGTCGCGACAATCGGCGCTGCGCACCTCGGCCGCCAAACCCAGGCGCGACAGAGTCTCGCTCACACGACGCGCGCGCTGCACGTCAGCATCGAGGGCCAGCACCGACACGTCGGCGGCCTCGAGCAGGTGCGCGGTCTTGCCGCCGGGCGCCGCACACGCATCCAGCACGCGCTGGCCGTCGACCACATCGAGCAAGGCGGCGGCCTGTTGGGCGCCCCAGTCCTGCACGGAAAGGCGCCCCTCGGCGTAGCCGGGCAGCTGTGCCACGGGCAGCGGGCGCATCAGGCGCAAGGCCCATTCGCCGACGGCCTCGGTGTCGATGCCGGCGGCGGACAGTTCGGCCTGGATGGCCGCCTGGGTGGCGCGGCGACGATTCACGCGCAGGCTCATGGGCGGATGCATGTTGCCCGCCGTCAGCGCGGCTTCCCATACCCCCGGATGCGCCGCGCGCACGGCTTCGATCCACCACAACGGGTGGCGCCAGTGCGCCTGTTCGTCCTGTTCGCACTTGGCCAGCAGCGCCGGCCATTGCCGCAGCGCGTTGCGCAATACGGCATTGACCAGACCCTTGAGGCCGCCACGGGCAATGCGCGCGGCGGCTTCGACCGCCTGGTCGACCACCGTGTGGGCCTGCTCGGGGCGCTGTTCGAGCTGGTGCAGGCTGATCCGCAGCAAGGCATCGACAGTCGGCTCGGTGAGCGGCTGGCGCAGCAGCGTGTCGAACATGCAGTCGGCGCGGCCGTAGTCGCGCAAGGTGCCAAAGAGCATGTCCTGCACGGCGCCGCGGGCGCGCGCGTCGAATTCGGGATGGGCTTGCCACAGGCTGGCCAGCCCGTCGTTGAGGGCACGCCCGCCGCGCACAGCGGCCAGCGCTTCGGAAGCCGCCCACAGCGCGGCCGCCATGCTGTCGGCGGCCAGTGGCGGCAAAGCGGGCGTCCGCCGCAGCGGCGGACGGGAAGAACGGGGACGATCCTGATCGCGCATCGGTCGCCCTCTCAGCCGCGCAGCGCGCGGATCACCGGCGCCGTGTCAGGGCGCACACCGCGCCACACGAAGAAGCTCTCGGCCCCCTGCTCCACCAGCATGCCCAGACCATCGGCATAGGCGTCGGCGCCGGCATCGCGCGCAAAGCACAGGAAAGGCGTGAGCGTCGGCTTGTACGCCATGTCATAGGCCAGCGTGCGCGGCCCCCAGACCGTGGCGGGCAAGGGCGGCACATCGTCGGTCATGCTCGATGCGCTGCCGTTGATGATGATGTCGAAAGCGCCTTCGATGTCGTCGAAGCCGCCGCCATGCAGGTGCGCCGCTCCGGCTTCGGGCCGAAAGCCCGCCGCCAGTTCGTCGGCGCGCGCCGCCGTGCGGTTGGCGATGAAGATCTCGCGCGGTCCGGCTTCGAGCAGGGGCATGAGCGCCCCACGCACGGCGCCGCCGGCCCCCAGCAACAACACGCGCGCACCGGCCAGCGGCCGCCCGAGGTTGAGAGTGATGTCGCGCACGATGCCCACGCCGTCGGTGTTGTCGCCGGAAATGGAACCGTCGGCATGGAACGACAGGGTGTTGACAGCGCCCGCCGCCTGCGCGCGCGGGGTCAGCTCGTTGGCGAGGGCGAAGGCCTCAAGCTTGAACGGCATGGTCACGTTGAGGCCGCGCCCGCTCTCCGACTGAAAGGCGCGCACGCAGGCGCCGAACCCGTCGAGGGGGGCAAGAATGGCGGTATAGGCCATGTCCTGGCCTGTCTCGCGGGCAAACGCGGTATGCAGCGCGGGCGATTTGCTCTGCGCAATGGGGTGGCCGATGACGGCGTAGCGGTCAGTCATGCAGTGCTTTCTTAGATCAGGCGCGATTTTACCGGCAAGCGGCGTGATTCCGGGGCATCAATGCAATGAAGGGCGAACATGATGCCTGCGCCTAGAGAAAACCGGCATTGCGCCGGGCCGGCCGGCGGCGCATGGTGGGACTCGCCCGGACGGGCCACAGCCCCCTTTTTGCGAGGAGGAGACCAAGCATGCTGGCAGGGAAAACCGCCTTGATCACGGGTTCCACGAGCGGCATCGGGCAAGCCATCGCCCATGCTCTGGCCGAACAGGGTGCACATATCGTGCTCAACGGCTTTGGCGATGCCGACCAGATCGAAGCCCAGCGCCGCGCGCTGGAAGACGACTTCGGCGTACGGGCAAGCTATATCGCCGCCGATCTGTCGCAGGCCGCCGAAGTCGCGCAGTTGCTGACACGCGCCCAGGATGCCTTCGGCGCCATCGATGTGCTGGTCAACAATGCCGGCATCCAGCATGTCTCCCCCATCGAGAGTTTCCCGCCCGAACGCTGGGACGCCATACTGGCCATCAACCTGTCGGCGGCCTTCCACGCCATCCGCCTGGCCGTCCCCGCCATGCGCGAGCGCGGCTGGGGCCGCATCATCAACATCGCCTCGGCGCACGCACTGGTGGCTTCGCCCTACAAGAGCGCGTACGTGGCGGCCAAGCATGGCCTGGCCGGCCTCACCAAAACGGTAGCCCTCGAACTGGCGCAGAGCGGTGTCACCGTCAATGCGATCTGCCCCGGCTACGTACGCACCCCCCTGGTGGAGCGCCAGATCCCGGACACCATGAAGGCGCGCAACCTGTCGCGCGAGGCGGTCGAACGCGACGTCCTGCTGGCCGCCCAGCCATCCAAGCGCTTCGTCAAGATCGAAGAGGTCGGCGCGCTGGCGGCTTTTTTGTGCTCGGATGCGGCACGCTCGATCACCGGTGCGTTGATGTCGGTCGATGGCGGCTGGACTGCGCAGTAAAATGGCGGATTCAATCTGGAGGATTCACCGCCATGGCCCGTACCGTCAAATGCATCAAACTCGGCGTCGAAGCCGAGGGTCTCGACTTCCCCCCCATGCCGGGCGACCTGGGCAAGCGCCTGTATGAGAACGTCTCCAAGGAAGCCTGGGCGCAGTGGCAACGCCAGCAGACCATGCTGATCAACGAAAACCGCCTCAACCTGATGGACCCGAAGGCGCGCAAGTATCTGGCCGAACAGATGGAACGCCACTTCTTCGGTGCGGGCGCCGACGTCGCCAGCGGCTACGTGCCGCCGCAAGGGTAAAACGGGCTGCGGGCGCGTCCTTTGTAAGGATGTGATAAAGGGCGCGCCGTGTCGGGTTTCCACCCATTCGCAGGGGTGAGCCCCTCCCCTATGTTGGATCGTACGCCTTCTGGGTTTGCGACGATGCGACGCGTGTTTTCAGTTCTGCTGTGTGTCTGCTGCGCCTGGGCGCGCGCGGCGTCGATGGATTTTGTCTACCCGCCGCCGGAAACCCCCAATGACCAGCGCCACCTGTATTACTGGCAGGTGCTGGACGCTGCGCTGGCCGCCACGCGCGACAAATACGGCGACTACACGCTGCAGGCTTACGGCACGGCGATGACCTTCCCGCGTGCGGTGGCGGAGGTCGAATCGGGGCGCGGGCGCGTCAACATCGTCGCCCGCGGCACCAATCTCGATCTGGAAAAGCGCCTGCTGCCGATCCCCATTCCCCTCGACAAAGGCCTGCTGGGCAATCGGCTGATGCTCATCATGGCCGACACCCAACCGCGCGTGGACCAGGTACGCACGGTGGCCGACCTGGCGCGCCTGTCCATCGGCCAGGCGTCGAGCTGGACCGACGTCACCGTGCTGCGGGCAGCCGGGCTCAAGGTGGTGACGGCAGACGACTACGAAGGACTGTTCCAGATGCTGTCGGCGCGACGCTTCGATCTGTTCTCACGCGGCGTGAACGAAATCGAATCAGAGCTGCAGACCCATCGCGAGCGCATGCCCGGCCTGGTCATCGAGCGCAGCCTGATGCTGCAATACCCCATGCCCCGTTACTTCTTCGTGCCGCGCACGCCGGAAGGCGAACGCATGGCGGCACGCATCCGCGAGGGCATCGCCCGTCTGGTCAAATCAGGGGAGTTCGAACGCCGGTATCAGGCGTACAAAAGATTGATCCTGGGCGATCTGGATCTGGCGGGCCGGCGCGTGCTGCGCTTGCCCAATCCGGAACTCTCGCCCCTGGCGCCGCTGGCCGACAAATACTGGTGGGACGATCTGTCCGCCGAAACCGCGCCGCGCGCGCCGATCAAGCCCGCGTCGCTGCGCGGACATTGAAAACCCGACCGGCGCCGAAGGCGCGGGCCGGGTCGAGAGGGTGAAGCGCGATGTCAGGTTTCGTCGCGCGACGCCGCATCGCCGGCGGGTTCTTCCGCCGCTTCGCTCGGTTCGACCTTTTCCAGGCGATAGCCATAGTTGTAGGTCGGCGCCAGCCGATAGCCGTTTTCAGGCCGCAGCTTGAGCTTGCCGCGCACGCGCGAGACATGGGTGTCGACGGTGCGCGTGGCGAGGTCGGGATTGCGTCCCCACACCGCTTCGAGCAAGTGGCCGCGCGACAGCAGGCGCCCCACGTTGCGGAACAGGAACACGGCGAGATCGAATTCCTTCTCGGTCAGTTCCACCGGCTCGCCATTCAGGCTGATGCGCTTGGAAGCCAGGTCGATGACGTAGGGCGGAGCTTCGATCGGTTCGTCCGCGCCGCGCGGCTTGATGCGGCGGAACACCGCATCGATGCGCGAGAGCAGCACGCGCTGGGCGACCGGTTTGACGATGTAATCGTCGGCGCCGGTCTGCAACCCGGCCACGATGTCGTCTTCCGACTCGCGCGCGGTGACGAAAATGGCCGGGGTCTGGTCGCGCCGCTCGTCACGCAGCCAGCGAACGAATGCTTCGCCAGACAGGTCGGGCACCATCCAGTCAAGCAGGTACAGATCGACGCTCTCGCGCGAGGCGAAGCGCAGCAAATCGCGCGTCAGCCCAAATTCGTGAACGTCGTGCCCCGCGTCCCGCAACCACGTGGCAAACAGCTTCGACTGAGTCGGATCGTCTTCGAGCAGTGCGATTCGCATGCTGATCACCTTTGTTGAAAGGGTTCTTCGATTCTAGCGCGCGCCCGGCATGGCGCGTCCACCTCAAACTGCACGGTCTCCGACAAACGGGTTGGTCGCCCGCTCTACCCGGAACGAGGACATCGGTCCGTGCCCGGGTATGAAATCAACATCATCACCCAGAGGCCATAATTTGCCACGGATCGCGCCTATCAGGGCAGCATGATCACCCAAGGGGAAATCCGTACGCCCGATCGAGCCGGCAAAGAGCACGTCACCCACCACCGCCAGATGCGACGGCGCATGGTGAAACACCACGTGCCCGGGCGTGTGTCCGGGGCAATGCAGCACCGCCAGGCGCTGATTGCCGACTTCAACCGTATCGCCCTCGGCCAGCCAGCGCGTCGGTTCGAACGGCCGCGCTTCGGGCAAGCCGAACATGCGGCTCTGGTCGGCCAGCTTGTCGATCCAGAAACGATCCGCCTCGTGCGGCCCTTCGATCGGCACGCCGAAACGCTCGGCCACCTCGGCCGCCGCACCGGCATGATCGATGTGGCCATGAGTCAGCAACACGCGCGTCAGCCGGGCGCCGATCCCGGCCAGGGCGGCCTCGATCTTCGGCACGTCGCCGCCAGGGTCGACCACGGCGGCTTCCATACGTTCGTCGCACCACAGAATGGAGCAGTTCTGCATGAACGCCGTGACCGGCACGATGCGGTAACTCAATGACATAACCTGACCTGTAAATCCGTTGTGGCCCCGTCGCGACGGGGCGGCCCTTCACAAATGTGCGCTGCGGCCGCCATCGACGGCCAGTATCTGGCCCGTCACATAGGCAGCATCCAGCAGCAAGAATCGTACGGCATCGGCCACTTCGCTGGCGGTGCCGACGCGGCCCAGCAGCGTGTGGTCGACGATGCGCGCCTGTGCGTCGGGCGCGAACTGCCCATCTTCGGGCCATTCGATCGGCCCGGGCGCCACGCCATTCACACGCACACCGGGTGCCAGTTCGATGGCCAGCGCGCGCGTCAGGCCCAGCAGGCCCGCCTTGGCGGCCGAATAAACCACGTACCCGCGCATCGGGCGCTCGGCGTGAATATCGACAATATTGACGACGGCGCCCCGGCAGGCCCGCAAGTGCGGTGCCGCCGCCTGGGTCAGGAACAGCGGCGCCTTGAGATTGGTACCCACCAGATCGGCCCAGGCCGCTTCATCGACCTGTCCAAGCAAGGTGGGGTAGAAGCTGGACGCGTTGTTCACCAGGCCATCCAGGCGGCCGAAGTGGGCAATGACCTCGTCGAGCAAAGGGACAAACACGCGCACATCGAGCAGGTTGGCCTGGAAGACGGCGGCCGAATCGGGGCGCTGCGCGTTGAGCGCTTCGGCCAGCGCGCGCGCCGCCGCCACCGAGCCGCGACAGTGGATCGCCACCCGGCAGCCCGCCGCATGCAGACGGCGCACGATGGCGGCGCCGACACGGCGCGCGCCACCGGTAATCAACACCACGGGCGAAGCCGCGGAAACCGAGGTATCGATGCTCAACTCTCCCACAGTACGGGCTGCTCCTCGCGCTTGGCGTGGGTCAGCAGGTCAATCAGCGGAATGGCGCGCTGGGCGAAACTGACTGCGGCGGCCATGCCACGCTTGGGTTCTTCCTCTTCGTCATCATCGGCCTTGGCCGCTTCGCGTTGCTGTCGATCGGCGGCCACCGCCGCCTGCAGCGCGGCCATGGCCGCGTCCAGCTGTTCGACCGTGACGATGCCGCGCGCATCGTTGGGGTCCTTGCCCATGGCCTGCAGCATCTGCTGCCCGACCTTGCCGAACATGATGACGTCGCCCCCGGCTCTTGATTTGAATGTAATGAGCATGCTGTCTCCTCGTCGTCTTTATCGTTGTACACGTCGCAAGACGGCGCTGGCGACGCGCAGCCAACAAGATAGCTCAGTTCGATGAACAGTGCGTGCAAACACATCCATTCTGCACCGCCCTGGTGCGTGGCGGGCTATTCGCAGCGGCCGCCGCGAGGATCGATGCGCAAGGGAGCGATGCGGGAGAAAGCAGCCGCGTCGGTGCAGCGGGCGCTGCAGCCGGCATAGCTCATGACGATGCGCTTGCCCTGCTCACGCAGGCGCACCGTACAGGCGTCGCGGCGACCACGCAGCTCGATGTGGGGTTGGCTGCGTATCTGTTGCATGTCGGCCAGCTCGAACAGGCACTGGCTGCCGCCGGGCAGGTTGTAGACGGTGCGCATGCGGCGCACGGCACCGGCACGCACTTCGAGCGTCGTCTCGGCACGATAAGTCGGACGCGACACCTGGCAATCAGTGACCAGATCGAGCGCCTTGGCAGGGGCGGCCTTGGCAGGCTTGGGCGGCGCCGGAGCAGGCGGTGGTGGCTCGAGCGGCGGCGCCGGGGACGGCGGCGGGGCTTCGACCGGCACCGGCACGGGTGCCGGCGGCGGCTCGGGCACAGGCTCCGGCGCGGTAGCGCAGGCGGCCAGCCAGGGCAGGCAGAGAGCCAGCCCGACGCGAAGGACGCGCACCACGTTCAGGTCCGCCGGAAGCTGGCCAACAAGATGCCGGCGCCGACGAAGAGGCCCCCGAACAAACGATTGATGGCACGCGCGTGGCGGCCGTCGCGCAAGGCGCGCAGCACACGTGACGCCAGCAGCGTGTAGCCGCTCATGACGATGACGTCGGTCACCACCAGAGTGGCCGCGCAAATGGCGTACTGGCGCCATTGCGGCGCCGCCGGATCGATGAACTGCGGC
This sequence comes from Rhodocyclaceae bacterium, assembly GCA_047605765.1. Classification (GTDB taxonomy): domain Bacteria; phylum Pseudomonadota; class Gammaproteobacteria; order Burkholderiales; family Rhodocyclaceae; genus JBGVSA01. Next base: position 103,608 of record JASGFB010000001.1, read on the forward strand.
AGCACGGCGAGCATGAACAGTATGCCCTTGGGATTGCTGGCATTGACCAGGAAGCCCCGCGCCAACAGCAAGCGGCGCGACGAATCGGGCGCCTGGGCGTCCGCCATGGGTTCCGGACGGGCCCGCCACTGCTGCACGCCGAGCCACATCAGATAGCCGGCGCCAAGCCACTTGACGATGTCGAAAGCGATGGCCGAAGTGGCCAGAATGGCGCCCAGGCCGGCCGCCACGATGAGTACCAGCAACACGACGCCGAATTCAAGACCGACGATGTTCCAGGCCGCCCGCCGGTAACCATAGCGCAGGCCGGCGGCCATGCACGAGATGGCACCCGGGCCGGGAGACAGGGCGATCAGCCAACTCGCCACCACGAAGGCGAGCCAAGTATGCAGGGACACGGCAAATCCATTCCTTGGGGGCTGCACAGTATGGCAGATGATGACCCCCTGTCGTGAGGCAGCGACGCTTCCATTCGGCGCCGATGAGCGCCGCCTCGCCCCGATCGGCGCCGTTCAGCAGGCGGCACAGGCGCCATCGGCGCGCGGGTCGGTGGCCCCTTCGATCAGCCCGCCCGGATGCACCGACACGGCTCCGGCGTGACCCATCATGTCGTCGTAGTCGGCCACGCATTCAACGTCGTGTCCGGCACGACGCAGGGCGTCGACGAGGACGCCATCGAAGCGCGCTTCGAGCTTGAGATTGGTCGACGTGGCGCCCCAGGTGCGACCCAGCAGCCAACGCGGTGCCGACACCGCGGCCTGGATGTCCTGCCCGAACAGCGCATGCCGACTGAATACGGCGGCCTGAGTCTGCGGCTGCCCTTCGCCCCCCATGGTGCCGTAGGCGATGACACGCCCGTCACGCAGGCGCGCCAGCGCCGGATTGAGCGTATGGAACGGCAGGCGTCCGGGCGCCAGCATATTGGGGCCCGCCTCCAGCGTGAAGGAGGCGCCGCGGTTCTGCCATTGCACACCCGACTGCGGCAGCACCAGCCCGCTGCCGAACTCCCAGTACACGCTCTGGATATAGCTGACCACGCGACCACTGGCGTCCGCCGCACCCAACCACACGGTATCGCCGGGCTTGGCCACATGCGGCCACGGCGCGGCGCGCGCCGGATCGATACATGCCGCCTCGGCTTGCAGCGCTTCAGGCGTCAGCCACTGCGCCGGCACGGCGCGCATGGTGGCCGGATCGCCCACGTGGGCATTGCGCCAGATGAACGCGCGCTTGGTCGCTTCCACCAGACCGTGCACGTGAGCAAAGCTGTCTGCCCGATCCACCCCCAGGCGATCGAAGATGCCGAGTATCTGCAAGGACGACACGCCCTGCGTCGGCGGAGGATGGTTAAAGACCTGCCCGACCGACAACTGCACCGACAGCGCGTCCACCACCGCTGCACGATAGGCGGCCAGATCGGTCAGCCGCAGCGGGCTGCCCGCCACGGCGAGGTCATGCGCCAGGCTACGGGCCACGTCGCCGCGATAGAAGTCATCCAACCCGGCTGCAGCCAGTTGCGCCAGCGTGGCGGCCAGCCGCGGCTGGTACTGGAGCTGCCCGACAGTGGGCAGGCCGGCGGCAGCGAAGGTGTCGGCAAAGCCGGGGATGTGCGCCAGTTCCTGCCACTTGCCATGCGTGAGGTCGACTTGCGAGCGCGTCACCGGCACGCCACCCCGCGCATGCGCGATGGCGTCTTCGAGCAGACGCGTTAAGGGCAGCGGCGCGCCCCACGGGCGCGCGTGTTCGAGGGCCGCCTGC
>JASGFB010000002.1:0-75726 GCA_047605765.1 Rhodocyclaceae bacterium
AGCCGACACATTGGGCAGGCGCGCCAACCATCGACTGTTGCCGTGTTGCGTGGGCGTGGTGTGCATTGCGTTCGAATCGCTGCGCGTGGCCGGGCCGCACGACGCGACGGCTGCGCGCATGACGGGTCTGGCCTGCGCGTTTGGCGCGCTGGCGTCGTGGGCGATCTATGCCGTCGGCAACAGTCGATGGTTGGCGCGCCTGCCCAATGTGTCGGCTCACGATTGGTCTCTGCTGACAGGTGTCGTGACGGGCGCGCAGGCCCTGGTCCTGGGGGTGTTCGTGTTTGGCGGGGCTAGCGCGGCGCATGCCGGTCCGGACTGGCTGTATTTCTGGTGTGTGAGCGCGGGCCTGGCCTTGCTGGCGTCGATCATTGGTAACCGCTGCTGGAATCAGGCCAGCCGCTTGCTGCCGTTGACCCTGACCGGCCAGATGATCACGTTCGAGACCCTGTTCGCGCTGCTGTACAGTTTTCTGTGGGATCAACGCTGGCCGACGTGGCTGGAGGCGCTGGCGATCTTCTGTCTGGTGGCCGGCATCGCCTGGTGCGCTTCCATGCACCGGCCGGATCGGGCAGAACCAAGCGCCTGAACTGCGTGCCTGCGATGCCCTGGCACGCTGCGCCGGCCGGCGCCGGGACGGACACCGGCACCCCGGCGATCGTGGTAAGGTCTGCGGTCGGGTCACCGCGTCCGCTCGCCGGGCACCGGTGATTGAAAGGATCCACTATGTTCAAGCCACTTTTCGCCCTGCTGCCGGCATTCATACTGCGCCGCGCGCAAAGCCTGCGTTTTCCGCAGCTTTTCTTGCTGATGGTGTGCCTGTTCGTCATCGATCTGGTCGTGCCCGATGTCATTCCCTTGCTGGACGAATTGCTGCTGGGGATTTTCATGATCGTGCTGGGCAGCCTGAAGCGTCCGGCCAAGAAGGAATCCCTGGTCCATGACTGAACAAGACGTTTTCTTCATGCGCACGGCGCTCGAATTGGCGCGTGAGGCAGGTAGCGTCGATGAAGTCCCCGTCGGTGCGGTGGTGGTCTGCAATGGCGAAATCGTCGGACGGGGCTTCAATCAGCCCATCGGCCGTCACGATCCGACCGCGCATGCCGAAGTCATGGCCTTGCGTGATGCAGCGCGTAATCTGTCCAACTACCGCCTGCCCGGATGCGAGCTTTACGTGACGCTGGAGCCGTGCAGCATGTGTGCTGGGGCCATCATGCATGCGCGCATCGCGCGCGTGGTGTACGGTGCGCGCGATCCGAAGACCGGCGTGGCCGGCAGCGTGCTGGATCTGTTTGGCGAAGCTCGCCTCAACCACCACGCGCAGATCGAAGCAGGGGTGTTGGCCGACGAATGCGGCCAGCTATTGTCGAGTTTCTTTGCCGCGCGCCGCTTGCGCACGATGACCGCATGATGACCACACATATCCAGACCGGGACCTGGCAGCAATTGCAGCGGCCAGCGTCCGATATTCGCCATGAAGTATTCATCGTCGAGCAGAAAGTGCCGGCCGACATGGAATACGACGAGCATGACGCCGCGTCCCTGCATGCCGTGGCCTGGCGCGGCGACGCGGCAATCGGCACGGCCCGGCTGCTCGACGACGGTCACATCGGCCGCGTGGCAGTCCGCAAGGAAGCACGTGGGCAAGGCGTTGGGCGCGAGCTCATGCTGGCCCTGATGGCGGCGGCGCAGACGCGCGGCATGCCGGAGATCGTTCTGAACGCTCAACTGAGCGCCAGCGAGTTCTATCGCGTGCTCGGTTTCGAGGTCGAAGGCGAGATGTTCATGGAAGCCGGCATCGAACACTGCGTCATGCGCAAGCGCCTGGCGGCGGCTACCGACGGCGTCTGATCAACGCGCATCCAGCGGCACGAAGGGTTCGATGTGCCGTCGCGTGCCGTGCAGCAGGTATTTCATGAGGTCGGATTCGGCGGCCGCTCGCTCGATGATGTCGAGCAGGCGGTTGGGATCATCCACGGGCTCATAGACTTCCATCCAGGTCTTGGCGTCTTCGAGGCGACACATCACACGGCCCTGTACGCCCGTGGCGGTCTTGACGGTTTCCAGGATGCCGAGCACGGCACTGCGTGCCTCCTGAGTCTTGTCGGGCGCGACGCAGTAATAGATGTAGACGCTGCTGATCATGTCGGCTCCTCCTCCAGGCGCCTGCAAGCGGCGCTCCGGAGTGGATGCGAACGGAGCGCCAGGGGGCTCGACCGCCTTGCCGTCTAACTGACGGTGTAAGGCAACGAGCCGAAGGTCAGTCGCGGGCCGTCGGGTGCGCCTACGTGCACCTCGCCAGCGTCGTGGCTGGATATCTGCATTACGGCGAGCAAGTCATGCCCGAGTTCTGGGGCGGTCGCCACGGTCAATACCTTGCCGCACGACTGTTCGCCAAAATCGGGCGCGAACAGATCGGTGCCCGGCGCCACGCGGCCCTCGGCCAGATGGGCCAGGAACATGCGCTTCTTGAGCTTGCCCAGGTATTGCGTGCGGGCGACGATCTCCTGTCCTGGATAGCATCCCTTCTGGAAGTTCACGCCGCCGACGAGTTCGAAGTTCACCATTTGCGCGACGAATTCTTCTTGCGTCGGCGCGGTGATCCACGGCACGCCGGCCTGCACGTCGAGCCAGTTCCAGGCCTCGGACCCCACCGCCTGGGCGCCCTGGCTGGCGAGCTTCTTCCAGACGTCGGGTGCCTGAGCGACAGGTAGCACGATCTGGGCCCGCATGGCGTCCAGCCGCACGACCTGTACCTGGCCTTGCGTGACGGTCATCGGTTCGGGCGGCAGCGCCAGCCCGGCGGCGTCCAGTGCATGGGCTGTGCCGGCGCCGGCCAGACCGATGACGGCGTATTCGGGGTTCGGATTGGTCAGCCGCACCTTTGAGCGCAGCACGTACATCGACAGCTTTTTGTGCATCGCCGCCAGCAGGTCGGCGGAGGTCTGCACGAAAAAGCCATTGTGATCGCGCCACACCAGAAATGTCGCCAGCATGCGGCCCTTGGGGCTGTTGAAACTGTCGTAGTGGGCCCGGTGCAGAGCCAGATTCTTGATGTCGTTGGAGGTCAGGTTGTGCAGAAAGGCGGCGGCGTCTTCGCCTTCGGCGCGCAGCAGACCACGATGAGTCAGGGGGGTGATGATGGTGCCGGTAGCGGCAGCGCGTACTTCGTCACGCACTTCTCCGAAGCGGACGATTCCCGCTTGGCCTTCTTCGAAACGGGCACCGATTTCATCGAGAAAAACAAACCAGGGTGACTGCATGTTGTGCTTCCGATACCGATGAATTTGGCGGCTCGCACAAGCACGGTCCGCCTTTCCGTTATTATAGGGCGCGCCGTTTGGCCGGCCATCCGGGGCGGCTTGTGCGCGGGTCGTCTGTTGGAGCATCGTTCCTTCAGTTCGTCATCTTATTCCTGCTTCGGTTCCCATGCTGCGTTTGTTTGTCACACTGTTCAAAGTGCTCGTCGTCCTCGCCCTGATCGCCGCGGGTGTGACGATTTACTACGTTCAGCGTCCGCTGCCGCAGGCCCGTCCGATCGTCGATCTCGAAGTGCTGCGCGGCAGTTCCATGCGCGAGGTGGCGCGTCAGGTGTCGGCCGCCGGCATCGACGTGTCGCCGATGGTGCTGACCTGGCTGGCGCGCGCCAGCGGTCACGACAGTCGCATCAAGGCCGGCAACTATCAGATTTCCGAAGGCATCACGCCGTGGGGGTTGATCGAACTGCTCACCTCGGGTTCGAACGCCTATGCCGAGCTGGCGCTCATCGAGGGCTGGAACTTCCGCCGCCTGCGCGCCGCGCTGGACGGGCAGCCCGATCTGCGCCATGACACCCTTGGCCTGCCCGATGCCGACATCCTGGCGCGCCTGAACATTCCCGAGGCGCATCCAGAGGGCCTGTTCTTCCCCGATACGTATTACGTGGTGCGCGGCACCAGCGACCTGGACGTGCTGCGGCGCGCTCATGAGCAAATGGAAAAAGTATTGCAGCGCGAATGGGAAAAGCGCTCGCCCGATTTGCCGCTGAGCACGCCTTACGAAGCGCTGGTGCTCGCATCGGTGGTCGAGAAGGAAACCGGTGTGCCGCAGGATCGCGACCGGGTCGCCTCGGTCTTCGTCAATCGTTTGCGCGCTGGCATGCCACTGCAGAGCGACCCCACCGTCATCTATGGCATGGGCACGGCGTACGACGGCAATCTGCGCAAGCGCGACTTGCAGACCGACACACCCTATAACAGTTACACGCGCCGAGGCCTGCCGCCCACGCCGGTCGCCATGCCCGGTCTGGCGGCGCTGCGGGCAACGCTCAATCCGGCGCGTACCGATTTCTTTTACTTCGTCTCGCGCGGTAACGGCACCAGCGAATTTTCGCGTACGCTCGACGAACACAATCGCGCCGTGGCGCGCTACATCAAGGGGCGGGGATGAGCGCGATGCGCGGACGTTTCATCACTTTCGAAGGCATCGACGGCGCCGGCAAGAGCACGCAGATCGCCGCTGTTGTCGACGCGGTGCGCCGCGCCGGTCACGAGGTCGTGCAGACGCGCGAACCGGGTGGCACGCCGCTGGGCGAACAACTGCGCGCGCTGGTGCTGCACGAGCCCATGCACCTGGAGACCGAAGCGCTCATTATGTTCGCCGCCCGGCGCGAACATCTGGCGCAGTTGATCGAGCCCGCGTTGGCGCGTGGCCAATGGGTCGTGAGCGATCGCTTCAGCGATGCCACCTTCGCCTATCAGGTCGGCGGCCGGGGGTTGGCGCAGGCCAAGTTCGAAGCGCTCGAACAATGGGTGCATCCCGGTTTGCAGCCTGATCTGACCTTTTTGTTCGATGTCGCGCCAGCGGTGGCTGCCCAGCGTCTGGCGAATGGCCGCGACGAAGCGGATCGCTTCGAGCGTGAGCAGCGCGGCTTTTTCGAAAAAGTGCGCGCCGCCTACCTGGCGCGCGCTGCCCAGCAACCGGCCCGTATCGCTGTCATCGATGCCGATCGTCAGCCCGCTGATGTCACCGCCGACGCACTGGCCCGCCTGGGGATGCTGTTGGCATGAGTGATGAACGCCTGCCGCCGTGGCTGCTGCCGATGTGGCGCCGCGTCACTGCCGCGCCCGAACGCCTGCACCACGCGCTCCTGCTGATCGGCCCGCATGGCAGCGGCAAGCGTCGCTTCGCCGAACTGCTGGCCCAGCGCCTGCTGTGTACGAGTCCGCTCGCCGATGGCTTTGCCTGCGGCCAGTGTCCAGCTTGCCGATGGTTTGCCGACGGCAATCACCCGGACATGCACCGCATGGTGCCGGAAAGCGCCGAAGAGGATGACGGCGAAGGCGAATCCGAAGGCAAGAAAGAAAAAAAGAAATCGAATCAGATCCGCATCGAGCAAGTGCGCGACATGCAGGGTCTGCTCGAAATCGGCGGCCACCAGGGCGGACGCCGCGTGGTGTTGATCGATCCGGCCGAGGCCATGAATGTGCCGACCGCCAACGCCCTGCTCAAGTCGCTCGAAGAACCGCCGATCGATGCCGTGTTCCTGCTCGTGTGCCATGCGCCCGGGCAGTTGCTGCCCACCATCCGCAGCCGGTGCCAGGCTTGGGTGTTTCCCAAGCCGTCGGCGGCCGAAGCGTCCGCCTGGCTGGCGCGTGAAGGCACCGCCAATGCGGAGGCCTTGCTCGGTTTCGCCTCCGGCCTGCCGCTGGCGGCGCGCGAACTGGCCGACGGGCCATTGGGCGAGGCGCGGGCGCGCTTTGCCAAGGACGTCATCGGCCTGATGAATCAGGATCCGCTCAAGCTCGCCGGTGAATGGGAAGCCTGGCTCAAGGGCAAGGCTGCCACCGAGGCCGGCGTGACGCAGGCGCTGCTGGTGTCGTGGCTGCAACGTTGGCTGGCCGATGGCGTGCGTGTAGGGCAGGGGCAGCCGGCGCGCTTCTTTGCCGACTACCACAAGCAACTGGCGCAGGGTGCCACGGGGCACGCCGCAGGCTGGCTGGCCGCCTACCAAGAGCTGGCAGCGTTCCGCAAAGTGGCGCAACACCCGCTCAACGCACGCCTGTTCCTTGAGGACGTCCTGCTGCGCGCCAAGCGGGGCATGGCCCGCTGACCGTTCGTCGCGCCAAGGCGCGGCTGGCCGTCGCCTGAACTAGCCAGCGCGCGCCGCGCGCGTTACGCTCATGGCGTTGTCGCGACGTGCCGCCCGTGTGGTGCGTCGCGCTGTACTTACCCGTCCACACGATATTCATGGAACCTCGCCAAACCGCTGCCACCGCGCGCCCGAGTGTACTGTCGCTGAACATCAATTCGCGTTCGGCGCTGTACGCGGCCTACATGCCGTTCATCAAGAATGGCGGCCTGTTCGTGCCCACGCCGCGCACTTACCAGCCGGGCGATGAAGTGTTCATGCTGCTGCAATTGATGGACGATCCCGCCAAGCTGGCCGTCAAGGGCAAGGTAGCCTGGATCACGCCCGCCAATGCGCAGAACGGCAAGATCCAGGGCATGGGCGTGCAGTTCGCCGCCGACGAGGGCGGCCAGGCCGTCAAGATCAAGATCGAACAGATCCTGGGCAGCGCGCTGGGCTCCAACCGCCCGACCCACACGCTCTGAGCGTTCTCTGGCGGGGCTGCTTTCGGGCAGACGGGCGCAGGCGGTAGAATCGTCGGCCGTTTCCCCGCATCACCGCCTCCTATGTTTGTCGATTCCCACTGCCATATCGATTTCCCGGATCTGGCCGCCGACGGCGAAGCCTTGTTCGCGCGCATGGCGGCGGCCAAGGTCACGCACGCCATGTGTATCGGCGTGAATTTCGAGAACCTGCCGCGTGTCCTCGACATTGCCGCGTCGCATCCGAACATTTTCGCGTCGGTGGGGCTGCATCCCGAAAACACCGAGTGCGAAGAAGCCAGCGTCGACAAATTGCTGGATTGGGCTGCCCGCCCCAAAGTGGTCGCCATCGGTGAGACGGGGCTGGACTATTACTGGCACAAGGACAAGCCGGAATGGCAGCGTGAGCGGTTTCGCGCCCATATCCGCGCGGCACGCGCCTGCGACAAGCCCCTGGTGATCCACACGCGCGACGCGGCGGACGACACATTGCGCATCATGCGCGAAGAAGGCGCGGACGTGCCGCGCGGCGTCATGCACTGCTTTACCGAGACCCAGGCGGTGGCCGATGCGGCGCTGGAGATGGGTTTTTACATCTCGTTCTCCGGCATCGTCACCTTCAAGAACGCCGTGGCGCTGAAAGAAGTCGCGCGCAGCGTGCCGCTCGATCGCATGCTGATCGAAACCGATTCACCCTACCTGGCGCCGGTGCCGTATCGCGGTAAACAGAACGAGCCTTCGTATGTGCCGCACGTGGCGGCGGAGATCGCACGCTTGCGCGATGTGCCGGTGGAAGAAATTGCGGCAGCCACCACGCGCAACTTCTTCGCGTTGTTCAAGCACGCGGCACCATTGGCGGCATAGGGGCAGGGCGGCCGACGCGGCAATAAAAAAGGGCTCCTTGTGGAGCCCTTTGTTTGTCCGAGCGGAACGCTTACGCGCGGATGCTGCCGCGGTGGTTCTGGATGATCGGCAGCAGCTGGCTGAACACCTTGGGCGTGCCCGCCACCAGGTTGCCGGTTTCCAGGTAGGCCGATTCGCCCGAGAAGTCGCTGACCAGACCGCCGGCCTCACTCACCAGCAGGGTGCCGGCAGCCATGTCCCAGGGCATCAGGCCCAGTTCGAAGAAGCCGTCGACGCGGCCGCAGGCGACGTACGCCAGATCCAGCGCAGCGGCACCGGGGCGGCGCAGACCGGCGGTTTTTTCGGCCAACTCGCGGAACATGCCCAGGTAGGCGTCCATGTGTTCCATGGTCTTGAACGGGAAACCGGTGGCCACCAGCGATTCGCTCAGGCGCGTGCGCTTGGAGACGCGGATGCGGCGTTCATTGAGGAAGGCGCCACGGCCACGCGAGGCAGTGAACAGCTCATTGCGGTTCGGGTCGTAGATCACCGCCTGCTGCACGACACCCTTTTCGGCCAGGGCGATCGACACCGCGTATTGCGGGAAGCCGTGGATGAAGTTGGTGGTGCCGTCGAGGGGGTCGATGATCCATTGGAATTCTGCGTCCCCGGTCTGGCCCGACTCCTCTGCTAGAATGGCGTGCTCCGGGTAAGCCTCACGAATGACTTCAATGATGGCTTGCTCGGCGGCCGCATCGATCTCCGTGACAAAGTCGTTCTGTGACTTGGCGCGCACTTGCAGCAAGTCCAGGTCGAGGGTGCCACGATTGATGATGGTGCCGGCGCGGCGGGCGGCCTTGACGGCGATATTCAGAGTGGGATGCATGAGCGTCGAACCAGTTCGGGGCAGGCGCCGCACAATGAATAAGCAACGCCGCACATTCGGAAAACCCGCAATTATAACGTATGACCGAGCAATCCCCGATCCTTCACGCAGCGGATGCGTTACAACGTGTGCGCGTGGTGCTGGCACGTCCCAGCCACCCCGGCAATATCGGCGCCGCTGCCCGTGCGCTCAAGACCATGGGCCTGTCGCGCCTGTATCTGGTGCAGCCCAAGAGCTTTCCGCACCCTGAGGCCGAAGCGCGTGCCTCCGGCGCCACCGACGTGCTGGCGCAGGCGGTGGTGTGCGACACCCTGCAGGACGCCCTGGCCGGCGTGACGCTGGCCGCCGCGCTGACCTCCCGTCGGCGTGAGCTGTCAGTGCCCATGCAATGGTCGCGCGAAGCGGCCGGCACGCTGGCTACGCAAGCGGCGGTGGGCGAGGTGGCGCTGGTTTTCGGCAACGAAACCTACGGCCTGTCCAATGACGAGCTGGCGCTGTGCCAGGTGCCGGTCATGATTCCGGCCAATCCGGACTACGCCTCGCTCAATCTGGCTTCCGCCGTGCAACTGATGTGTTACGAGCTGCGCCTGGCCTGCGTGATCACCGGGCAGGCGCCGGCCCAGCAGGCCGACCTGGCGACTGTCGACGAAGTGGAGCAGTTGTATGCGCACTTCCAGTCGGCCATGACCCGCAGTGGTTTCTTCGATCCGGCCAATCCAAAGCGGCTCATGCCGCGTCTGCGGCGCCTGTTCGGGCGCGTACGGCTCGAAAAGGACGAAGTAAACATCCTGCGCGGCATGCTGAACTTCTTTGAGAAGCCGTTCCAAGACCGTTCCTGAGGACGACAACGGTCCCAATTGCTGCGATTGCGCCGTTTCTGCCCCGATTTTGGCCAGATTCGGCCGATAATCGCCCTAATAGTTGACCGTAAAAGTCGGGTTTCTTAGGATAGTTTCCTTTTCAATTTTCGGATTGTTCAGATGTTTTCCCACATACGTGAAGATGCCGCCAGCGTGTTGGCACGCGACCCCGCCGCCCGCAGCCTGCTGGAGGTAGTCACGTGTTATCCGGGCATCCACGCGGTCATCCTGCACCGGATGGGAAATGCGCTGTGGCGGCGGGGGTTTCGGCTGCTGGCGCGCTGGGTATCGCAATTCGGCCGCTTCATGACCGGCATCGAAATCCACCCGGCCGCTCGCATCGGCCGCCGCGTCTTCATCGACCACGGCATGGGCGTGGTGATCGGCGAGACTGCCGAGGTCGGCGATGACTGCACGATCTACCAGGGTGTGACGCTGGGCGGCACCTCGCTGTACCGCGGCGTCAAACGCCATCCGACACTGGAAGCCGGCGTGGTGGTAGGGGCCGGCGCTAAAGTATTGGGCGGTTTCACTGTGGGGCGCGGCGCCAAGATCGGCTCGAACGCCGTGGTGGTCAAGCCGGTGCCGGCCGAGGCGACTGCCGTCGGCAATCCGGCGCGCATCATCCAGCCGGATGAAAAGACGCGCGGCCACAGTCCCGAGGTGCAAGGTTTCACCGCCTACGGGGTGACCCGCAACATGGACGATCCGCTCGTCAAGGCGGTGCATGCGCTGCTCGATCATGCGACCGAGCAGGACAAGCGTATCGATTTGCTCATGGGTCGGCTCAAGGCGGCGGGGTTGTGCACCGAATCGGACGATGCCAAGACGCAGCGTTCATTCGATCATGACTATCTTTCGAAGATTGTCGATTAAATCCCTTAATGTGGCCGATTGCTTGACTGTTTTTCTCGGGTATTTTAATCTTGAGGAAATTAATCAAGTATTGATTCATCCGGAGCAGTGAAATGCGGCTTACCACGAAAGGGCGGTTCGCAGTGACCGCCATGATCGATCTGGCCCTGCGCGAGGGCGACGGGCCCGTGACGCTGGCCGGCATCAGCGAGCGCCAGAGCATTTCGCTGTCCTATCTCGAGCAATTGTTCGGCAAGTTGCGCCGCTATGAACTGGTCAACAGCGTGCGCGGCCCGGGTGGCGGCTATTGTCTGGCGCGTCCGATGGATGGCATTTCGGTGGCCGACATCATCATCGCGGTGGATGAGCCCTTGGACGCGACGCAGTGCGGCGGCAAGGAAAACTGCCATGATGACCGTCGCTGCATGACGCACGACCTGTGGACCAACCTCAACCGCCACATGTTCGATTACCTGCAGTCGGTGAATCTGGGCGGCTTGGTGGCCGAACAGCGCAAGCGCATGGAACGCAACGTGTCGGTCTTGCGCGATGAGCGCAGCCAACTGAGCGATCCGAGGGAATCGGCTGCGGCCTGAAGCATTCGACGATGTTCGCGCCGGCTTATTTCGATGCCAATGCCACCACGCCGCTGGACGCGCGCGTGCGCGAGGCGATGCTGCCCTACCTGTCGGGCCGCTTCGGCAATGCGTCGAGCCGCCACGAATACGGCCGTCAGGCTCGCGCCGCCATCGATGCAGCGCGCCAGCAGGTCGCCGCGGCGGTGGGTGCCCATCCGACCGAGCTGGTGTTTACCAGTGGCGGGTCGGAGGCCAACAACCTTTTCATCAAAGGGGCGGCGGCAAGCCGGCAGAGCGGCACCCTGCTGATCGGCGCCACCGAACACCCTTGTGTGCGTCTGCCAGCGCGTCATCTGGCCAACGCTGGCTGGCGCATCGGTCAACTGCCGGTCGGCGACGACGGCCATCTCGACGCGGCGGCGGCCCTGGCGCAGATCGAAATGCAACGGCCGGCCGTGGTGTCGGTGATGCTCGCCAACAACGAGTGCGGCACGGTCAATGATGTGGCGGCTCTGGCGGCGGCCACGCGGCAGGTGGGCGGTTGGTGCCACACCGACGCGGTGCAGGCCCTGGGCAAGATGCCGGTCGATTTTCGCGCCCTGGGCGTGCATGCGATGACGCTGTCGTCGCACAAGATTTATGGTCCCATCGGTGCCGGTGCGCTGGTGTTGGACAAGCGGGTCGACATCCCGGCCCTGATCGCCGGTGGCGGTCAGGAGCGCGGTCTGCGTGCCGGCACCGAGAACGTCGCGGCGATTGTCGGTTTCGGCCTGGCGGCAGAACTGGCCATTGCCGACATGGCAGAACGCACGGCCCGGCAGCGCGCCGCACGTGATCTGTTCGAAGCGGGCCTGGGCGGTCTGGGGGCACTGATCTTCGGTGCCGTCGGCGAGCGTCTGCCGAACACCACCTTTTTCGCCTTCGAGCACATCGATGGCGAAACCCTGGTGGCCAAACTGGATCGCGCCGGTTTTGCAGTGGCCAGCGGGTCGGCCTGTTCGAGCGCCAGCGCCGAGCCTTCGCGCACGCTGCTGGCGATGGGCGTGCCGGACGATGTGGCGCGCGGCGCGGTGCGCGTGAGCATGCCGCACGATGTACGACTGGATGACGTGGAACGTCTGTTGCGGGCACTGAAACAGACGGTAGATGAGTTGAAACACCTGACGGCCGTGGTCGTATAAACGCGGCACGCAGGTCAGCCCTGGAGCGAGAGATGTTGAAGTTTCCGATTTATCTGGACTATTCGGCCACCACACCGGTGGACCCGCGCGTCGCGCAAAAGATGATCCCGTATTTGACGGAACTGTACGGCAATCCGGCCAGTCGCTCGCATGCGATGGGTTGGGCTGCCGAAGAGGCCGTCGAATGGTCGCGCGAGCAAGTCGCCGCGCTGGTCAACTGTGACCCCAAGGAGATCATCTGGACCTCCGGCGCCACCGAGTCGGATAACCTCGCCATCAAGGGCGCTGCCAATTTCTACGCCTCCAAGGGCAAGCACATCATCACCGTCAAGACCGAGCACAAGGCGGTGCTGGATACCTTCCGCGAACTCGAACGCGTGGGGTTCGAGGCCACTTACCTCGACGTACAGGAAAACGGCCTGATCGACCTTGAGCTGCTCAAGGCGACGCTTCGCCCGGACACCACGCTGGTGTCGGTGATGATGGTCAACAATGAAATCGGCGTGGTCCAGGATATCGAAGCGATCGGCGAGCTGTGCCGTAGCAAGGGGATCATCTTCCACGTCGACGCGGCGCAGGCTACCGGCAAGGTCGACATCGATCTGCAGAAGCTGAAGGTCGACCTGATGTCCTTCTCTGCGCACAAGACCTACGGCCCCAAGGGCATCGGCGCCCTGTACGTGCGCCGCAAGCCGCGCGTGCGCCTCGAAGCGCAGATGCACGGTGGCGGTCACGAGCGTGGCCTGCGTTCGGGCACCCTGGCCACACACCAGATCGTTGGCATGGGCGAAGCCTTCCGCATCGCCAAGGAAGAAATGGCCAGCGAGAACGTGCGCATCGGCGCCCTGCGCGACAAGCTGCTCAAGGGGCTGTCGGACATGGAAGAGGTCTACGTCAATGGTGACCTCGAGCACCGTGTGCCGCACAACCTGAACGTCAGCTTCAATTTTGTCGAAGGCGAATCACTGATCATGGCGGTCAAGGACATCGCCGTGTCGTCGGGTTCGGCGTGTACGTCCGCCTCGCTCGAGCCGTCCTACGTGCTGCGCGCGCTGGGCCGCAACGACGAACTGGCGCATAGCTCGATCCGTTTCACCATCGGCCGTTTCACGACCGAAGACGAAATCGATTTCACCGTCGATCTGCTGCACGGCAAGATCGGCAAGCTGCGCGAACTCTCGCCCCTGTGGGAGATGTTCAAGGATGGCGTGGACTTGAATACGGTCCAGTGGGCAGCACATTGATGAATGGAGCGGGTGCCCCGCGCGCCCGCTGCGTTGCGATGAAGGAGCAACAACATGGCATATAGCGACAAAGTTCTGGATCACTACGAAAACCCGCGCAACGTCGGTTCGTTCGGCAAGGACGACGCTTCGGTGGTCGGTACCGGCATGGTCGGCGCCCCTGCTTGCGGCGACGTCATGAAGCTGCAGATCAAGGTCAATCCGCAGACGGGCGTGATCGAAGACGCCAAGTTCAAGACCTACGGTTGCGGCTCGGCGATCGCTTCCAGCTCGCTGGTGACTGAATGGGTCAAGGGCAAGACGCTGGACGAGGCGGTCAACATCAAGAACACCGCCATCGCTGAAGAACTGGCGCTGCCGCCGGTGAAGATCCACTGTTCCATCCTGGCCGAAGATGCCATCAAGGCGGCGGTCGAGGATTACCGCAAAAAGCACGCCGCAGCCGACGACGCCGCGACGCGCGCGGCCTGAGGAGGTAGCATGGCAGTGACCCTATCCGAAGCGGCGGCCAGCCACATCAGCAAGTTCCTGGTCAAGCGGGGCAAGGGCATCGGCATTCGCCTGGGGGTGAAGACCTCGGGGTGTTCGGGCATGGCCTACAAGCTCGAATATGCCGATGAATCCGTTGCCGACGACGTAGTGTTCGAGAGCCATGGCGTGAAGGTGCTGGTCGATCCCAAGAGCCTGCCCTACATCGACGGCACCGAACTGGATTTCGCCCGCGAAGGCCTCAATGAAGGCTTCAAGTTCAACAACCCGAACGTCAAGAACGAGTGCGGGTGTGGTGAGAGCTTCCACGTCTGAGGCCTTGCGCGCGGTGGTGGATGCGCGTTATGCCGAAAGCCTGCGCATCACCGGCGGCGAGGCGCGCTAAAATGCGCGCGGACCGCCATCGCGGCGGCATCGACAGAATGTGCGAATCACACTTTTCGCCCCGCTGTGAATCGATCCGGCGGGGCGTTTGATTATGCAAGATTATTTTTCTCTCTTCGGTTTGCCTGAGCGCTATGCGCTCGACATGGCTCAGCTCGAACAGGCCTATCGCAAGGTGCAGGCACAGGTGCATCCCGATCGCTATGCCCATCGCCCCGAGGCCGAGCGCCGGGTCGCCATGCAGTGGGCCACGCTGGCCAACGAAGCCCATCGGGCGTTGCGCAACCCGGTGGCGCGGGCGCGTTATCTGCTGTCCCGACGGGGCACCGAGATCGATGCCGAGCGCAATACCGCCATGTCGCCTGCTTTCCTGATGCAACAGATGGAATGGCGCGAAGCCGTCGAGGAAGCCGCCGGCGATGCGGCCGCGCTGGCCGGCCTGCTGGCCGAGATGGAAAGCGAGGAATCCGCCGCCTTCGACGCCCTGGCGCGTGCCCTCGATGAAACGCCGGACGCCGCCGCCGCCGCCGAGACGGTGCGCCGCCTGATGTTCATCGAACGCCTGCGCAGCGAAATCGAAGAAGCCATGGCCGGCTAGGCATACGCCCGACACGGCCGACCACGAACACAGAAAAGAACCACGATGGCTTTGCTACAACTGTCCGAGCCCGGCGAAACGCCCGAACCCCATCAACACCGCCGCGCGGTGGGGATCGACCTGGGGACGACCAACTCCCTGGTGGCCACCGTGCGCCATTCCTTGCCCGAGTGCTTGCCGGGCGACCGCTGCGGCATTCTGCTGCCGTCGGTTGTGCGCTACCTGCCCGACGGTGCGACGATCGTCGGCCAGGAGGCCGCCAGTGCCCAGGCTGCCGATTCACGTAACACCATTGCCTCGGTCAAGCGCCTGATGGGGCGCAGCCTGGCCGACACCGATCCGGCGCCGCGCGCACGCTATGACTTGATCGACAACGGCGGCATGGTGCGTATCGGCACGGTGGCTGGCGCAGTGACGCCGGTCGAAGTCTCCGCCCAGATCCTGCGGGTCCTGCGCGAGCGCGCCGAATCGTCGCTCGGCGGCGATCTGGTCGGGGCCGTCATCACGGTGCCGGCGTATTTCGACGATGCCCAGCGTCAGGCCACCAAGGACGCCGCCAGGCTGGCCGGCCTCAACGTGCTGCGCCTGCTCAACGAACCGACCGCCGCCGCCATCGCCTATGGCCTGGATAACGCCGCAGAAGGCGTGTATGCGGTGTATGACCTCGGTGGCGGCACGCTCGATTGTTCCATCCTGCGCCTGTCGCGCGGGGTCTTCGAAGTGATGGCCACCAGTGGCGACTCTGCCCTTGGCGGCGATGATTTCGACCAGGCGCTGGCCGACTGGCTGACGCAAGAGGCAGGCGAAGGCGCCATCGCCTCGCGCGGCATCATGGTCGAGGCGCGCCGTGTCAAGGAAGCGCTCACGCGCAACGACAGCGTGGTGGCCAAGGTGCCGCTGGCGTCGGGCGGTGTGCGTGACATCGACGTCACGGCGACGCATTTCCAGGCCCTCACCAGTGCCCTGGTGGAGCGTACCCTGGTGCCCATCCGCAAGGCGTTGCGCGATGCCAACGTCAAGACGGGCGAGGTGCAGGCCATCGTCATGGTCGGCGGTGCCACGCGCATGCCGCACGTGCGTGCGGCCGTCGAAGCTTTTTTTGGCCAGGAACCCTTTACCGACATCGATCCGGACAAGGTCGTCGCCATCGGTGCGGCGATCCAGGCCAACGTGCTGGCGGGCAACCGCCGTGCCGGCGAAGACTGGCTGCTGCTGGATGTCACGCCGCTGTCGCTGGGCCTCGAAACCATGGGCGGCCTGGTTGAGAAGATCATTCCGCGCAATTCGACCATTCCCACCGCCAAGGCGCAGGAATTCACTACCCACAAGGACGGCCAGACGGCCATGGCGATCCACGTGGTGCAGGGCGAGCGTGAACTGGTCAGCGACTGCCGTTCGCTGGCGCGCTTCGAACTGCGCGACATTCCGCCGATGGTGGCCGGGGGGGCACGCATCCGCGTGACCTTCCAGGTCGATGCCGACGGTCTCCTGTCGGTGTCGGCGCGCGAACAATCCACCGGCGTCGAAGCCAGTGTCACCGTCAAGCCCAGCTATGGGCTGAGCGATGAAGAAGTCGCGACCATGCTCAAGTCGGGCTACGAGAATGCGGGTGACGATATGCGCGCCCGCGCCTTGCGCGAACAACTGGTCGAGGGCGAACGCCTGATCGACGCCACGCGCATGGCCATGCGCGAAGACGCCGAACTGCTCGACGCCGGCGAGCGCGCCCGCATCGATGCCCACATCGACGCCTTGCGCGACGCGGCGCGCGGCACCGATCATGTGGTCATCAAGAGCGCCATCGAGGCGCTGTCGCAGGCCACCGCCGACTTTGCCGCCCGCCGCATGGACAAGGCGATCCGCCGGGCGCTGGCGGGCAACCGCATCGACAATCTTTCCGTATAGCTGGACGTTTCATGACCCAAATCGTCGTACTGCCGCACGTGGAGTTGTGTCCCGATGGCGCCGTCATCGAAGGGCAAGAAGGGCAATCGGTCTGCGACGCGTTGCTCGAGGCCGGCATCGAAATCGAACACGCCTGCGAAAAATCCTGCGCGTGCACCACCTGTCACGTGGTGATCCGTGAGGGGTTTACCTCGCTGGAAGACGCCGAAGAACTCGAAGAAGACATGCTCGACAAGGCCTGGGGCCTGGAGCCGACATCACGCCTGTCGTGCCAGGCCAAGATAGCCGACACCCCATTGGTGGTCGAAATTCCGCGCTACACCATCAATATGGTGAGCGAAGGGGGAGGGAAGAAGAAATGAAATGGACCGATACGCTGGAAATCGCCATCGCCCTGTCGGACGCTCATCCCGACGTTGACCCGAATCGGGTGAATTTCGTCGACCTCATGCGTTGGGTGATGGAATTGCCCGATTTCGACGACGACCCCAAGCGTTGTGGCGAACGCATTCTCGAGGCCATCCAGGCAGCCTGGATCGAAGAGCAGGATTGACGGCGCCCGCCACCGCATGAAATCGTTTTGAAAAGCCCGCCGCGCGCGGGCTTTTTCATGTCCGGGCCGTTACAGCGCGGCGTCTACGCCAAGGCGCTGCGCCCACTCGCGCAGTCGCGCCACCACCTCGGGGGCCACTTCGACCCCCTCGGCCTGTGCCCGCGCGATATTGCGCGCCGTCTGCTCGCCAGGCATGCGCACTGGCCGCGTCTCATCGATGGGGGCGCTGGCGTGGCAGCGTGCCGTCAAGTCGTCCATGGTTGCGATGAATGCCTCGCGCCCGGCGAAGGCCTCCGGGTCGATCACTTGCAGATAGACGCTCCCTCCCCAACGCTTCTCGGAATCCTTGCGTCCGAAGCCGGACAAACCCTGCGTGAGGGCTTCGACCATCAAGGCCAGGCCGAAGCCCTTATGACCATATTCCAGCCCGCCCAACAGCAGGATGCTGCCACGGGGATCGCTCTGCTCGAGTACGCGGGGGTCACGGCTGGCGGCGCCGTGGCCGTCGAGCAGCCAGGGTTCGGCGAGCATTTCGCCAGCGGCGGCTTTCTGACGCACCATCGACACGGTCGTGATGGAGGCGCTGATGTCCACCAGCACCGGGGTGCGCGTGCCGGGATAGCCGATGGCGAACGGGTTGGGCGTGAACACCGGCTGACGGCCGCCATAGGGCGCCACGAAACCGAAGGCCGGATCGGAACTGGCCAGAATGGCGATGTAGCCGCGATCGACCGCCTGTTTGACGAGGCTGGCGAGGCAGGCGATGTGATGGCTGCGGCGCAGTGCGATGCTCACCATGCCGGCCTGCGGCAAGCGCTGGAAGGCCACGTTGAGCGCTTCGTCCACCAGCCACAGGCCGGGCAGGTAGCGGCCATCCCACACCACGGTGCTGCCGTGATCGGCGATAACCTCCGGCTGCCCATGGGTGGCCATCAGCCCCTGGGCGATCTGATCGAGATAAAGCGGGCACAGCGCCACGCCGTGCGTGTGCCGGCCCATCATGTCGCCCAGCACCAGCAGTTCGGCCACGCGTTGCGCCTTGTCGTGTTCCAGTCCTGCCGCCTGCAAGAGGCGCTGCGCCAGCATGGTCAGACCGCTGCCGTCGAAGCGGGGTGTATCGCTCATGTCCGTCTCCGTCCGTTGTCGAAAACGGACTACGCTAAGCGCGCCTGCGCCGATGGCGCTTGCCGCAGGACAGGAACATGTGCATCCGGCCTGACACGCCATGTCCAGGCATGCGTGTCAGGCCGGGTTCAGGGCTCGTTGCGCAGGGCCGTTTCCAGCGCCACGGCGGAGCCCGTCAATGCCGGGTACTTGGCGGTGATGACGAAGGTCGGGATGCGCGACAGGTACTGCGAAAAACGGCCCTTGTTTTCGAAGCGCGCGCGGAAGGGGGATTTGACGAAGAAATCGCCCAGTTTGGGCACGATGCCGCCGCCGATAAAGATCCCGCCGAAGGCGCCGAGGGTGAGCGCGAGGTCTGCCGCCGAGGTGGCCAGCAAGGCGCAGAACATGTTGCAGGTGTCCACGCACAGTTTGTCGGTGCCGTGCACGGCGCGTTCGGTGATCTCGGGGGCTTCCAGCGGTTCGACGCTGCCGCCGCGTACTTCGGCCAGGGCCTGGTAGAGCGCCGTCATGCCGGGGCCCGACACGGCGCGTTCGGCCGACACGTGCTCATAGCGGCGCATGAGGGCGGACAGCACTGCCAGCTCCTCGTCCGATTGCCCCGTCAGCGTGACGTGGCCGCCTTCGCCCTGCAGCGGCGCGTAATGGCCGCCCGGATAGGGAATCAGGCCGGACACGCCGAGGCCTGTTCCCGGCCCGATGACGCCGATGGGCGCGCCTTTTTGCGCCTGCCCGCCACCGACCTGGAAACGTTCGTCCTCGCCCAGATGCGGCAGGGACAAAGCCAGCGCGGTGAAGTCGTTGATGAAGACGAGCTTGCGCAGGCCAGCGGCCTGACGTTCGGCCTCGATGGAAAACGCCCACGAGTGATTGGTCATGCGGATGGCATCACCGGTCACCGGGTTGGCGATCCCTGCTGCCGCTGCGCAAGGTGTGGGCAGGCTGTGGCGGGCGAGGTAGGCTTTGATGGCCGCTGCCGGGCCCGGATAGTCGGCGCAGGCGAGGGTGTCGATGTGGCTGAGCGCCGCGCCGGGGGCGGCGAGGGTGGCAAAGCGCGCATTGGTGCCGCCAATGTCGCCCACCAGCTGTGGGTAGGTGCCGTTATCGGTCGTATGCATGCTGTCTCCTCGTGCTCGGTGGCCAAACGCACCCGGTCGGGCGCGATAGGGTGCTGCGCTGCGCGGAAGCGGCAATCCTGCCGCGTCATGTCATTCTTCTTCGGCCCACATCAGGCCGTCGCGGCCCGCCAGGGCGCTCGATGCGGCCGGGCCCCAGGTGCCCGCAGTATAGGGTTTGGGGCGCTCGGGCGACTCGGCCCAGGCATCGAGGATCGGTTCGACCCAGCGCCAGGCGGCTTCCTGTTCGTCACGCCGCACGAACAGGGTGAGGTTGCCGCGCAGTGCATCCATCAGCAGGCGCTCGTAGGCTTCCAGGCGCCGGCTGCGGAAGGCTTCGGAAAAATCCAGATCGAGCGCTACCGGTTCGAGCCGCATGACATCGCCAGGTTCCTTGGCCATCATGTGGAGCATCACGGTCTCGTTCGGCTGCATCTGGATTACCAGCCGGTTGGCGAAGCGGTGAAAGGCGCCGCGCCCGAAGATCGAATGCGGTACCTCGCGGAAATTGATGACGATCTCGGCCAGCCGCTCCTGCAGCCGCTTGCCGGTGCGCAGATAGAACGGCACCCCGGCCCAGCGCCATGAATCGATTTCGGCCTTGATGGCGACGAAGGTCTCGGTACGGCTGCCGGCCGGGATGCCGGCCTCGTCCAGGTAACCGCCCACCGGCAAGCCATTGATGGCGCCGGCGCGGTACTGGCCGCGCACGGTCTTGGTGGTGACGTCGGCCTGTGTGATGGGCTTGAGCGCGCGCAGCACCTTGAGCTTTTCGTCGCGCACGGCGTCGGGCGCGATCGAGGCGGGCGGCTCCATTGCCACGATGCACAGCAGTTGCAGGATGTGGTTCTGCACCATGTCGCGCAGCGCGCCGGTCTTGTCATAGAACTCGCCGCGCGATTCGACGCCCAGCTTCTCGGCCACGGTGATCTGCACATCGCGTACCCACTCGCGCCGCCACAGCGGTTCGAACAGGCTGTTGCCGAAGCGCAGGGCGAGCAGATTCTGCACCGGCTCCTTGCCCAGGTAGTGGTCGATGCGAAAGATCTGCGCTTCGCCGAAATAGGCGCCGACCTCATCGTTGATGGCGCGCGATGAAGCCAGGTCGAACCCGAGTGGCTTTTCGAGGATCACACGGCTGTGCTCATCGACTAGGCCGGCCTGCGAGAGGTTGCGGCAGATGGCGGCGAACAGACTGGGCGCGGTCGACAGGTAATACACGCGCGGGGCACCATTGGCTTCGAGCAGGCCCTTGAGCGGTATGAAACTTGATGGGTCGGTGGCGTCGACGAAACTGTATTGGATGCGCTCGGCGAAGCTCGACCAGGCGCTTTCGGTCAGCAGGTCGCCCACAAAGCGTTTGGCATGGGTGTGGGCCATGGCCAGGTAATCGTCGCGGCCAAGGGCATCGCGAGCCAGTCCGACGATGCGCGATGCGGCGGGCAACATACCGTCCGCATGCAGATGGAACAGCGCCGGCAGCAGCTTGCGCATGACAAGGTCGCCGGTGGCGCCAAAGAGCACGACATCGGGCGCGCGTGAATCGATCATGAAAAATCCTGTTGTCCTTGACGGGACGGCATACGTGGCAAAAACGGCTCAGGGCAGTATAGGAAGGAAAACTACACCGTCACAACGCCGTGTTTGGGTATACGTGTAGCTGTATTACATTGCATTTGTACGTGTGCCAGCGCGGTGGATGCGGCGTTTTTATGGCTGCATCTCTCGTCAAATCATAGGCTTGAGCCTTGTTTTTGCTGGACTATTCATAAAACTGTTCCAGCGATAAATTCTTGTTGCGGTCTGTATGTAGTGATACTACACTGCGTGCAGGCTAATTGATGTTAATCAACTAGCGAGCGAAAGCCAGCATGAGCACTCACAGCCAAGTACTGGAAGTCACCCAACGCATCATCGAGCGCAGCCGCGAGCGGCGGGCGCGTTACCTGGCCCGTCTCGATGCGGCGGTTCCGCATTCGCCATACCGGGGCCAACTGTCGTGCACCAATCTTGCGCATGGCTTTGCGGCCAGTCCGCAGGAAGACAAGTTGCGCATCATGGCGCTGCGCGCGCCCAACATCGGCATCGTCACGGCCTACAACGACATGCTGTCGGCCCACCAGCCGTTCGGTGTGTTCCCGGACATCATCAAGAGCGCCGCCCGCGAAGTGGGCGCCACCGCGCAGGTCGCAGGGGGCGTGCCGGCAATGTGCGATGGCATCACGCAAGGCCAGCCGGGCATGGAACTGTCCCTGTTCTCGCGTGACGTCATCGCCATGTCGACGGCGGTGTCGCTGTCGCACAACATGTTCGATGCCGCCCTGTGCCTGGGCATTTGCGACAAGATTGTCCCCGGCCTGCTCATCGGTGCCTTGCGTTTCGGGCATCTGCCCTTCATTTTCGTGCCCGCCGGCCCCATGCCGTCGGGGATTCCCAACGAAATGAAGGCCAAGGTGCGCCAGCGCTATGCCGCAGGCGAGGTCGGCATGGACGCGCTGCTCGAATCCGAATCGCAGTCGTACCACGCGCCTGGCACGTGTACTTTCTACGGCACCGCCAACAGCAACCAGATGCTGATGGAGATCATGGGCCTGCATCTGCCCAATGCCGCCTTTGTCCATCCCGGTACGCCGCTGCGCGAAGCGCTGACGCGCGCCGCCGCACAGCGCGCCGTGGCCATCACGCGCGAGAGTGCCGAATTCACGCCGATCGGCCGGGTCATCGACGAACGCGCCATCGTCAATGGCATTGTCGGCCTGCTGGCCACGGGTGGCTCCACCAACCACACCCTGCACCTCGTGGCGGTGGCCCGCGCCGCCGGCATTCTCATCGACTGGAGCGATTTCGAAGCGCTCTCGCACGTGGTGCCGCTGCTGGCCAAGGTGTATCCAAACGGCTCGGCCGACGTCAATCAATTCCAGGACGCCGGTGGCGTGGGCTTCCTGATTCGCGAGCTGCTGTCAGCGGGTTTGCTGTACGCGGACGTCAACACGGTGGTGGGTCGCGGGCTGGAAGCCTACACGCAACTGCCGCAGCTCGATGGCAGCGGCAAACTGGTGTGGCATGCGGCGCCGGCCGCCAGCGGTGACCCGGCGGTACTGGCTACGGCTGCCCAGCCGTTCAGCCCGGATGGCGGCTTGCGCTTGCTGCAGGGCAACCTGGGGCGCGCCGTCATCAAGATCTCCGCCGTCAAGCCGCAGCACCGGCTGGTGCGTGCACCGGCCCGCGTCTTCGATGGTCAGGAACAGCTCATCGCCGCCTATAAGGCAGGCGAGCTGACCGAGAACTTTGTCGCCGTCATCCGCTTCCAGGGGCCGCAGGCCAATGGCATGCCCGAACTGCACCAACTCACGCCGACATTGGCCAACATCCTGGACAAGGGCCTGATGACGGCTCTGGTCACCGATGGGCGCATGTCGGGTGCTTCCGGCAAGGTACCGGCCGCCATCCACGTGACACCCGAGGCGGCCGCTGGCGGCCCGCTCGCGCGCGTGCGCAGCGGTGACATGGTGGTGCTCGATGCCGAAGCCGGCCAGCTCTACGTCGAGGTGCCCGCCGCTGAATTCGATGCCCGCACGCCCGATGGGTTCGACGTGGCCGCACAGCAATACGGGCTCGGTCGCGATCTGTTCGGCAACTTCCGCCGCACGGTGAGCGGTGCCGAGCAGGGCGCATCGGTGCTGACGCTCGAAGACTGAGCCCCTTAAGGGGCTGCGCGCCGGTCGTCCGAGCGGGCGCCGGCGCGGCAACACAATAAATGACTCCGGCATGAGTCGGGGCTGGCCGGTTCCAGGCCGCTTCGTGCCTTCAGGCGAAGCGAAAGAGCGTGACAGGGCGCCCCCGGCGCCGTGCAAACCCAAAGGAGCTACGACGATGAAGAGACTGAAGCTGGCCGCTGCCGCGGTAGCCGTATTCGGTGCGTGCGCGGCAGCGCAGGCGGCCGAGATCGAAGTGCTGCACTGGTGGACCTCGGGCGGTGAAGCCAAATCGGCTGCCGAGCTGAAGAAAATGCTCGAGGCCAAGGGCGACAAGTGGAAGGACTTCGCCGTCGCGGGCGGGGGGGGCGAGAACGCCATGACGGTACTCAAGAGCCGTGTGGTGTCGGGCAAGGCGCCGACCGCCGCGCAGGTGAAGGGCCCCAGCATCCAGGAATGGGGCACCGAAGGGGTGCTCGCCAATCTCGATCCGATCGCCAAGGCCGGCAACTGGGATGCCCTGCTGCCCGGTGTTGTTGCGAATGTCATGAAATACAAGGGCAACTACGTGGCGGTGCCGGTGAATGTGCACCGCGTGAACTGGATGTGGGTGAATCCGGAAGTCTTCAAGAAAGCCGGTGCCACGGTGCCCAAGACCTGGGCTGATTTTCCTGCCGCCGCTGAAAAACTGCAGAAGGCCGGCTTCGTTCCGGTGGCCCATGGTGGCCAGCCGTGGCAGGATTTCACCGTCTTCGAATCGGTCGTGTTGGGCGTTGGCGGCCCCAAGTTCTACCAGGACACGCTGGTCAAGCTCGACCAGAAGGCGCTGACCAGCCCGACCATGGAGAAAGCCTTCGACACCTTCCGCCAGGTGCGCAAGTACGTCGACAAGGACGCCGCCAACCGCGACTGGAACCTCGCCACCGCCATGATCATCAATGGCAAGGCCGGCATGCAGTTCATGGGTGACTGGGCCAAGGGCGAATTCACTGCCGCCGGTAAAAAGCCGGGCACCGACTACCTGTGCCTGCCGGCGCCGGGCACCGAGCATGCCTTCACCTTCAACATCGACAGCTTCATCATCTTCAAGCAATCCGGTGCCGATGCGAAGAAGGCGCAGTCCGACTTTGTCACGGCGGTGATGAGCCCCGAGTTCCAGGAAGTCTTCAACCTCAACAAGGGCTCGATCCCGGTGCGCAGCGGCGTGTCGATGGACAAGTTCGACGATTGCGCCAAGCAGTCGGCCAAGGACTTCTCCGACGATGCCAAGTCCGGCTCACTGGTGCCTTCGATCGCGCACCAGATGGCCGTGCCAGCGGCCACCACCGGGGCCATGCAGGACGTGGTGACGGCGTTCTTCAATTCGAATCAGTCGTCCAAGGACGCCGTGGCCAAGCTGGCCGCCGCAGCCAAGACCAAGTAAGCGCCTGTGTTGTACGGCGCGCGGCTGTGGCCGCGCGCCGATGTCCCGGAGTCGATCGATGTCTGATTCGGTTGCAATCCCGCCGCCCGCGCGCACGCGCGGCGGTGGTCTGATGGACGCCGTCGAGGGCGCTTTGCCCAAGATCGTCCTGGCGCCCACCTTCGTGGTGTGCGTGGTGTTCTTCTACGGCTTCATCCTGTGGACGGCGGTGCTGTCGATGACGCCGTCGCGCATGCTGCCCAACTACGAATTCATCGGCTTTGAACAGTACGTGACGCTGTTTACCAATGACCGTTGGTGGCTGGCGTTGAAGAATCTGGCCATTTTCGGCGGTCTGTTCATATTCCTGTGCCTCGCCGTCGGCCTGTTCCTTGCCATTCTGCTGGATCAGCGCATCCGCGCCGAGGGCTTCATCCGTTCGATCTTCCTGTATCCGATGGCGTTGTCGTTCATCGTTACCGGCACCGCCTGGAAGTGGATTCTCGATCCCAGCATCGGGCTGGAGAAGGTTCTCCATGATCTGGGCTGGACGGCATTCTCGTTCGATTGGATCAAGGACCCGGATATGGCGATCTATACCGTCGTCATTGCCGGCATCTGGCAGTCGTCGGGCTTCGTGATGGCCCTGTTCCTGGCTGGGCTGCGCGGCATCGATGACAGCATCATCAAGGCCGCCAAGGTCGATGGCGCGTCGATGCCGACGATCTATCGCCGCATCATCCTGCCCAGCCTGCGGCCGGTGTTCTTTTCGTCGTTCATGATCCTGGCCCACATCGCCATCAAGAGCTTCGATCTGGTGATGGCGCTGACCGGCGGCGGGCCGGGCTTCTCGACCGACCTGCCGGCCACCTTCATGTACGCCTTCTCGTTTACGCGCAACCAGATCGGGCTGGGCGCGGCGTCTTCGATCATCATGCTGATGATCGTGGTGTCGGTCATCGTGCCCTTCATGTACTCGGAACTGCGGAGGGCCTACCGTGGGTGACATCGACAAACCGCGCATGGGCCTGGGCCGCATCGTGATGTATGCGGTGCTGATCTACTGCGTGCTGTATTACCTGCTGCCGCTGACGGTGATGCTGTTCAACTCGATCAAGCCGCTGGATGAGCTGAAAGCCGGTAACGTCATGAGCTTTCCGCACAGCGTCACCTTCGAGCCGTGGCTCAAGGCCTGGAACACCGCATGCACCGGCGTGCAGTGCGAGGGCATGAAGGGCTACTTCTGGAACTCGGTGTCCTTCGTGGTGCCGGGCGTGCTGATCTCGACACTGGTGGGCGCCTTCAATGGCTACGTGCTGACGATGTGGCGCTTCCGCGGCTCGGACGTCCTCTTCATGGCGCTGATGCTGGGCTGCTTCATTCCGTTCCAGTCGATCCTGCTCCCGATGGCACGCACGCTCGGCATGCTGGGGATCGCCCAGTCGGTGGGCGGGCTGATCTTCGTGCATGTGGTGTATGGCATCGCCTTCACGACGCTGTTCTTCCGCAACTACTACGTGACCATCCCCGACGAGTTGGTCAAGGCCGCGCGCATCGATGGGGCCGGGTTCATCCGCATCTTCCATCGCATCGTCCTGCCGCTGTCCGGGCCGATCATCGTGGTGACCATCATCTGGCAGTTCACGCAGATCTGGAACGACTTCCTGTTCGGCGTGGTGTTCTCGTCGGGTGATTCGCAGCCCATCACGGTGGCGCTCAACAACCTGGTGAACACGTCCACCGGCGTCAAGGAATACAACGTCGACATGGCCGCCGCAGTGATCGCGGCGCTGCCTACGCTGTTCGTCTACATCGTGGCCGGCAAGTACTTTGTGCGCGGGCTGACCGCTGGCGCGGTAAAGGGGTAAGGGATACACATGGGTGCACTTTCGATTCGCAAGGTCCGCAAGTCGTACGGCTCAACGGAGATCCTCAAGGGGATCGACCTGGACATCGCCGATGGCGAATTCCTGATCCTGGTGGGGCCATCCGGATGCGGCAAGTCGACACTGCTGTCGATGATCGCCGGCCTGGACAGCATCACGGCGGGCGACATCCATATCGCCGGGCGCCGCGTCAATGAGCTCTCGCCCAAGGACCGGGACATCGCCATGGTGTTCCAGTCGTACGCGCTGTATCCCTCGATGACGGTGCGCGAGAATATTTCCTTCGGACTGGAAATCCGCAAGGTGCCGGTGGCCGAGCGCGAAGCGGCGGTCGCCAAGGTGGCGCAGATCCTGCAGATCGAACATCTGCTCGACCGGCGCCCCTCGCAGTTGTCCGGCGGCCAACGCCAGCGCGTGGCGATGGGCCGTGCCATCGCGCGCAATCCGGCCTTGTTCCTGTTCGATGAACCCTTGTCGAATCTGGACGCCAAGCTGCGCGTCGAAATGCGCACCGAAATCAAGCTGCTTCATCAGCGCCTGGGCACCACCATCGTGTACGTCACGCACGATCAGATCGAAGCGATGACGCTGGGCGACAAGATCGCTGTCATGAAAGCGGGCGAGGTGCAGCAGTTCGGCACGCCGCAGCAGATCTACGACAATCCGGCCAATCTCTTCGTGGCTGGCTTCATGGGCTCACCCTCGATGAACTTCATCAAGGCGCGCGTCGACGACATGGGCAGCGGCTACGGGTTGGCGCTGGAGAACGACGGCGAGCACTTCGTGTTCCCGGCAGTCAATGCCAACGGTGCGATGAAATCCTGGCTGGGGCGAGAGATCATTTTCGGCATTCGTCCCGAGCAGATCACGCAGGTGGCCGAAGGGCAGCTCAATGGCCACGTCGTGCGCCAGGCGCTCAAGATCGACATTACCGAACCGACCGGGCCCGACACGCTGGTGCTGGCGCACGTGAACGGCGCCAAGCTGACCTGCCGTGTGCATCCGGGATACGCGGCGCGACCGGGCGAGCGCATGCCCTTGCAGTTCGATCTGTCCAAGGCGGTGTACTTCGACCCGGCCACGGAGCAAAGAATCAACTGATGCTTGCGCCCGCGTCACCCTATCCGGATGGGCCGCGCGTACTGGCCGATATCGGCGCCACCAACACGCGCTTTGCTCTCGAGCGTGCGCCCGGCGTGATCGAGCGGATCGAAGTCTTCGCCACTGCCGATTTCGCCGGCGTGGAAGATGTCTTTCGCACGTACACGCGGCGCGTGAAGGCGGGCGACATGGCCCATGCGGCGATCGCCATTGCCAATCCGATCGATGGCGATCGCGTGCGCATGACCAACCGTGACTGGTCGTTTTCGATCGAGGCGACGCGACGCTCGCTTGATCTGGCGACGCTGCTGGTGGTCAATGACTTTACCGCGCTGGCGATGGCCATTCCGCAACTGACGGCGAATCAGCGCATGCAGATCGGTGGTGGGGTGCCGCGCGAGAATGCCGTCATCGGCCTGCTCGGGCCGGGTACCGGCCTGGGCATCTCGGGGCTGATCCCCACCGAAGATCGCTGGATCACGCTCGGCAGCGAGGGCGGCCATGCCAGCTTCGCCCCCGGCGACGAGCGTGAAGTGTTCGTGCTGCAATATCTGTGGCAGCGCTTTCCGCATGTATCGGCTGAGCGCCTGGTGTCCGGCCCCGGCATCGAATGGTGTTACGAAGCACTGGCCGTGCGGGCCGGGGTGGCGCGGCGCCCCTTGCGTACACCGGCCATTGTCGAGGCGGCGCTGGCTGGCAGCGATGCCATCTGCGTTGAGGCGGTGGAGTGCTTCTGCGCCATGCTCGGTACGGTGGCGGCTGACCTGGCGCTGACGCTGGGGGCGTTCGGCGGCATCTACATCGGCGGTGGTATCGTGCCGCGCCTGAGCGAGCGTTTCCTGGCCTCCGCCTTCCGGCCACGTTTCGAGTCGAAAGGGCGGTTTTCGGAATACCTCACGCAGGTGCCCAGCTACGTCATCACGGCACCGTACCCGACCTTCCTCGGCGTCTCGGCAATCTTGTCGGAGTCGCTGCGCGGCAAGGGGGGCGAGAGCCCGCTGATCGAGATCGTGAGGGCTGCGCGCGAGCGCTTGTCGCGGGCCGAACAGCAGGTGGCGGAGCTGGCCATTTCACGTCCGCGCGCGGTGCTCAACGAACCCATCGCCGAGATCGCGCGGCAGGCGGCGGTGAGCCAACCGACGGTGATCCGCTTCTGTCGCTCATTGGGCTTTCAGGGTTTGTCCGATTTCAAGCTCAAGCTCGCCTCCGGCCTCACCGGCACGGTGCCCATCCGGCATAGCCAGGTGCGCCATGGCGACACTGCGCCGGACATCAGTGCCAAGGTGCTCGACAACACGGTGTCGGCGATTCTGCGTCTGCGCGACAGCCTCAATACGGCGGCCGTGGCCGAGGCAACCGAACTGTTGCGCAATGCGCGGCGCATCGAGCTTTACGGCATCGGCAATTCCGGCGTGGTGGCGCAGGACGGGCAGCACAAGTTCTTCCGCTTCCGCATCCCGACCTCGGCGTATCCGGATTCGCATATCCAGCAGATGGCGGCGCAGTTGCTGGGGCCCGACGACGTGGTGGTGGCGATTTCGAGTCGCGGGCGCATCCCTGCGTTGCTGGAAGTGGTGGACGTGGCTCTGGCAGCCGGCGCCAAGGTGATCGCCATCACCGCCGGACAGTCGCCTCTGGCGCGCAAGGCGACGGTGTGCATCCCGGTCGACCATTCGGAAGAGCGACCCAACTTCATCGCCATGATTTCGCGCATCCTGCACCTTCTGGTGATCGACGTGCTGGCGGTCGGCGTGGCCCTGCAGCGCACCGACATCGCTCAGATCCAGCAGTGGGCCGGCATGATCGATGAAGAAGAGCGCGAAGCGCTGCCGCACCGCATCTCGCACATCGGCTGAGCGTGGGCGGAGTAACATGCCGCCTGCTGGCGGCGCGGCGGGTGCCACGCCCATCGATAGACGGACAGAGGATTCCACATGGACTTGGGACTGAATGGCAAGGTCGCCCTCATCACGGGGGGCAGTGACGGCATCGGCAAGGCGACGGCAAAGTTGCTGGCGGCCGAAGGGGTGTCGGTGGCGATCGTGGCGCGTCGCCCGGATGTGCTGGCGGCAGCGGCCGACGAGATCCGCAATGCCGGTGGCAAGGTGCTGCCCATCGCAGCCGATATCTCCGATCCGCACGAGGCGCAGCGTGTGGTCAAGGAGACGGCGGCGCGTTTCGGTCGTCTGGACATCGTGGTCAACAACGCGGGCACGTCGGCGGCACAGCCTTTCGAATCGGTGACGGACGAAGCCTGGCAGCACGATCTGGATCTCAAGCTGTTCGCGGCCATCCGCGTTGCGCGCTGCGCCGTGCCGCATCTGCGCCACCAAGGGGGTGGCCGCATCATCAACGTCACTGCCATCGGTGGCAAGCACCCTGGCGCCAAGTCCATGCCCAGTTCGGTCAGCCGTGCGGCCGGCATCGCGCTGACCAAGGCTTTGT
Organism: Rhodocyclaceae bacterium; assembly: GCA_047605765.1. Lineage (GTDB taxonomy): Bacteria > Pseudomonadota > Gammaproteobacteria > Burkholderiales > Rhodocyclaceae > JBGVSA01. The sequence continues at coordinate 29,737 of JASGFB010000002.1, forward strand.
CCAAGGAACTGGGACCCGATCGCATCCTGGTCAACACCGTGTGCATCGGGCTGGTAAAGAGCGGGCAGCAAGCCGCAGCAGCGGCCCGCAACGGACTGTCGGCGGACGACTATTACACCAAGCTGGGTGAAACCGTACCGCTGGGGCGCGTGGGCGAGGCCGACGAAGTGGCACAGGTGATCACGTTCCTGGCCTCGAATGCGGCGAGCTATGTGACGGGCACCAGCATCAACCTGGACGGTGGCTTGTCGAGCTCGATCTGAGCCGATCGTGCGTCAGTAACAAAAAAGCCGCCCATGGGCGGCTTTTTGTGTGGCGGCAGCGGGCAAGCAGGGCGCCCAAAAGAAAACAGCCCGGGCCGCATACGCAACCCGGGCTGTCGATGCTGCCTGGTGGGGTGTCGATTACATGCGCGTGGCGTAGTATTCGACGACCAGCTGCATTTCGACCGGGAACGGAATGTCCGTGATGCCCGGCAGATGCGAAATCGTAGCCTTGGCAGCGGCATCATCCCATTGCAGCCATTCAGCGCGGGTCAGCGCCGGATCGGCAATGGTTTCCTTGATGATGCCAAGGCTCTTGCTCTTTTCGCGCACGGTGATGACGTCACCGATACGCACGCGGTACGACGGGATGTTCACCGGCTTGCCGTTGACCAGGAAGTGGCCGTGGTTCACCAGTTGGCGGCCCGACGGGATGGTCGGCGCAAAGCCTGCGCGGAACACCACGTTGTCCAGGCGGCGCTCGAGCAGTTGCGCGAGCTTGTCGCCGGTGGCGCCACGGTCGTTCTTGGCTTCAGCCATGAGGCGACGGATCTGGGTTTCCGTCAGGCCGTAATTCATGCGCAGCTTTTGCTTTTCCATCAGCTGGTTGCCGAAACCCGACTTGCGGCGGGGGCGGGCACCGTGCTGGCCCGGGGGATTTGGGCGGTTTTCGATGGTCTTGCGGGACAAACCGGGCAGGTCAATACCCAAGGCACGCATGACCTTGAGGCGAGGGCCAGTAAAACGAGACATCAAACTTCTCCAGAAATGTTGTTCAACGCAATGGGCATTGCCCCATCGGGACACGCACTGCGTTGCGGGCTCTGAGCCCGCTACTTTGTCAATATGAGCTTACCGCTGCGGGTAGCCCGAAGAGTATACAACATTCCGAGGTGTTCAATGAAGACCAATGTGCCGCCGCCCAGGAGCGCGCGGCTTGATACGGTCTGCACGGTGGCGGTGTGCGTCGGATGCGGCAGGGGATGCACGGTGTCGAGAGCGGCGGAGGTGGCGATCTGTTGGGTCATGGCGTCCTTAAATGCAAATCGTTCGCATTTACAGATTGAATATCTCCACAACTATTTTGTCAAGAACAAAGCCGGTGCCGGTTTGATTCCGGGCATCTACCCGAGCCCGGGTCCGGTGGTGGCTTGACGTCAAGGTTATGTGAAATCAAACGGTTAAGAAGTCAGACAACTGTGCTTGTTGGAGTTTTTGTGTTTGCGTTATCAATTCCACCAAATATAGCGGAAAGGGCCGTATTACAGATTGTTTGACAACTCGCGTCTTTTGGGAGGACGATGCGCGCCAGCCCATACACGCCTTAACGCGAGGTGGTGTGGGACACATACCAAGAGGGTGGATCGGTCGCGAAATGTTACCGGTCCTATATTTCCACCGAGGAGACATATCCATGCACATGATCGTGCAGCGTCGCGGCTTGGCCGCCGCGCTCAGCATGTCGTTCCTGTTTGCGCTGACAGCATGCGGCGGGGACGACGATTCCAACGGTTCTAGCAACGCATCGTCCAGTGCGGGCGCGTCCAGCTCCACTTCGAGCGCCGCGTCGTCCACCGGTACCACCATTCCGCTGGTCGCCCATGCCACCGGTTGGGCCACCATGCAGGGCGGCGTGAGCGGCGGTGCCGGCGCCGCCAGTACCAATATCTACGTGGTGAGCACGCGCGCGCAGTTGCGTGATGCCCTGGCCAACGTCAACAGCCCGAACTATGCGACCAACGCCACCGCCGCCAAGGCTGAAGCGAAGATCATCTATATCGACGGCAGTATCTACGGTACCGACCTGGGCAACGGCAGCTTCGCCGATGAGGCGTACTACAACAGCCAGGCGTCGATGCTGAAGAAGCCCTGGGATTTCCAGGCCTATCTGCACTTGGTCGATGCTGATCAGACCTACGTGAACAACCTCAAGACCAAGAGCGCGGCGGGCGACGCCGCTGCCACGGCTGAGCTGACGACCATCAACAACCAGACCTCGGCCCGCACGGCCGGTGCCCAGTTGCAGAAGGCGCAGATCCAGTTCTCGATCCCGTCGAACACCACCATCCTCGGTGTGGGCGCGAAAGCCAAGATCATCGACGGCTACTTCGAGGTGAACGGCACCAGCAACATCATCGTGCGCAACGTCGAATTCCAGGCGCCGCAGGATCTCTTCCCGGCCTGGGATGGTTCAGATGGCGATACGGGCAACTGGAACTCGCGCTACGACTCGTTCTCGGTGGTGACCGGCAAGTACATGTGGATCGACCACTGCACCTTCAGCGACGGTGCGCACCTGGACAGCCAGGAGCCGGTGATCTTCGGCAAGCACGTGCAACGCCATGACGGCCTGCTGGATTTCGAAGACGGCTCCGACTTTGTGACGGTGTCGCACAACATCTTCAGGAATCACGACAAGACCAACATGATCGGCTCGGGTGATTCGCAGGGCTCGAAGGATCGCGGCAAATTCCACATGACGTGGTCGGGCAACCTGTGGGAGAACTCGCAGGAGCGCGCACCGCGCGTGCGTTTCGGCCAGGTCCACCTGTACAACAACTACGGCGTGGGCAACACCGACGATCCCGATTACCCGATGATCAGCCGCAATGCCGGCAGCGCGCATTATTTCATCGGCATGGGCATCGAATCGTCGATCCTGTCCGAAACCAATGCCTTCGTGCAGACCGGTTCGAAAGTGAATCGCGATGTGGTGGTGGATAACTTCTACGGCTACATGCTCAAGGACAACGGTTCGTGGTTCAACGGCGAACCGCTGGTCATCAATGACATCGCCAAGGCCAAGTACGACGCCAACAAGGCCAAGGAAGTCGCCGCCGCTGCTGCCGCCAGCCGTGCCGTGGCCGATTGGGCAACGCACGAGTTCACCAATGAACTGGGTTGGACGCCGGCGTATCCCTACACGCTGGGCAAGAGCGCCGATGACGTGCGCAACTACGTGCTGACCAATGCTGGTGCGGGCAAGCTGGCGATCGTCGCCGACACCGCCAATGGCCGGCCGGATTTCAACGGTGGTTACGCCGATCCGAATTCGAGTTCGTCCAGTTCGTCGTCTTCGTCGTCGAGCTCGAGTTCGTCCAGCTCGTCGAGCCTGCCGGCCGGCGCTGAAATCACGCTGGATGGCGCTACCCTCGGGACGGCGCGTGCCATCGGCGGTGCCGCCGCCACGGCCGCTTACGACACCGTCTCCAGCACGTATACGCTGACCGGTTCGGGCGCCATCGGCCTGGTGACCGCGCCGACGTCCTCCGACTCGCTCGAATATGCGTACAAGCAGATCACGGGTGACTTCGTCATCACTGCGCGCCTGACTTCGCTGGAAATCCCGACGGGCATCTCGACCGCCAACATCCGCGCCGGCCTCATGCTGCGCAACAGCCTGGATGCCGGTTCGCGCTTCTACGCCGTGCTGTTCCGCGGCAACAACGCGGCCCGCTGGGAGCAGCGCAAGATCGACAATGACACCAGCGCACCGTCGTCGTCGAACCTGACGGCGCCGAGTGGTGTGACGACGATTCCGACGCCCTCCGCGAGCTCGCCGATCTACCTGAAGCTGCAGCGGGCCGGCCAGGTCATCACAGTGTGGTATTCGATCGATGGCTCCAACTGGTCGACCACCAAGTCGCAAGACTTCTCGGCGAGCGGCTACACGGCACTCGATAACACGGTCTACATCGGTCTGGCCGGCGTATCGGGCCTTGCCAGCGTGACCTCCAAGAGCGTCTTCGACCAAGTGACCATCACGCCGTAACGAACAGCCTCTCCAGCTGTCCCCAGCCGCTCTTCGGGGCGGCCCTTGCGCCCGACAGGTTCGCCTGCCGGGCGTTTTTGTTTGATTGCACTTGGGTATATCGTCGCCCGAATTGGAGATGATGCGGGAATGTCTTCAGTGCGCAGAGGAGGGGGATGTGGCCAGGCCATCATTGGCTGGTGCGTGGAGCGCCTTCATGACCGTGCGCGTCCCGGTGCGGGAGGTGGGAAAAATCATCGGAGGGAAGGTCCAGCAGAATATTGAGATGTCAAAGGGCGGATTTGACAACGCTTGTCCTATCCGAATGAGTTACGTTCTGAATGTGACTGGGTTTCCCATTCCCAAAACCGGCTTGCACGCAATGGTAAGCGGTGCGGATGGAAGTCAGTATATTTACCGTCTTGTCGACATGATGGGCTACTTGGAGAGGGCTTTCGGAAAGCCGGACAAAACGGTTCGATCACCAACGGAAGCGGATTTTGCTCGCACGAAGGGCATCATCGTGGTGAAAGGATATGGATGGCGAGGTGCAAGGGGTCATGTGACGCTGTGGAACGGCAGCGCTTGTGCCGATAGCTGCCACCTGTTGAATGACCCCGACAACGGTTCTTTCGTCGCAGAGGTAGCTCATTTATGGTTACTGCATTGAAAAATGCCGTCCTCGTCGCGGCTGTTATGGGGTTGTCGACAACAAGTGGTGGAGTGCGTGCGGAGCGGTATGAGATCTACGAATATTCGCAGAAGACCTTGTTGAAGAATTGGGCGTTGAGTGTCTGCCTCGCTGGCGTTGCCAAGGATGAATGGCATCGCGAGGACGCCAATGCCAGTGCCAGTGCCTATCTTGAATTTGGACGCCAGCCGATCGAAGCCTATGAAGAATTGCGTGACCTCGCGTCCAAATATGAAGCACGTATCTATAGCCACAGCAGCTCGGTCAAGTCGGAGCTGAACACAATGAAGTGCATCGACCTGTTTCACAGCAAGGAACTCAATGCGTTGGCGACACAATGGGTCAAGAAATACCCCTGAAGGCTCTTGCGAGCAGCATGCCCCGTCCTGAATTGCGTCGCTCAGATATGGATGGTGCAAAGGGTCATGTGACGCTGTGGAACGGCAGCGCTTGTGCCGATAGCTGCCACCTGTTGAATGACCCCGACAACGGTTCTTTCGTCGCAGAGGTAGCTCATTTATGGTTACTGCATTGAAAAATGCCGTCCTCGTCGCGGCTGTTATGGGGTTGTCGACAACAAGTGGTGGAGTGCGTGCGGAGCGGCACGAGATCTACGAATATTCGCAGAGGACTTTGTTGAAGAACTGGGCACTGAGTGTCTGCCTTGCAAAGGTGTCTAAGGATGAATGGCATCGCGAGGACGCCAATGCCAGTGCCGGTGCCTATCTTGAATTCGGGCGCCAGCCGATTGAGGCCTATGAAGAATTGCGTGACCTTGCGTCCAAATATGCGGCGCGTACCTATAGCAGCAGTAATTCGGCTGAAGCCGAGCTGAACACGATGAAGTGCATCGACCTGTTTCACAGCAAGGAACTCAATGCATTGGCGAGGCGGTGGGTCAAGAAACACCCTTGATCGCTCTTGTGAGCAGAGCACGAACAAAAAGGCCACCTTGCGGTGGCCTTTCGTTTTGCGGTGCGCTGCGGGGCGGGTTTATTCCGCGTCGGCGCGGGCGGCGCGCTTGCGCTCGTGTTCCTTGAGGTGGCGCTTGCGCAGGCGGATGTTTTGCGGCGTGATTTCAACCAGCTCATCGTCGGCGATGAACTCGATCGCCGATTCCAGGGTGAGTTGGATCGGCGGCGTCAGGGTGACGGCCTCGTCCTTGCCGGAGGCGCGGACGTTGGTCAATTGCTTGCCCTTGATCGGGTTGACCACCAGATCGTTGTCACGCGAGTGGATGCCGATGATCATGCCCTCGTACAGGCGGTCGCCGGGGCTGACGAACATGCGGCCACGGTCTTGCAGGTTCCACAGGGCATAGGCCACGGCGTCGCCGTCGTTTTGCGAAATCAGCACGCCATTGCGGCGCTCGGCCATGGTGCCGGCCATCGGACCGTAGTCGTCGAAGACGTGGCTGGCCAGGCCCGTGCCACGGGTCAGGGTCAGGAATTCACCCTGGAAGCCGATCAGGCCACGCGCCGGGATGCGGTATTCGAGGCGCACACGACCCTTGCCGTCCGGTTGCATGTCCTGCAGCTCGCCACGGCGGCGGCCGAGTTCTTCCATCACCGCACCCTGGTGGTTTTCTTCGACGTCCACCGTCAGCATTTCGTACGGCTCATGGCGTTCGCCGTCGACTTCGCGATACACCACGCGCGGGCGGCCCACTGCCAGCTCGTAGCCTTCGCGGCGCATGTTTTCCAGCAGGATGGTCAGGTGCAGTTCACCACGGCCGGACACTTCGAAGACGTCGGCGTCATCGGTGTACTTGACGCGCAGCGCCACGTTCTTGAGGAGTTCCTTTTCCAGACGCTCGCGGATTTGGCGGCTGGTCACGAACTTGCCTTCGCGGCCCGCCAGCGGCGAGCTGTTGACGATGAAGTTCATGGTCAGCGTCGGCTCGTCCACCGCGATCGGCTTGAGGCCTTCGGGCTTTTCCGGATCGCACAGCGTCACGCCGATACCAACCTGGTCGATGCCGCTGACCAGGATGATGTCGCCGGCCTCGGCCGATTCGGCCGCCGAGCGCTCCAGGCCCTGGAAGGTCAGCACCTGGCTGACCTTGGCCTTGCCACGCGACTCGTCACCGTACATCACCACTACGTCCTGGTTGGGACGGATGCGGCCGCGCTTGATGCGGCCGATGCCGAGCTGGCCAATGTAAGTGGAGTAGTCCAGCGAGCAGATCTGCACTTGCAGCGGGCCTTCGGCGTCCACTTCAGGCTGCGGCACGTATTGCAGGATGGCTTCGAACAGCGGCTTCATGTCGGTGCCGGGGGTGCTGGCGTCGAGCATGGCGTAGCCGTTCAGCGCCGAGGCGTACACCACGGGGAAGTCCAATTGTTCTTCGGTGGCGCCCAGTTTGTCGAACAGGTCGAAGGTGTGGTTGATGACCCAGTCGGGGCGTGCGCCCGGACGGTCGATCTTGTTGATCACCACGATCGGCTTGAGACCCAGTGCCAGCGCCTTGCGCGTCACGAAGCGGGTCTGCGGCATCGGGCCTTCGACGGCGTCGACCAGCAGCAGCACCGAATCGACCATCGACAGCACGCGCTCGACTTCACCGCCGAAGTCGGCGTGCCCCGGGGTGTCGACGATGTTGATGTGGGTCTCGCCGTACTGGATGGCGCAGTTCTTGGCCAGGATGGTGATGCCACGCTCGCGCTCGATGTCGCCGCTGTCCATCACGCGCTCGGCCACCTGCTGGTTGTCGCGGAAGGTGCCGGATTGGCGCAGAAGCTGGTCAACCAGCGTGGTCTTGCCATGGTCGACGTGAGCGATGATGGCGATATTGCGGATGGCGCGAGTCATAGGAACGTTGTGGGGGTGTGCGTTATGAGGTAAATCAGGAGGATTTACAAAAAGCCCTCGATTTTAGCACGCCAAGGCGGGGGGTGAGCCAGCGCAACTTTGTGACAAGGCGCATCCGCGCCGGCAGGCCATGGCATCGCATAAAATGGGCGGACTCATTTCCCGGGATTCCTATGCTTGCGATCATTGGCGGTAGTGGTCTGTCCAAGTTGTCCAACCTGACTGTCGAGCGCCGCGAAGTCGTGCGCACGCCTTTCGGCGAACCCTCCGGGGCGCTCCTGTTCGGTCGCGTGTGCGACCAGCCCGCCGTGTTCCTGGCGCGCCACGGCTACGGCCATACGGTGCCGCCGCACAAAGTCAATTACCGCGCCAACATCTGGGCGCTCAAACAGGCCGGCGCCCAGTGCATCGTGTCGGTGGCTTCGGTCGGCGGCATCCGCGCCGACCTAGTGCCCGGCGCGCTGGTGGTGCCCGACCAGATCATCGATTACACCTGGGATCGCCCCAACAGCTTTTTCGATGGCGGTGAGACGCCGGTGGTGCATGTCGATTTCACCCATCCGTACGATCAGGTCCTGCGCCAGCGCCTGCTGGCTGCGGCCGAGGCTGCTGGCGAAGCGGTCTTCGATGGAGCGGTCTACGCCGCGACGCAAGGTCCGCGCCTGGAAACCATTGCCGAGATCAACCGCTTCGAGCGCGACGGTGCCGACATCGTGGGCATGACCGGCATGCCCGAGGCGGTGCTGGCACGGGAGTTGGAGCTGCCCTATGCTGCCCTGGCCATGGTGGTCAATCCAGCGGCCGGGCGGGGCGGCAGCGTCCAGGGCATTGAAATGCGCGCCATGGCGAGCACCACCGAAGCCATCATCGGCCGGGTGCATAACGTGCTGCAGCATCTGTGCGCCACCTGCTGAGGAGAGGGACATGATCCGCGAAGTCCTCAAGATGGGCGATCCACGGCTGTTGCGCCGCGCACGCGAGATCGAGCGTTTCGATACGCCCGAGTTGCATGCGCTGATCGCCGACATGTTCGACACCATGCACCACCTGTCGGGCGCCGGCCTGGCCGCGCCCCAGATCGGCGTCGATCTGCGCCTGGTGATCTTTGGTTTTTCGCACAACGAGCGCTATCCGCACGCCCATGAGGTGCCCGAGACGGTCCTCATCAACCCCGTGCTGGAGCCGTTGTCGGACGACATGGAAAACGGCTGGGAAGGCTGCCTGTCGGTGCCGGGCCTGCGCGGCCTGGTGCCGCGTTACCAATCCCTGCGCTATAGCGGCTTTGATCAGTTCGGGCAGCGCATCGAGCGCGAAGTGAGCGATTTTCACGCGCGTGTGGTGCAGCACGAATGCGATCACCTGGACGGCATCCTGTATCCGATGCGCATCACCGATTTTTCCAACTTCGGTTTCACCGACGTGCTGTTCCCCGAGCTGGCGGGGCAGCCCGACGACTGAAGCTGCCCCATCGCCCGCGCGCCGCGCGGGTGATCATTGCCAGTAGTTTTCGAACAGCATGCTGCCGACGAGTCCACGTCGGCAGGGCTGAAAATCCCGTTCGCGCAGCAATTCGCGCATATCGGCCGTAAAGCCGGGGTTGCCGCAGACCATGACGCGGGCCTCGCGCGCGTCGAGCGCCGCACCGGCGGCGAATTCCAGCGAGCCGTCCTGCACCATTTCCGGCATGCGGCGATTCAATTCGCTGGCGCCCGCCTCGCGCGTCACCACCGGCAGGTAACGCAACTGGTCCGTGTGACGCGACGCGCAGGCGCGCAACTCATCGCCGTAGGCCAGCTCTGCTGCGCTGCGCACGCTGTGCACGACGATCAGCCGTTCATAGCGCTGCAACACGCTGCCTTCGCGCAGCATCGATACATACGGGCCCAGGCCCGAGCCGGTGGCCAGCATCCACAGGGTGCGCCCCGGCGCCAATTGGGTTTCGATGAAGAATCCCAGCGCCAGCGGATCGAACAGCACCGGCTGGCCGGGTTCGAGGCGCGCCAGCGGCGCGGTCAACTGGCCGTCCGGCACCAGCGTGATGAGAAATTCCAGCTCCGCTTCGTGCGGGGCGGAAACGATCGAATAAGGCCGCCATACGATGTCGCCCCCTTCGCCGACCGGCAGACCGAGTTTGGCGTAATGGCCGGGCGAGAAACTGAAACCATCGGGCCTGGGAATGCGCAGCGACCATTGGTGAGGCGCCCAGCGGAGCCATTGGGTGATCGGCTGCGGGGCCCAGCGGACGGGGGCGGCGGGGGCATTCATGACGACTCTCCATGTTGAACACGAAAGGGCGGGCGCTCGGGCCGGACGCAGGCGGGGGCAGACACACTTTGCCGATTGCCCGCACTGGATGGCTCCTGTATTTTTATACAGTTATCGAAAGCCCGCCCGTGTTTGATGAATTCTGCCGCATCTTCTGCCCCCGCTGAACCGCCGTCGTATCTCGCCAAGCTCAACGCCGAGCAACGGCAGGCCGTCACCTATGGCATCGGCCATGGCACGCACGAGACGGGCCCCTTGCTGGTGATCGCCGGTGCGGGGTCGGGCAAGACCAACACGCTGGCGCACCGCGTGGCGCACCTGATCGCGCACAACGTCGACCCGCGGGGCATTCTGCTGCTGACCTTTTCGCGCCGGGCAGCGATCGAGATGACACGCCGGGTAGAGCGCATCGTCGGCACCCTCGACGGCCCGCAGGCGCGTCTGGCCAAATCGGCGCTGGAATGGGCCGGCACCTTTCACAGTATCGGAGCGCGCCTGCTGCGCGAATACGCCGAGCACCTGGGCATGAGCCCGTCGTTCACCATTCACGACCGCGAAGACTCGGCGGATCTGATGAACCTGGCGCGCCATGACCTGGGCCTGTCGGCCAAGGACAAACGCTTTCCGGCCAAGAACACCTGCCTCGCGATCTATTCGAAGGTCGTCAATACCGAGCGCGCGCTGGCCGATGTGCTCGAAAACAGCTACCCCTGGTGCGTCGAATGGGAAGAAGAACTGCGTCAGCTCTTCGGCCAGTACGTTGGGGCCAAACAGCAGCAGGCGGTGCTCGATTACGACGACCTTCTGCTGTACTGGGCGCAGATGCTGACCGAACCGGCGCTGGCTGCCAGCGTGGGGGGGCGCTTTTCGCACGTGCTGGTCGACGAATACCAGGACACCAATCGCTTGCAGGCGTCGATCCTTAAGGGCATGAAACCCGATGGACGCGGGCTCACCGTGGTCGGCGACGACGCCCAATCGATCTATGCCTTCCGGGGCGCCACGGTGCGCAACATCCTCGACTTTCCCGATCAGTTCGATCCGCCAGCGCAGGTGGTGACCCTGGAGCGCAACTATCGCTCGACGCAGGCCATCCTTAATGCGTCGAACGCCGTGATTGGCCAGGCGACCGAGCGCTTCACCAAGAACCTATGGACCGAACGTCCGCTGGCGGAATCGCCGCGCCTGGTGACGGTGCGTGACGAAGGCGACCAGGCGCGCTACGTGGTCGAGCAGGTGCTGGCGCGCCGTGAAGAAGGCGTCAAACTGACCCGGCAGGCGGTGCTGTTCCGCGCCGCGCAGCACAGTTCGCAACTCGAGATCGAGCTGACGCGCCGCAACATCCCCTTCGTCAAATTTGGCGGGCTCAAATTCCTCGAAGCCGCCCACGTCAAGGATCTGCTGGCGATCCTGCGCTGGATCGAAAATCCGCGCGACCGTGTGGCGGGGTTCCGCGTGCTGTTGCTGCTGCCGGGCGTCGGACCCAAAACGGCCGGCAAAGTGCTCGACGATATCGCGGCGGCCGACAACGCGGTGGCGGTGGTGCGCGCCGTCAAGCCGCCCCCGTTGGCCGCCGATGACTGGAAGCATTTGTGCGACATGCTGGCGGTGGCCCGTTCTGGCAATGCGTCGTGGCCCGCCGAGTTCGAATGGGTGCGGCGCTGGTACGCGCCACAGCTCGAACGCAAGCACGAGGATGCCGAAGTGCGCGCGGCCGATCTGCTGCAGATGGAAAAGATCGCCGCCGGCTACGCCACGCGTGAGCGCTTTCTATCGGAACTCACGCTCGATCCGCCCGATGCCACCAGCGATGAATCCGGCGCGCCGTTGCTCGACGAGGACTACCTCATCCTGTCGACCATCCACTCGGCCAAGGGGCAAGAGTGGGACAGTGTCTATCTGCTCAACGCGGTGGACGGATGCATTCCTTCCGACATGGCGACCGGCAGCACTGATGAGATCGAAGAAGAGCGCCGCCTGCTGTACGTAGCGATGACGCGCGCCAAAGATCAACTGCAGATCCTCACGCCGCAGCGTTTCTATGTGCACGGCCAGGCCAGCCAGGGTGATCGCCATGTGTATGCCACCTGCACGCGATTTATTCCCGCCGCGCTGGTGCCCCTGTTCGAAGCGCGTGCCTGGCCGGTGGCGACACCGCCTGCGCTGAACACGCCGGCTACGCCGCCGACACAGGCCTTCATCGACATCGCCGCGCGCATGCGCAAGATGTGGCAGTAAGGCATCAACCCATCTGCATGCACGCCACCAGGGCGGGTGAGATGCCCACATAGGCGGCCCCGTCCGGCCCCACCCGCTGGGGGCGTGCCTGCGTACACACTTCGCGCAGTGCGGCCATGCCGGCGCTGACGCTATCGAGCACCGGCAGGTCAAAGTGTGGCGCCAGGCGATCGCCCCAGCCGGCCAAGGCGGCCCCGCCTACCAGAATGGCATCCACTTGCCAGCGTGCTGCGGCCCGTTCGCAGGCCGTGCGCACGTGGGTGAGCGCGCGATCGCCGCCGGCCTGCAGATCCAACCCCGATTGCGGCAGGATCTCGATGCCCGCCAGGGCCGTGGCGAGGCCGTGCGCCTGAGACAGGCGTTCGAGCATCGGCTGCCAGCGCGCACCCCCTGTGACGACGGCAAAGCGCCCGTGGCCGGCTGCCGCACGCATCGAGGCCGTCGCCAGGCCCACGACGTGCGCCGGGCAGAGCTCTTCGAGCGCCGTCAGGCCCGGATCGCCGAAACAGCCGATCAGCACCGCGTCATGATCCTCGTGGGCATGGGCGGCCCAGGTGTCGAGTACGGCATGGGCCGCGACCGTATAGGCCGCCTCGGAGGCGATGTAGCGTGCGCCGAAATGCGCTGTCGCGGCATCGACGTGGGCACCCGGTAGCGCCTCGCGTGCGTGGCGCGTCAGCCTATCGGTGACGCTTGCCGTGGTATTGGGATTGATGATCAGGACGCGTGGCGTGCTCACGCTTGCAACCCCAGCAGTACGCCGAAGTCGTTTTCGGCCTCGGTGGAGGGTGTGAAGTCGAGCATGTTCTCAATGTGTGTGAGATGGCGGCGCATCAGGCGGCGTGCCGTGGCGCTATCGCCGCTGGTCATCGCCGACAGCAGCGAATGATGCTCGGTACAGCCGCAGCCATAGGCGCCTTGCGGGCTGAAGGCCATCAGGATCAGCGAGGTGCGCGACACCAGTTCGCGCAGCATCTTTTCGAGCGTGGCGTTGCCGGCGCGCCCGGCCATCTCCAGGTGAAACTGCCCCGACAGCCGGATGGCCGAGCGGCGCTCACCGGCGGCATGCGCGGCGCGCTCCTGTTCGATCAATGCCGCCAGCGCGGCATGATCCTCGGCGCGTGCGCGCCGCATGTAGGCCTCGCACAGCGGGACTTCGACCAGGCGACGGGCATCGAACACTTCGCGCGCCTCGGTCATGGTCGGGCTTGCTACCGCCGCGCCGCGATTGGGTGTGAGCGTGACGAGCTGTTCGCTGGCCAGTCGCACCAGTACCTGGCGGATGCGCGTGCGCGATACGCCAAAGGCCTGGCCGAGCTTCTCTTCGGTCAGCCGCATGCCCGGCGGTAGGCGATGGGCGAGGATGGCGTCGACGATCTGTTCGTAGATGCCGGTGTCGGACAGGGGCGGCGTGCGCATGTCCATGCTCAGGCGCCCTGGCGTCGCCGTGCCAGCCAGGCCATGGCGCCGATGGCCACGCCCATGACGATGAAGGACACCAGAGTCGTCATGGTGCCCAGCGCGTAGATCACTGGCGTGGTAGCCGTGGTGGTCAGCCCTTGGAGTTCCAGCGGCAGGGTGTTGAGATCGCCGATGGCCTGCGAGGACCGTGCGATTTCGTCCCACGACAAGGTGAAGCCGAACATGCCGACGCCGACCACCGATGGGCCGATCAGGGGCAGCACGACGTGGCGGAAGGTCTGCCAGGGCGTCGCGCCCAGGTCACGTGCGGCTTCTTCATAGGCCGGATTGAAGCGATTGAAGACGGCGAACATCACCAGCAGGCCGAAGGGCAGGGTCCAGGTCAGTTGCGCACCCAGGGCCGAGGTGTACAAGCCCATGGTGGTATTGAAGGTGGCGGCCAGTTCGTCCCAGCCGAAGGCTGCCAACAGGGCCTTGAGGGCGGTGTCGAGCAGGCGGAACTCCAGTCCGACGCCAAGCGAGACGACGATCGAAGGCATGATCAGGCTGGCCACCGTGACGAAGAACAGCACCGTGGCGCCACGCATGCCTTTGCGAAAGGCCAGGCTGGCGGATACTGCCAGCAGTACCGTGAGCGCCGTCACCGCGATGCCGAGCTTGAGCGAACGCCAGAACGCGGCGCCGATGTCGACAACGCCGACGCCTTCGAACAGCTTATAGAACCAATGCAGCGACCAGCCGCGCATGGGGAACACCAGGCCACCCTCCGGCCCCTGCAGGCTGAGCACGAAAATACAGATCACCGGCCCATAGAGAAACAGCACGAAGAGGGTGAAGAACAGGGCCAGGGCATAGAAGCTGAAGCTACGGTGTTCTTTCATGTCACAGCTCCTTGCGCAGATCGACCAGGCGCGTCAGGGCCCAGATGATCATCAGCACCACCGCCAGCAGGATCACGGCGTTGGCGGCGGCCATGGGGAATTGCAGATACGAGGTCTGCACCTGGATGATCTTGCCCACCGAAGCGATCTGCTGGCCGCCCATCACCCCGATGGTGACGAAGTCGCCCATCACGATGGTGATGACGAAGATCGAGCCGATGATGATGCCGGTGCGCGACAAGGGCACCACCACGTTCCACAGCGCCTGCCACGCGTTGGCGCCGCTGTCGCGGGCGGCCTCCAGCAGTGCGCGGTCGATGCGCATCATCGAGTTGAAGATCGGCACGATCATGAAGAAGGTGAACAGGTGCACGAAGGCCAGCACCACCGAGAACGGCGAGTACAGCAGCCATTCCACTGGCTGCTGTACGAGCCCGGTGGATTGCAGGAACTGATTGACCACGCCGTTGCGCCCGAGCAGCGGCACCCACGAAATCATGCGGATGACGTTGGACGTCCAGAACGGGATCGTGCATAGCACGAACAGCAGCGTCTGCATGGTGGTCGTGCGCACGTGAAAGGCCAGGAAGTAGGCCACCGTGAAGCCGATCACCAGCGTGAACAACCAGGTCAGCGCGCAGTAGGTGAGGGTGGACAGGTAGGTCTTGAAGGTCACGCACATCTCGGCGGTGTTGCTGCAGCCATCGAATATGCTGACGTAATTCTTGCCGGTGAAGGCCGGGATGAGTTCGTATTCGGTGGCATCCCAGAAGCTCACCGCGATGACCAGCAGCAAGGGCACGATGAAGAACACCGCGAACACGGCGGCGAACGGGCCAGCCTGTAACCACGCCGGTGCGGCACGCGCACGCAGCGGCGTGCGGATCGGGGCGGACACGGCAACGGGTTCGTTCATCATGGTGCAGGGCCTTTTGTTGCGGAGGGGCGGCGCCGGTGGGCGCCACCCCGGTTACATCGACATCACACCGCTCAGGCGGCGACGAACTCGTTCCACTTCTGGACCATGTAGGCGTTCTCGTCCATCACCGCGTTCCAGCAGGCGATGGCGCCCATGCGCTGTTCGTACGAGCCACCGTCACGCACGGTGCCGGCCTTTTCGATCACGGTGCCGTCGGGGGCCTTGATGTCCTTGGCGGCGGCCTTGCCTTCCATCCAGTACGCCCACTCATAGGCTTCCATGTGCGACTTGGCGGTCTCCAGCACGGCCGAGTAATAGCCCTGGCGATTGAGGTAGGCGCCGGCCCAGCCATCGAGGAACCAGTTGATGAACTCGTAGGCCGCATCGAGCTTCCTGCCTTGCAGCGTGGCGGGCAGACCGAAACCCGACGCCCACGCGCGATAGCCTTCCTTGAGCGGCTGGAAGACGCAGGCCACACCCTGCGAGCGCACCTTGGTGACGGCGGGCGACCACATCGACTGGATTACCACTTCGCCCGAGGACATGAGGTTCACGCTCTCGTTGAAGTCTTTCCACAGGGCGCGAAACTGACCATTCTTTTTCGCTTCGATGAGCGTCTTGATGGTCAGATCGATTTCCTTCTTGGTCATGTTCCCCTTGTCCGGGTACTTGTAGAGACCCATGGCCTCGACCACCATGGCCGCGTCCATGATGCCGATGGACGGAATGTTGAGGATTGCCGCCTTGCCCTTGAATTGCGGGTTGAGCAGCTCGGCCCACGAATTGATGGGACGCTTGATGAGGTCGGGGCGGATGCCCAGCGTGTCGGCGTTGTAGGTGGTCGGGATCAGCGTCACGAATTGCGACGGCGACTTGGCGAACACCTTCGATTTTTCGCCTTCCAGGAACATGACCTTCTTGGGGGCGGTGCCCTGATCGCCCACCTTCTTGCCGGCCACTTCGCCGCGCGTGAAGAGGGTCGTGATCTTGTCGAAGTTCTTCACGCGGCGCGCGTCGATCCC
Source organism: Rhodocyclaceae bacterium (assembly GCA_047605765.1). Lineage (GTDB taxonomy): Bacteria > Pseudomonadota > Gammaproteobacteria > Burkholderiales > Rhodocyclaceae > JBGVSA01. The sequence goes on from JASGFB010000002.1 coordinate 46,000, forward strand.
CTTGATGTTGCCGGTGGGGACGATCTTCTTGAGCGAAAAGTACTCGGTGTCGAGCAGGTCGAACGAATTCGGCGCGGTGACGGCGCGCTTGCTGACATCATCGGTGGTGACCGGGATGTACTGGATCTCAATGCCGGTGTCGGCCTTGAATTTCTCGGCGATGGCCTTGTCCTGGTTCACCGCCGTGCCCAGGTAGCGGAGGACGATCTTTTCCTGCGCCTTGACGTAGGGGAAGCCCGTGATGGCGGCGGTGGCGACCGCCCCCTTGAGCAGCGTGCGGCGTGCCCCGTTGACCGGTTCGCTCTGGTCTTCCTTCTTCACTTCAGTCATCTTCATCTCCGGATGGATGGTCGTTGAGATGCCGGCCCCGCGCCGGCGCAGGTGATCGGGGGCGTGCCGGGATTACGCGGCCAGGCGATGTGCATCGGCCGCGTTCCATGACACGTACACCGCTTCGCCCGGAACGATGGGCGAGGCGTAGTAATCGGCTTCCGGCACATTGGCCGTCAGGTCGGGCACGTGGGCGTTCTCCAGTGCCAGCTGTACGTAAGTGCCCTGGTATTCGACGGCGCGCACCTGCGCTTCGAGCACGTGGCTGGCCGCCTCGCGGGTGCGTGCGATACGCGTGCGATCGGCGCGCAGGGCGATCTTGTCGCCGTCGAGGTCGATAACGTTGTGGCCGCCCAGGAAGCGCGCCACGAATTCCGTCGCGGGGGTGTTGAAGATGTCGTGCGGCGTGCCGACCTGTTCGATGCGCCCGTGGTTCATCACCACCACCTGGTCGGACAGCGCCATCGCTTCTTCTTGCGAGTGAGTGACGTGGATGAACGTGAAACCCAGATCGAGTTGCCAACGCTTGAGTTCGGCACGCATGCGGATGCGCAGAAAGGGGTCAAGCGCCGACAGCGGTTCGTCGAGCAGGAGTACGCGCGGTTCGATGATCAAGGCGCGCGCCAGCGCCACGCGCTGCTGCTGACCGCCGGAGAGCTGCGCCGGCTTGCGCTCGGCATACTGGGTCATGTCGACCAGCGCCAGCAGTTGGCGCGCACGGGCATGACGTGTGGATTTGTCTACGCCGCGCATCTTGAGGCTGAAGGCGACGTTGTCCAGTGCCGACAGATGCGGGAACAGGGCGTAGCTCTGGAACATCATGGCGGTGCCGCGCTGCGCCGAGGGCAGGTTGGTGATGTTGCGCGGCCCTAGCAGGATGTCGCCATCGGTGACTGTTTCGTGCCCGGCGATCATGCGCAGGGTCGAGGTCTTGCCACAGCCGGAAGGCCCCAGCAGGCAGCAATAGCTGCCTGCCTTGATGCGCAGGTCGATGGCGTCGACGGCGGTCGTCGTGCCGCCATAGCGCTTGGTCAGTTTGACCAGTTCAAGATCCGCTGCGCGGCTTACAGGTGCGTCGTTGGCCATCATTGCATGCCCCATCGGTGTGTCCGGGGCTGTCAGAGCAACGGCTATGCCATGCGCGTGATGGCTTGAGTCATTCTTTTGGAATCAATGTCTTGCGGATGCAGGGTGCGCGATTTTGTATGCATTCCGCCGGCCGATTGCACGCAATCGGTGCGGCGCCAAGGGCGCGCGTACGGCTTTGGGGATCGTGCGGACAGTGGCCGGCGGGCGGAGGGTGCCCGGCCGGCGAGGGATCAGCGGTGGGGCCGCTCGATGGTGTTCTTGAGGCGTTCGAGGACGCGCGTGACGAGTTCGAGATCGTCCTCGGAGACATCCGCCAGCAATTCCTGGCGGTATTGCGCGGCGATCGTCTTGAGCTCGCCGTATAGTGCCTGGCCGGCATCGGTGAGGGCCACGTGCTTGACGCGGCGGTCGGTCGGCGAAGGAATGCGCTTGACGAAGCCGGCGCCTTCCAGGCGATCCAGCGTGCTGACCATGGTGGCGCCTTCAACGCCCAGCAGGTTCGACACCTCGATCTGCGACATGGGTTCGGGGGCGCGGGCGATGGCGCTGATGGCCTGCCAGCCGGCGCGGCCCAGGCCGAAATCCTTCAGCCGGCGATCCAGCTCCAACCGCCACAGGTGGGCGAGGCCATGCAGCGTGGTGGAGAATCTCTCGTCGAGTGGCAGTGTCATGAAAATGCCGTGTAGTTGTCGTTGTTGCGCGGCAGTGTACCGCGTCTGGGGCTGTTGGCGCATGTTGGGGCCGACCGCCTGCCTATAATGAACGGAATGCGTGAAATATCAAACACATGAGGCGGCCGCATGAAGCGAAGCGTGTTGGGATTGATTGCCGCCGCAGGAGCGACGGTGGCCGTTGCAGCGGGGCAGGTCGAGGTTCGGTTCAATGATCCGCAGAACTACGTCGACGGCGATCCGCGTGGCGGAGCACCGACCCGCTCGGTGCTCAACGCCTTCGAACGTTATCTGGTCAGCGCCGGTAGCGCCCGCCTGAGCGGCGCACAGACCCTTTCCATCGTGGTCCTCGACATCGATCTGGCTGGCGAAATCAACCCGCTGCGCCCGCAGGGCGTGCGCGTGATGGGGGCGGTGACGCCGCCACGCATCAAGCTCAAATACCAGATCAGCGAAAACGGCAGAGTCTTCGCCGAAGGCGAGGAACTCGTCACGAACCCGGATTACCTGACGGATGCGGCATCGCGCACCGACGGCGATCCGCTGTTCTACGAAAAGCGCATGCTCGACGCCTGGTTCGACCGTCGCATCGGTACGTCGGCGAAGGAATAGCGGGGATGGCGGGGGTGGCAGGAATAGCGCGGCCAGGATGCCTTGCTCAAGGGGTGGCTCAGTCTACGAACTAGCTCAGCCCCTCGTCCCAACAAAAAAGCCGTACCTGCCTGGCAGGTACGGCTTTTCATTTTGGGCGAGGGGTGCTCGGTTATTCCGGGCAGTACAGGCCGTGCTTGCGGAAGATCGCACGGGCTTTGAGCGTCTGTTCCGGCGTCGGCGTCGGGCAGTCGGTGAGCTGGTACTTCATGCCCATCTGTTCCCACTTGAATTTGCCCAGTTGGTGGAAGGGCAGGACTTCGGCGCGTTCCACATTGCCCAGCGATGCTGCAAAGCGGGCTACGCCTTCGATGTTGTCTTCGGCGTCGGTCAGCCCCGGCACCAGGACGAAGCGCACCCATATCGGGCGTTTGCGTTCAGCCAGACGGCGCGCAAAGGCCAATACCGGTTCGACCGGCTTGGCGGTGGCGCGGATGTGCGTTTCCGGATCCCAGCTTTTGATGTCGATGAGGAACAGATCGATGCCGTCGATCTCGGCGTCCGACAGCTTGTTGCCCAGGAAGCCGTTGGTATCCAGGGCAGTGTGGATACCCATGGCCTTGGCACCGCGCAGGATATTCATCACGAACCGGTCCTGCACCAGCGGCTCGCCGCCGGAAACGGTCACGCCGCCGCCGGAGAACTTCAGGTAATCCTTGTACTTGGACAGTTCCTCGAGGATGTCGTCGGCCGCCACCAGGCGACCGTTCTTGAGCTTCCAGGTGTCCGGGTTGTGGCAATACTGGCAACGGAATTCGCAGCCGGTGGTCCAGAACACCACGCGGATGCCCGGGCCGTCGACCGCCGATCCGGTTTCTTCGGAGTGCAGGAAGCCCCAACGGCCTTCCTGCGCGAATTCATTGACCTGATCGTCGTTCAGATCGTCGTTCGATTCGGTGCGGAGCTCGAATCGGCTGCCTTGCAGACGGCGCTTTTCAGTATGGGGTGTCGTCATGTCGGTCTCGTTTTGTACCTATCCGCCCAATCTTACCCGCGGGTGTGCGCGGGCGGTGCATGCGGCAATGCCGCAAGCCGCGTGTTGGCCGGTGGCGCACGCATCAGGGACCAAGGCGGCGCCATAAAGAAAAATCCCGGCTCGGGCAACGTCGCGCCCGGGCCGGGATATGCCTAGCTAGTAGCTATGCAGCGATGGCGCTGATCAGAGCTCGCCGTGGAACGTACGGCTGATCACATCCATTTGCTGCTCGCGGGTCAGCTTGATGAAGTTGACCGCGTAGCCCGACACGCGAATCGTCAGTTGCGGATACTTTTCCGGATTGTTCATGGCATCCACCAGCGTGTCGCGGTTGAGCACGTTCACATTGACGTGGAAGCCGGTGGTACCGAAGAAGCCATCCAGCGAACGGGCGAGGTTCGTGGTCTGGTCATCGACGCTGGCGCCCATACCCGTCGGCACGATGCTGGAGGTCAGCGAGATGCCGTCCTGGCAGTGTTCGTACGGGAGCTTGGCAACCGACATCGCCGACGCCACGAAGCCCAGCTTGTCGCGGCCGTGCATCGGGTTGGCACCCGGTGCGAACGGTTCGCCAGCGCGGCGGCCGTCCGGCGTGTTGCCGGTGGCCTTGCCATAGACCACGTTCGACGTGATGGTCAGCACCGATTGGGTGTGCATCGCGTCGCGGTAGGTCCGGTGCTTGCGCAGCTTGTTCATGAACGTTTCGGTCAGCCACACCGCGTATTGGTCGACGCGGTCGTCGTTGTTGCCGAACTTCGGGAAATCGCCTTCGATCGCGTAGTCGGTGATCAGGCCGGATTCGTCGCGAACGACCTTGACCTTGCCGAACTTGATGGCGGACAGCGAATCAGCCACCACCGACAGGCCGGCGATACCGAAGGCCATCGTGCGCAGCGGGTTGTAATCGTGCAGCGCCATTTCGATACGCTCGTAAGCGTACTTGTCGTGCATGTAATGGATGACGTTCATCGCATTCACGTACGTGCGGGCCAGCCATTCCATGGCGTGGTCGAACTTGGCCATCACGTCGTCGAATTCAAGGTAGTCGCCCTTGACGCCGTCGAACGGATCCATGACCTGATCGCCGGACACTTCGTCACGGCCGCCGTTGATTGCGTACAGCATGCACTTGGCGAGGTTCACACGAGCGCCGAACAGTTGCATTTGCTTGCCCACGCGCATGGCGGACACGCAGCAGGCGATGGCGGTGTCGTCACCCCAGGCCGGACGCATCAGTTCGTCGGATTCGTACTGGACGGCGCTGGTGTCGATCGAAACCTTGGCGCAGAACTTCTTGAAGCCTTCCGGCAGCTTCGGCGACCAGAACACGGTCATGTTGGGTTCCGGTGCCGGCCCCAGGTTGTACAGGGTCTGCAGGTAACGGAAGCTGTTCTTGGTGACCAGCGGACGGCCGTCGGCGGCCACGCCACCGATGGATTCGGTCACCCAGGTCGGGTCGCCCGAGAACAGTGCGTCGTATTCCGGCGTGCGCAGGAAGCGGACGATACGCAGCTTGATGATGAAGTCGTCGATGATTTCCTGGGCTTGGGCTTCGTTCAGCGTGCCTTCCTTCAGGTCACGTTCGAAGTACACATCCAGGAAGGTCGAGGTACGGCCCAGCGACATGGCTGCGCCGTTTTGTTCCTTGACGGCGGCCAGGTAGCCGAAGTACAGCCATTGCACGGCTTCCTTGGCGGTAGCGGCCGGACGGGAAATGTCGAAGCCGTACTTGGCGGCCATTTCCTTCAGCTCGGTCAGCGCCTTGGCTTGTTCGGACAGTTCTTCGCGGTCGCGGATGATTTCGTCGGTCGAGTGAGCGTGATCGATCGAAGCCTTTTCAGCCTTCTTGAACTTGATCAGCGCATCCACGCCGTACAGCGCCACGCGGCGATAGTCGCCGATGATGCGGCCACGGCCATAGGCATCGGGCAGGCCGGTAACGATGTGCGAGCTGCGAGCCTTGCGGACGTCCAGCGGGTAAGCATCGAAGACGCCGTCGTTGTGGGTCTTGCGGTACTTGGTGAAGATTTCGCGGTTCTTGGGATCAACCGGGAAGTTGAACGCCTTCAGGCTGGTTTCCACCATGCGCCAGCCGCCGTTCGGGAAAATGGCGCGCTTCAGCGGGGCATCGGTCTGCAGGCCGACGATCACTTCGTTGGCTTTGTCGATGTAGCCAGCGTCGTGAGCGGTGATGGACGAGGGAATTTGCGAGACGTCGAGCACGCCGCGCTCACGTTCTTGAACGAACAGTTCGGACAGCTTGTTCCAGATGGCCGTAGTGCGAGGCGTAGCGGGGGCCAGGAAACTGGCGTCGCCTTCGTACGGCGTAATGTTCGCTTGGATGAAATCACGGACGTCGATGGACGTTTTCCATTCGGCGCCTTTGAACCCACGCCACGGTTCTGCTGTTGTGCCAGTGGCTTGAGCGATTTGGTCGCGTTCCGACATGATTGCCTCCTACGGCTATTTGAAGTCCGAATGCCCCGGTAGGGCAGTGCGCGTTAGGCCCTTGTGGGGCCAGGCTCGCGCTGTTGAAAGAAGTATGCGCTTGAAGACCCTCTAATGTTTGACTTAGCGCAAATTGAAGCCTGCCATCCCAATAAAATCAAGGCATTACATGCACTTATTCAGAAATAGAAAAAGCTTCTGGTGCGCTGCAATAATGCAAAATGAATATGAAAACGGCACCTATCGATTACTCAGTATAGGTGCCGAATTCTTTCGCGGTGTCAGGCTTTTCTCATATTAAGAAGCCCTTACAAGAGAGGGGGATCAGACCCCTGATCCCGTGTCACACCGATTCACAATTGACGTGTTTGTCAGCTTTGTCCCTTTTGTTGCGATGCAGAACCAGATTGCCCGCCGCGATGACGTCTGGGACGCCGGCGCTGTGCTGCGGCGGCGTCGCCGGAGCCGCGATTCTGGTTGCGCGGTGGTGCGTTGCGGTGCGTGTTGCTGCGCTCAACCGCTGGCGCGTCATTCACCGGTGAGGGGACGAAATCACTCACCGCCACGCGCTCGATCGGCCGCTTGATGAGTCGTTCGATGGCCCCCAGCAGCTTCAGTTCCTCGGCGTCCACCAGCGATACGGCGGCGCCGGCGCTGCCTGCGCGGCCCGTACGACCGATGCGGTGCACATAGTCTTCGGCGACATTGGGCAGTTCGAAGTTCACCACCTGCGGCAGTTGATCGATATCGAGACCGCGCGCCGCGATGTCGGTCGCCACCAGCACCGGCAGGCTACCGTCCTTGAATTCGGACAGCGCGCGCGTGCGGGCATTCTGGCTCTTGTTGCCATGGATGGCCGCCGAGGGAATGCCTTGCTTGTCGAGGTATTCGGCCAGTCGGTTGGCGCCATGCTTGGTGCGCGTGAATACCAGCACCTGGCGCCAGTCGTGCTTCTTGACCAAGTGGGCGAGCAATTCGCGCTTCTGCTTTTGGCCGATCAGGTGCACCGATTGCTGCACGAGTTCCGAGGCCGTGTTGCGGCGGGCCACGTCGACGCGGCCCGGCTCATTCAACAGGCCGTCGGCGAGGGTGCGGATTTCGTCCGAGAAGGTGGCCGAGAACAACAGGTTCTGGCGCTTGGCGGGCAACAGCGCCAGGATCTTGCGGATGTCGCGGATGAAGCCCATGTCGAGCATGCGGTCGGCTTCGTCGAGAACGAGGATTTCCACGCCCGACAGGTCCAGCGTCTTCTGCCCGACGTGATCCAGCAGGCGGCCCGGCGTGGCGACCAGAATGTCTACGGGTTTGCGCAGGGCACTGATCTGCGGCGTGATATTGACGCCACCGAACATCACCATCGAGGTGATAGGCACGTACTTGCCATAGATGCGGACGGACTCTTCGACCTGAGCGGCCAGCTCGCGCGTCGGCGTCAGGATCAGGCAGCGCGGGCGGCCGGGTTTGTTGGTGCGTGCCTGGCCGTTGAGGCGCTGCAGCACGGGGAGGGTGAAGCCGGCCGTCTTGCCGGTGCCGGTCTGGGCGGTGGCCAGCAGATCGCCGCCGTTCAGTACGAGGGGGATGGCCTGCGATTGGATCGGAGTGGGGCGCTCATAGCCGGCGTCGGCGATAGCGCGCAGAAAGGGTTCTGCCAGTTGCAAACTGGCAAACGAAACCTCGGATGTCATGCAGTTGGAACTCCAGCGGCGGCCTGCCGCTCGGAGCGACACCAATCGAGGCGAACAGGCCTGTATTCGACCCCGCAGCCGGGGTGTAGAGGGAAGAACTCGCCGGTACGCCGATTGGCAAGGCGTACGGAAACAACTGATATTGTAAGGCTTTGCGACCCCTCGCGGGGTGTTTGCATGACCTTTTCTGACATCCGGTTGGGAAATAACAAACGGCGCTTTCGCGCCGTTTGTTATTCCGCCGGCTATCGCCGGTGGGATCAGCCGAGCTGGAAGTAGCGTTCGGCGTTGCCGTAGCAAATGCCTTCGACGATCTTCTTGAGCTGCGCCCAGTCTTGCGGGTATTCGCCGTTCTCGACCCAGCCACCGATCATGTTGCACAGGATGCGGCGGAAGTATTCGTGACGGGTGTACGACAGGAAGCTGCGCGAGTCGGTCAGCATGCCGACGAAGGCCCCCAGGTTGCCCAACTGCGACAGGGCGGTGATCTGGCGGATCATGCCGTCCTTCTGGTCGTTGAACCACCAGCCGGAACCGAACTGCATCTTGCCCACGACCTTACCGTCCTGGTAGTTGCCGATCATGGTCGCCAGCACTTCGTTGTGGATCGGGTTCAGGCAGTACAGGATCGTCTTCGGCAGCAGATCGTCGCCATCCAGGGTGTCCAGGAAGCGGGCGATCTTGGCCGAGATCAGATCGTCGGCGATCGAATCCCAGCCGGTATCGGCGCCCAGGTGCTTGAACATGCGCGTGTTGTTGTTGCGCTGCGCACCGATGTGCAGTTGCATGGCCCAGCCGCGGCGTGCGTATTCGCGGCCCAGGTGCAGCATGACGGCGGTCTTGAACTGGTCGGCTTCTTCCTTCGACACGGCCTCGTTGCTCATGGCGCGGGCCAGGATCGTGGTCAGTTCGGATTCGGATGCCGGGGCGAAGAACGCCACGTCGATGGCATGATCGGACAGCTTGCAGCCATGGGCGGCGAAGTAGTCCAGGCGAGCATCCAGTGCCTTGAGCAGGCCGGGGAAATCATCGATCGCCACGCCCGACACGGCGGACAGGCGGCGGATGTAGTCCTGGAAGCCGGCGCGGTCGATGTTGAACGACTTGTCCGGACGGAAAGTCGGCAGCACCTTGACACCAAAGCCCTCGGCGGCGATCGCCTTGTGGTTGGCCAGATCGTCGACCGGGTCGTCGGTGGTGCACACCGCCTTGACGTTGGAACGTTCCATCAGGCCGCGCGCCGACAGTTCGGGCTTGCCGATCTGGGCGTTGCAGACTTCCCACAGCTCATCGGCCGTGGCGCTGGAAACCAGCGTACGGGTGCCGAAGTAGCGTTGCAGTTCGAGGTGGCTCCAGTGGTAGAGCGGGTTGCCCACGCCCATCGGCAGCACTTCGCAGAACTTGCGGAACTTGGCCTGATCGGGCTGGTTGCCGGTGATGAAATCCTCGGTCACGCCCGAAGAGCGCATGAAGCGCCACTTGTAGTGGTCGCCGCCCAGCCAGATTTCCGTGATGTTACGGAACGACTTGTTCTGCGCGATTTCTGCCGGCGGCAGGTGGCAGTGGTAGTCGATGATGGGTTGCGGCGCCGCGTACTCGTGGTAGAGCTTCTGTGCGGTGGGGGTTTCGAGAAGGAAATTCTCGTCCATGAAGGCTTTAGCCATAACCTGTCTCCAAAAGGCGAATCAATGCTCGCGTCAAGATGTCAGACCAAAAATTGTATCCCACGCAACCCTTGTCTTACAGGTTGAGATCAACTGTTACTGGTCGCATTCCGACAAGAATGTGTAAATTCTTAAACTCCACTGTAGGTGGAATACCCGCCATCCACCGCCACCACGCTGCCCGTCACATAGCTCGCGCCTTTGGGCGACACCAGCCATAGCAGGGCGCCGAGCAATTCCTCGGCTTCGCCGAAGCGCGCCATCGGCGTCTGGTTGATCACGCGCTGGGCCCGTTCGGTGTAGCTGCCATCGGCGTTGATCATCATCTTGCGGTTCTGCTCGGTAATGAAAAAGCCGGGCGCCAGGGCGTTCACGCGGATGCCCTGCTGCGCGAAGTGCGTCGCCAGCCATTGCGTGAAGTTGGCCACCGCCGCCTTTGCTCCACTATAGGCAGCGACCTGCGTGAGCGGCCGGAACGAGGCCATCGAGGCAATGTTGATGATCGAGCAGCCGGCGCGGCCGACCATCTGCTTGCCGAAGACCTGGCTGGGCAGGATGGTGCCCATCAGGTTGAGATCGAAGACGAACTCGAAGCCGCTCATGTCCAGTTCGAAGAAGCTGGTGTTGTCGGCGCTGGCCGTGTCGGGGTCGAAGAAGCGCTGGCCGGTCACGCCCTTCGGGTTGTTGCCGCCGGCACCGTTGATCAGGATGTCACAGGGGCCGAAGGTGGCGGCGATATGCGCCGCTGCCGCTTCGATCGAGGCGCGGTCCAGCACGTTGCAACTGACGCCCTGCGCAATGCCGCCGGCGTGCTCGATTTCGGCCGCCAGGGCTTCGGCCTTGCCCATGTCGCGGCCGAGGATGGCGACCTTGGCGCCGCAGGCGGCCAGCGCCCGGCACATTTCGGCGCCGAGCACGCCGCTGCCGCCGGTGACGGCTGCGACCTTGTTCTTCAGATCGATGTGGAACGGTAGTTCGGTCATGCAATAGCCCTTGCCTGTGGCCGCGCCTGGGCGTGGCCTGTTCTTGTAAGGGGGATCGAGGCCGTATTGGCCAGCCCCTGGATGCGGCCCGCCTCGAAAATCGGGCCGCGGTCGTAAGACCGCCCGCCATGATACGCCCCGCCAGCACCCCGTACCGCCCCGGCGGGCCCTTGTGGGGCGGGGTGGACCTTTCGCCACTGCGCGGGCATTTGGGCTTCTTGTATGGTACTTTACGTGCATCGATCACTTATGTTGAAGGCATTTTCGTGCCCAGAGCCAAAGCCAACGTGGACGGCCCGGCCGTATTCCGCTATCGCGAACCGGTGTCCATCGGCGCACAACTGCACCGCCACCTGCGCGACGCCATCATTCGTGCCGATTTCAAACCCGGCCAGGCGCTGTCAGAAACCGAACTGAGCAAGCTCTACGCGGTGAGCCGCCAGCCGGTGCGCGAGGCCTTCATCAAGCTGGCCGAAGAACGCCTGGTCGAAGTGCTGCCCCAGCGCGGTACCTTCGTGGTCAAGATCTCGATTGAAGACGTCATGGATGCGCGCTTCGTGCGCGAAGTGATCGAAGTGGCCATCGTCGAAGAAGTCGCCGCCCGTGCCACGCCGGAACTGGTGGCCGAACTGCGCGACGTGCTGGATCAGCAGGCCGCCGTGCCGCCGCACGACATCGCCACGTTGATGGCGCTGGATGAAGCCTTCCACAAGAAGCTGGCCAGCGCCGTGCAGCGCGATCACGCCTGGCGCATCATCGAGAGCGTCAAGGCCCAGATGGATCGCGTGCGTTACCTGAGCATCGACGACGCCACGCCGGTGACGGTGATCGTCGATCAGCACCGCCAGGTGGTCGATGCCATCGAGGCCGGCGACCCGGTGGCGGCGGCCAGTGCCATGCGTGCGCATCTGCGCGAAATTCTCACCTCGCTGCCGCAGATCGCGCAGCGCCATCCGGACCTGTTTCAACCCACCGAGGGCTGAATGCCTTGGCGCCCGCCGGCGCTCATGCTGGCGGGATTCCCTTTCACTTCTGCTGTCTTTCGCGCTTTTCTCGCAGCGCGTCGGTTGTTTCTGAGAGGGGGGCGTGAAGTCAAACGGCCGCCACAAAGGCGCCGTGCTTAGCGCGGCGCGTTTCATTGCCCCACTACCATACATGTTCCCTGCGCATTGATTGCATACGGTGCGCGAACGGTTCCATGGAGGAGTGGCATGAACAAGACAATCCGTACGCTATGCAGCACCCTGGCCTCGCTGGGCCTGCTGATCGCCGCCGATTCGGCGGTCGCGCAGACTTATTTGCTCAATGTCAGCACGGCGCTGGTGGCCGACGACCCCATGTACAAGGGCCTGCTCGAATTCAAGAAGAATGTCGAGGCTCGCAGCAAGGGGCGCATCAAGGTCAAGACCTTCCCGGCTTCGCAGCTTGGCTCCGATGAAGACATCATCGAACAGATCAAGGCGGGGGCTGGCATCGCGCTCATCACCGATGGCGCGCGCCTGGAGCCCTATGCTCGCGAGTTCGGCATCCTGACCGCGCCCTATCTGGTCGACAACTACGCCGCCATGCGTAAAGTCGTGGCCTCGCCGCTGTTCGAGTCTTGGGGCAAGACGCTGCATGACAAGGGCGGCTTCCAGGTATTTTCGTTCAACTGGTACCAGGGCGAACGCCACCTGGTAACCAACAAGCCGGTCAGCAAACCCACCGACCTGGCGGGCGTGCGCATGCGCACCCCGGGGGCTCCGCTATGGCTGGAAAGCGTGCGCGCGCTTGGCGCCACCCCGACGCCAATGCCCTGGACCGAGTCGTATTCCGCCCTGCAACTGAAGGCCATCGACGCGGTCGAGGCGCAATTGCCGGCCATCTATGGCTCACGCCTGTACGAAGTCGCCAAGTACATCACCAAGACGCGCCATATCCAGCTCATGACCGGGTTGGTCGGTTCGGCCAAGTGGTTCGACAAGCTGCCCGCCGACCTTCAGGTCATCGTACGCGAGGAGTCGCTCAATGCGGGCGATCATGCTTCGCAGCTCACGCTCGGCCAACTGGCGACGTACGAAAAGGACATGCAGGCCAAGGGTATGAAGATATCCAGCGTCGACGTCACGCCATTCGTAGCCGCCTCCAAGGCGGTCTATGACAAGTTTGGCTACGGCGATCTGCGCAAGCAGATCGATGCCGTCGTCGCGCACTGAGCGTCAGACGATGCCCGCCGGGGCCGCAGTGCCCCGGCCGTTCCCCGAGTCATCCCTCATGAAACACTTTCTGTACACGGTCGAAGAATCGCTGGCGATGCTGTGCTTTGCCGCGACCACGGCGTTGGTCCTCGTCGGCGCGGCGTCGCGAACCTTGGGCATGCCCATCGTCGAATCCGTCGATCTCGCCCAACTGGGTTTTGCGTGGACCTGTGCGTTGGGTGCGGACATCGCTCTCAAGCACAAGGCCCATGTGGTGATCGATGTGGTGGTCAAGCGCCTGCCGCTGCCCGTGCGGCGCGCACTGGGTGTGCTCTGGCACATCGTCATGCTGGGTTTTCTGGCCATGCTGGTGTGGTATGGCGCCGAACTCACGCTCCTCAATACGCAGCGCAAGCTGGGTGACGTCGGCATCAGCTATGCCTGGGTGACCGTGACGGTACCGGTGGCGGCTTCGCTCATGAGCCTCACCTTGCTGCATTCGCTTTGGCAGGTATGGCGCGGACACGCCGAGATCGCCGTGCAGGGCCGCGATGGAGACGCACTATGAGCGGCACGCTGACCTTATTGTTTCTGGCGCTGATGTTCCTTGGTATGCCTGTGGCATTTGCTATTGGCGTGGCCTTCATGGGCTTCTACTTGTTTGGCCCCATGCCGGCATCCATTGCCGTGCAGAAGATCGCCTCATCGACGCAATCCTTTCCGCTCCTGGCGGTTCCCTTGTTCGTGTTCGCCGGCCATCTCATGAATGAATCCGGCATCACCGAGAGGCTGGTCCGCCTGTCCACGATCATGACGGGCTGGATCCGCGGCGGGTTGGCGCACGTGGCCATCCTGCTGGCAGCCTTCATGGGGGGCGTGTCGGGTGCGGCGGTGGCCGATGCCGCCATGGAGGCGCGCGTGCTCGGCCCGTCCATGCTGGCGCGTGGCTATTCGAAGGGTTTCGCGGCTGGTGCCATCGCCGTCGGCTCTCTCATCACGGCCACCATCCCGCCGAGCATTGGGCTGATCCTGTACGGTTTTCTCGGCAATGTTTCCATCGGCCGGCTGTTCGTGGCCGGCATCGTGCCGGGCGTGCTGATGACCATGCTGCTGATGTCCACCGCGTACTTCATCGCGCGCCGGCGGGGCTATGTGGCTGAACTGGAGCGCCCACCCAGCATGAGGGAGGTCGTCGTCAAGATGTGGGATTGCAAGTGGGCCTTGCTGTTCCCGATCTTCCTTATCATCGGTATCCGCTACGGCATCTTCACGCCATCCGAGGCGGGCGCCTTTGCCGTGGCCTATGCCATCGTGATCGGTATGTATGTCTATCGCGAACTCACGCTGGCCAAATTGCTCGATTGCCTGCGCCAAGCCGTGCGCGACGTTGGCATGATCATGTTGATCATCATGCTGTCTTCGATGATCGGTTACGTCATCACGCTCGAATCCGTGCCGCAGACCGCCACCGAATTCCTGGTCGGGCTGACCAGCAACAGATATGCGCTGCTGTTCCTTATCATCGTCTTCATCATCGCGCTGGGTACCTTGCTGGAGAGTACGGTCATCACGCTGCTGCTGACGCCGATCCTGGTGCCGATCGTTTCGGCGGTCGGTATCGACCTGGTTCACTTCGGGTTGCTGATGATGACGTGCGTGACGCTTGGTTCGATGACGCCGCCGGTGGGGGTGGCGATGTTCACCGTATGCGGCATTCTCAAATGCCCAATGGACGAATACGCTCGTGAGGCGCTGCCCTTCATCGGCGCAGTGCTGGCGCTTGTGGTGATCATGGCCGTGTGGCCACAGATGCTCCTGTTCCTGCCCAATCTGGTGTTCGGCGCTTGACGGCGACCCGCTGGAATAACCCGGGTCCGCCACGGTGTGGGCCGTTCTCATGCAGGCACGCGGTGCCTCCATGAGTGGGCGCTTGGCCCAGTTGCCCGCGATGCGGGCGATCGCCACGGCGCGGTGGCCGGACGACGGAATAAAAATGCGTGCAATGTACGCCGTGCGCACATGCGGTACATGACCTGACAAGCCTGCCATGTGGGCGATACCGACCGGGCACGCGCCGGGCTGGTTCGCTTGCCATCACGCCTGAGCGTCATGGCGTTCCACCCATTCGTCATGAGTGGCCGCGTCTGTCGGGGGGCTCGGTGCGGGGCGGGAGGGCCCATCGATGTCCCCATCGACGGGCCCTTCGCTTGGCGGCCGGACCAGTTGCCGTTCAAACGCCTTACAGCCTTGCGGCTATCGTTAGCTCTGCAGCAGCTTCAAGACTTGCTGCGGCAGGGCATTTGCTTGCGCCAGCATCGCGGTGCCGGCTTGTTGGAGGATCTGCGAGCGCGACAGGTTGGCGGTTTCCGACGCGAAGTCCGCGTCGGTGATGCGCCCCTTGGCGGCCGACAGGTTCTCGGTCGTCGTCTGCAAGTTGGCGACGGTCGAGGTAAAACGGTTCTGGATGGCACCCAGGTTGGCGCGTGCTTCGCTCACATCCTTCAGCGCGTTGTCGATCTGCGAGATCGTCATCTGCGCGTTGGTGAAGGAATCGACCGTCAGCGCCGCGATACCGGTGGTGGTGGTCGACGTGCCGGTGGTGGCGTTGTTGGGCCAGCCTGACACGGTAGCGTCGTTGGTGGTACCGGCGATGGCGATGGCACCATTCGAACTCAGCGTGATCTGGCCGGTGGTCTTGTCGTAGGACGCACCCACACCCGTCTGCGACGACACGCGGTTGATCGCTTCGGTCATCTGCGCTGCGCGTTCCTGCGCATTCGATGCCGGGTCGACCTTGCCGATGTCGATGCCGTTGATCGTCACGCCGGCGGCGGGGATGGCCGTGCCATAACCGGTCAGCGTCGTGTTGGCGATGGTCGAGGTGTAACGCGTCAGCGAGCCACCCAGGGCGGCGGTCTGCGCGTTCATGATCGAACCGATGCCGATCGTTTCACCGGCGTTGGCGCCGATCTGGAACTGCACGCCGGTAAAGGAACCATCGAGCAGCTTGTTGCCGTTGAAGCTGGTCTGTTCAGCCACGCGTTGGATTTCAGCTTGCAGCTGGGCGACTTCAGCCTGCAGGGCGTCGCGGTCGCTTTGCGTGTTGGTGCCGTTGGAAGCCTGCACCGCCAGTTCGCGGATACGTTGCAGATCGTTGCCGATCTCACCGAGCGCGCCTTCGGCCGTCTGGGCCAGCGACACACCGTCGTTGGCATTGCGGATGGCCTGCGTCAGGCCCCGCACTTGCGTGGTCATGCGTTCGGAGATCGCCAGACCTGCGGCGTCATCCTTGGCACTGTTGATACGCAACCCCGACGAGAGGCGTTGCAGGGACGTTGACAACGAACTCTGCGACGTCGTCAGGTTACGTTGGGCATTTAACGATGCCACATTCGTGTTGATGGTCATGGCCATGGCCAATTTCCTCCGAGTAGTGCATTTGAACGGTCCGGCCGAACTTTCTGGAGGAAATCCCCAGAGCCGCCCCCGGCATACCCGCCGGAAGCGTTCAGCTCAGTCCCTCTATTGCAAGGGGTGGGCCAGTTTGTGCGCCAAACAGAAATAGCCTTGAAAAACAGTGCTTTTCGCGCGTTTGAGGGGGGCTTGCCGGCATGCCGTCGGGGTGGGCGGCAAATGCTGCCGCCCGGTGTGCGGCTTCTGCCGCCGTGTGCGGCAAGCCTTGCAGGCAGAACGGCCGCTTTGCCGGCCGTGGTTGGCCGAACGCGAAAAGGGCATGCCAGAAACGACGATGCCCCGAGGGCTCACAGGCACTCGGGGCATCGAAAGCGCCGCTGCGCGGGCGGTGGCCGCGCAGCGGAATGCGCGTTCAGCGCAGTGGAATCACGATGGGGGGCACGCTGACGCCGATGGTGATGGCCGGGCGGCCATAGACCGGCATCGGCGCCACATACACCGGCTCGCGGTAGATCACGCGCGGTTCGCGATACATCACGCGGGGCGGCGGCACTTCGCGATAGATCACCGTCCGTTCGACGACGCGCGGGCCACGGTCGTAGTAACGGTGGTCATAACGGTCATAACGTTCATAGCGCTCGTAACGATCGGGGCCGCGACGGCCGTGATCATGGGCGGAAGCCGCCAGCGGCAGCAGAGCAGACGCGCCGAGAATGGCCGCCGCGGCAGTCTTGATGAAGGTACGCATCTTGTTCTCCTTGCGTGGTGGCGGATGTGCCGAACCGACGCCTTGAACACTATGCGCACGCCATGCGACGGGCTGTAATCAATTGAAAGGAATTGCAAAGCCCGTCGCAGGAATATGGAAGAAAAGTCAGTCCATTGTCGCCATTGCCCGACGCGCCAAGGCCCCCACCAGGGCGGCGAATACCGCCACCACCAGCAGGCCCACGCCCAGTCCCCAGTGGTGGGCCAGGAAGCCGATCAACGGCGGACCGACCATGAAGCCGAGGTAGCCCGCACCCGACACGGCGGCGATGCCGTTGGCGGCCGGTACGCCGGGCACCCGGGCGGCGGCCGAGAACAACACCGGCACGATGTTCGAAAAGCCCAGGCCGACCAGCGCGAAGCCCGCCAGCGCTGCCCACGGCTGGCTGATCGCCAGGGCCGCCAGCATGGCCAGCGCCGCCAGCCAGGCCGATAGTGTCAGGGTGCGTCGCGCGCCCAGGCGGGCACGCACGAAATCGCCGCCGAAGCGGCCGGCCGCCATGGCGGCCGAGAAGGTGCCATAGGCCAGGGCGGCGATGGCGACCGGGCTGTCCAGCACGCGCACCATATAGAGCGTGCTCCAGTCATACATGGCGCCTTCGCCGATCAAGCCGAAGGCCGCCAGCATGCCGAGCAGAAGCAATAGCCCGCGTGGCAGCCGGAAGGGCGCGTCGGCGTGTTCCGGTGCATGCGTGTGTTCGGCCGGCAGCATATGGCCGGCGGCCAGCCAGATGGATGCGAAGCACATCACCCCGACCCCCGCCAGATGCCACACCGGCGCGATGCCGGCAGCGGCCACGCTGCTGCCCAGCAGCGCGCCGGCCATGCCGCCGAGGCTGAAGAAACCGTGGAACGAAGACATGATGGGCCGCGCATAGGCGGTCTCCACCGCCACCGCTTCGGCATTCATCGCCACGTCGAAACTGCCGTTGGCCAGGCCGAACACGAACAGCACCGCCATGGCGGCGAAATAGCTGGGCATGTGCAGCAACAGGGCCAACGACAGGCACAGGACCAGGCCGGCCGCCAGCACCACCGGCCGCGCACCGTGGCGCGCCACCCAATTGCCGACGCGCGTGAGGGCGATCAGCGAACCGAGGCCGGCGGCCAGCATCAGCCACGACAGTTCGGCCTCGGTCAGGTCATATTGCTGGCGCACGGTCGGCACGTGTACGCCCCAACTGGCGAACAGCAGGCCGCCGACGAAGAAATGGACATTGGTCGCCACGCGCGAGGCGCGCGGTACCTGGGCAAGGGGAGGGGGCTGCATGGTTGTTCTTGTGTGAGAACGCGCGACGGGCGTTGCGCGATAGTGCGATCGGAGCGCGCCGCCCTGCCGGATCGCCCGGCGGCGCGCTGCGGTGTGACGGATCAATCGTCGGCAGGTTCCGCGATGTCGCCGTCAACGTAGTACCAGTGGCCGCCCTCGCGCACGAAGCGGCTTGTTTCATGCAGCCGGTGCGCGCGGCCGCCGATGCGATAGCGCGCCACGAATTCGACCACGGCGCGATCGCCGATGGGCGCCGGCGCGCGCACGATCTTCAGGCCCAGCCATTTGACGCCGTCGTCGAAATCCAGCGTGGGTGGCCGTGTGCTGGCATGCCAGCTCGATAGCAGATAAGGCGCCCGCTGCTGTGCGAGCGCCGTGTAGCGCGAGCGCATCAGCGCTTCGGCGCTGGCCGCCGGCGTGCCCTCATGAAGCGGGCCGCAACAGCGCGCATACGGACGGTTCGAACCGCAGGGGCAGGTCAGATCGGGCATGGCGCGCGCCGCAAAAGGCCCAAAGTGTAGCGCGCGCCGCCCTGCCGCGACAGCGTGGCTACTTGGTGTACAGATCGGCGACCTGCTCCATCAGCGCGCTGTGATGCGCATGCAGGCGGTCTTCCAGCGCATCCTTTTCGGGGTCGATGGTCGGCGCCTCGGCTTCGAACCAGGTGAACAGGGTCGCCAGGCCTTCGTGCAAGCCGATGCGCGGGGCGAATTCCGGGATGTCGCGCCGGATCTTGCTGTTGTCGAACAGGCCCGGGTACGACTTTTCGAACAGCAGGTGAGCGCACAGATTGGGCGCCGCCCGGTGCAGCACCTGTGCCGGCAGGTAGAACAGGCGCGGTTCCACGCCCAGCACGCGACCGGCCTCCAGGTACAGATCGCGCCATACCGTCGGCGTTTCGTTGGTGGCGTGGTAGTGCTGGCCGTAAGTGGCCGGGTTGCCCACCGCGCCAGCGAAAGCCACCGCCAGGTCCGGCGCGAAGGTGAAGCTCCATGGCGTGAGCCCGTCGCCGAACATCACCAGGGGCTTGCCCCGGCGCAGGCGGTCGATGACGCCGTAGTTCTGGCGCAGCACGCCAAAGCCCATGGCCCCCGGTCCGAACGTGAGCGAAGGCCGGATGAGGGTGATCGGCAGACCCTGCTCGCGCATCAGCGCCTGCAGGTAGCGCTCGATCTGTGCCTTGTTGTACGAATACGGGAACGACGGGTCATCGCACAGCACTTCGGCGTCCTCGCGGATCGGCACGGTGCGATAGGGGCGGGCATAGGCCGACGAACTCGAACACACGATGATCTGCGCCACGCGGCCGCCAAAGGTGTCGACGGTAGAGCGCGCGTCTTCTTCGGTGAAGGCGATCATGTCGATCACCACATCGAAGTTCTCCGCCTGCATGCGCGTGCGGAAGCCCTCGCGATCGGCGCGATCGCCGACGATGACGCGCACCCCCGGCGGCGGCACGGTGCGCTGCCCGCGATTGAACAGCGTCACCTCGTGCTGCTTGGCCTGCAACAACGGAACGATGGCCCGGCTGATCTGCCCCGTGCCCCCCAGGATCAGGACTTTCATATGTTCTCCCACGATGCCGCGCGCGCATGTCGCGCAGGCTGCATTGTGCCCGTGCGCCAGGCCGATGCGAATGCGGGGATCACCAGCTTGCCTCGGCGCCGCGCGCGTCTGCGAGAGAGCCCAATGGCTACCTGATCGTCATGCGGCGGCGGCGACGATCTTGCCCAGGCGCCGTACCGCGTCGTCCACTTCGTTGGTGAACGGCATGCCACAACTGATGCGCAGGTAATGGTCGTAGCGGTCGGAGTTGGAGAACATCAGGCCGGGCGAGACACGGATGCCGGCCTTCAGTGCGGTCTGGAAAATGACCGTCGAGCTTTGTTCGATGGGCAACTGCAACCACAGCAGCATGCCGCCGGCCGGCACCGAAAAGCGCGTGCCGGCGGGAAAGTGCTCGGCGATGGCCTCGGCCATGCGGGCGCGGCGTTCCTTGAGCAGGCGCCGCAGCCGCATGAGGTGGCGGTCATAGGCCGCCGAGCCCATGAATTCGGCCACCGCCATCTGCGACAGCGCTTCGTTGGGCCGGCTCTGCGCGTACTTGAGCATCTTGATGCGCGCGCCCCAGCGGCCGCCGGCCACCCAGCCCAGGCGCATGCCCGGTGCCAGCGTCTTGTGCAGCGACGCGCAGTGGATGACGTTGTCGTGGGTGTCCCAGGCCTTGAGCGCGCGCAGCGGCTCGTCGTCGTCGCTGAGGGCGCCGTAGGTGTCGTCTTCGATCAACGGCACGTTCTGCGCGTCGCACAGCGCCACCAGGTTCTGCTTGTCGGCGTCGGGCATGACGCTGCCGAGCGGGTTCTGGAAATTGGGCACGACCACCACGGCGCGGATGTTGGGCTGTGTCTGGAAGGCCAGTTCCAGCGCTTCGACCGACATACCGCGTTGCGGGCTGGTGGGGATTTCGATGCTGCGCAGGCCGAGCGTTTCCAGGATCTGCAGCAGGCCGTAGTAACAGGGCGATTCCACCGCCACTGTGTCGCCCGGTCGCGTCACTGCGCGCAGGGCCAGGTTCATGGCCTCGGTGCAGCCGTGCGTCACCACCACATCTTCGGGCGACAGGCGAATGCCGCTGGCCAGGGCGCGGCGCGCCAGCGTGGCGCGGAAGCCGCGCTCGCCATGGGCCGGTGCCGGGCTCACCAACACGTCGGGCCTGCGCCGCAGGGCACGCGCGGCGGCATGCTTGAGGGCCTCGACCGGATAGGCGTCCGACGAGCCGAAGGCCACTGCCAGATTGGCTTTGACCGGGTAGCGCTCGCACTGGGCGATGAAATCCGATACCCGGTTATGGATGCCCACGTACTGCGCCGGATTGGGTGCGCTGGCCGGATCCGGCTCACTCACCGGTTCGATATGGGTGCGCCGGGGGCGCCGCACGAAGAATCCGGATCGCGGCCGCGCCTCCAGCCAGCCTGTGTCTTCCAGGTGGCGGCAGGCCTGCAGGGCGGTCGATACGCTGACCTTGTGCAGATGCGTCAGAGACCGTACCGAAGGCATGCGACTGCCGGGGGCCAGGGTGCCGGCTTCGATCGCGGATTGGTAATGCGTGGCCAGTTGCAGGTAGAGCGGGGCGTCCATGGGGCGATCATCGCGCGCCGCAAGCGGGCGATACAGACACAGTTACATCGAAATGCGACCATAACAGATCGCTGTGGCGCTGTCAGATTGATTCCCCATGCATAGATCTTCAGCGCCCTCCGCATGCCCCGCAATGCCCCATGCACAGGGCGCAACGGTGTTTGCCTGTCGTAGCCGGCCGTTTGTCCGGCATGAACGGCAGAACAGATACAGATGCGGGCCAAAGCGGCCATAACAGATTGCTGTCCGACACCCTGGACCCCCTGACAAACCAGTGCCCTGTGTCTGTTGGCGGCGACACCCGGTGCGTACGCTGTATGCCATGTTCCACGTCACCTTGAAGGCGACCATCATGCGCAGCACCGATATCCGTGAAACCTTGGCGCTCGAACCGGGCGAGCGCCGTTTCCTGCAGGCCCGCGCCGGTACGCTCGTCCTGGCCCAGGCCGGCAATCTGACCCTGACCCGTCCCTTGGCCTCGGTGGCCGACACGCTGCAACCGGTATGTGTGCGTCTCAACGGCGGTGAAGCATACGGGGTGGATGAAGAAGGCTGGATCTGCCTGGAAGCGGCGCGCGGGATGGCTGATGTGCTGATCGTGACACCGGCCGACCATCGTATCGGCGCCCTGGTGTGGCAACTGGCGCGGCAACTCTGGAGCCGCTGGCTGGGGCGCGACCGCAAGCTGCGCAACCAGGCCGCAGCCTGATCGCCGGCGCGCGGCGGATCGTCGCCGCGCCGTTCTCACTGTGTCAGGGCGTGGCGTTGATGGTGCGCAGCCACGCTTCCATGGCTTCGGCGGTCAGCGGTTTGGAGATGAAATACCCTTGCAGCGCATGGCAGCCGCGCAGGGCCAGGAAATCTCGCTGCCCACGCGTCTCGACCCCTTCCGCCACCACTTCCATCCCCAGGTTGCGCGCCAGCGACAGCGTGGCGGCGGCAATTGCCGCGTCTTCCGGGTCGCCCGGCAGATCCCGCACGAACGAGCGATCGAGCTTGAGGCGCTCGATCGGCAGGCGCTTGAGGTAGGCCAGGCTGGAATAGCCGGTGCCGAAATCGTCCAGCGCCAGGCGGATGCCTTGCGCGCCGATGCGATTGAGGCGGGCGATCAGCTCGTCGGTCGGCGTCATCAGCGCGCTTTCGGTGATCTCCAGTTCAATGCGGTGCGGCCGCGCGCCGGTCTCGCGCACGATGGCGGCGACGCGCTCGGCGAAATCGGATTGCTGGAACTGCAGCGCCGAGATGTTCACGGCGATCGTCAGGTCCAGGCCCACTTCGGCCCAGCGCGCCTGCTGGCGACAGGCCGTGCTCAGAATCCAGTCGCCCAGCGAATGGATGAGGCCGGATTCCTCCGCCATCGGTACGAACTGCATCGGTGCCAGCAGCCCGCGCTCGGGGTGCTGCCAGCGCACCAGCGCCTCGCAGGCCGAGATACGGCTGGTGCCGATGTCCTGCTGCGGCTGATAGTGCAACACTAGTTCCTGGCGCTCGATGGCGCGGCGCAGGGCCGTTTCGAGCTTGAGCCGTTCGTTGGCGCGCTCATTCATGGCCGGCACGAAATACCGGTAGGTGTTGCGGCCGGACTGCTTGGCGCCGTACATGGCGACGTCGGCGTGCTTGAGCAGGGTGTCGACGTCGGTGCCGTCTTCGGGGAACAGCGCGATGCCGATGCTCGCCGAGGCGTTCAGATCCTGTTGATCGATGATCAGCGGCTCATTGAGGGTCGAGATCAGTTTGTCGGCCACCAGGCCAGCGTCGTTGGCCTGCTGCAGGCGCGGCAGCAGGATCACGAATTCGTCGCCGCCCAGGCGGCCCAGCAGGTCTTCTTCGCGCAGGCTGTCCGACAGGCGTCGCGCCACGGTGGTCAGCATGCGGTCACCCATCGGGTGGCCGAGCGAATCGTTCACCGTCTTGAAGTGATCCAGATCGAGGAACAGCACCGCCGCGCGGTCGTGATGCCGCTGCGCCGCCGTCAGCATGGTGCCGGCGCGTTCGATCCAGTGCATGCGATTGGGCAGGCCGGTGAGCGCGTCGAAACGCGCCAGGAAATGGATGTGCGCGTCCGCCTCGCGCGCGGCGGTGACGTTCTGCATGGTGCCGCGCACGCGCATCAGGGCGCCGTCTTCCCATTCGCTTTCGATCTGGCACAGCAGCACCTGGGGGCGTCCGTCGACCAGCTTGCGGGTGCAGTCGAGCGATACCGTGCGCGCCTCGGCGCGGGCGTCGGCCAGCGCTTGCTGCAGGCGGTTCTGTTGCTCGCCGCGGAAGCGCGCCAGCAGATCCTCCCAGCCCATCGGCGATGATTCCGGCAGGTCGAGGATGCGCCGTAATTCGGCCGAGCAACTGAAGACACCGTCGGGCGTCATCTCCCAACTGCCCATGCCGGCAATGCGCTGCGCCTGCAGCAGTTCGGCGCGCTGGGCGGCGAGCTGTTCGCCGGCGTGGGCCAGTTGGGTGGTGCGTTCGGCCACCAGATCCTCGATGCGGCGCGTGCGGCCGGTGGTGGCCAGCAGGAATGCGCCCAGCATGCCGACCATGCACAGCCCGACGGCCAGCGTCGTCCACACCGCCCAGGTGCGTCCGGCGCTCATGTAAGCCGGCATGGCGCGCAATTCGATGCGCCATTGGCGACCGGCGAACGGCAGCGGCATCTGCGTGGACAATCCGCGCATGCGCCAGGCCGCCGAGCCGCACTCGGCATTGCCCGACAGGCGTTGATTGCCCGGCGCGCCGTCGGTGTCGAGCAGGCACAGTTCGATGTTCGAACGCGGCAGATCGACCGCCGCGGCGATGGCGTCTTCCATGCGCAACACGCCGGAGATGACGCCGCGCAAGGTGCCGCGTCCGTGTTCGGACGGATAGAACACCGCCTGATAGACGACGATGCCGCGCTGGTTGCCTTGTTCCTGCACCAGATGGATGGCATCGGTGGCGCGCGGCTGGCCGCTGACACGCGTAGCGGCGATGGCGGCGGCGGTGGCCGGCAGGCTGAGCGGATTGAGGCCGAGGGCGTCGTCGTTGCTCCGCGTCGGCTCGATGAACAGGATCGGCAGGTATTCGTCGGCCTGCGGCGCGGCAAAGGTATGGCCGGAACTGTCGCGCGCCCGGATCTGGAAGCCCGGCATGTCGTTGGCGCGGATCGCCTGTTCGAAGGCCTCGCGCTCGAAACGGGTGATGTACGGGCTCCAGCCGAAGTTCTGGGTGCCAGGGTAGCGCTCCAGCCACGGCATGACGAACAGGCGCCAGTCTTCGCGCGTGACCGATTCGCTCACCGTCATCAGGCGTTCGAGCGCCAGCATCATGTCGAGCTGGACGGTGAAGCGCTTGGCGACCTGGTGGGCGAGGTTCTCGGCGTCGCGGTTGAATTGCGTGCGCAGGCGGTCGGCTTCCCAGTCGCGCACCTGCACGAAGGCGAAAGCCAGCGCCGCCAGGGCCACCAGCAGCGGTAGGGCGATGCCCACCATGCGCGGCCGCCAGTCCTGCCGTGGCTGGCCGAACAGCGCGAACATCAGCGGCACGCACACCACGATGCCCAGCGTATCGCCCACCCACCAGTTCCAGGCATTGAACAGCGCGTCCGACGGCGGCAGGGCCCCGCAGGCCAGCAGCGCCGGGATGGCGATGGCGGTCGAGATGGCACCGGCCGCCGGCGCCACGATGAGCAGGAAGCGCAGGATGGCGCGCTGCGAGTCGAGCGGGTCGGGAAAGGCGATCAGGCGCCGCGCCAGATGGGCCGCCAGCACTGCCTGGCAGACTGCGCCCAGCGGCACGATCATGGGCCCGATGAGGGCGGCCCCATGCAGGTGCGAATTATAGGCGGCCACCCCTTGCACGAGCAGCGAGCCGAGCAGCACGCCGGGCCACATGCGCATGCCATAGATGAGCAGGGCCGCCAGCGCGATGCCGGAGGGCGGGTAAAGCGGCGCGGCGTAACCGGGAGGGATCGCGATCTGGAGCGACAGGATCCCGGCTACGCCGTAGGCCATCGCCAACAGCACGATGCGCAGGGTGAGGGGCATCTTGTCTATTACGGTCGGCGCGGGCGACTCTGAAGGGGATGCCATGAGTCGGTCAGTGGCCTGTCAGGCGGGCGACGCACGCAGCGAAATCGTCTTCGATGGCAGCCGGCATGACGCTCGCATGGTGCGCGTCGTGCGGGCGGAACTTGCCCGTGCGCACCAGCATCCCGGCGATGCCGGCGGCCTGCGCGCCACCGATGTCATCGCTGATGTCGTCGCCGATCATCACGGCATCCTGCGGCGCCACGCCCAGGTCGGCCAGCACCGTCTCGAAGAACGCCGCCGCCGGTTTGCCCACCACGGTGGCGGTGACGCCGGCCGAGAATTCGAGCCCTGTCACGTAGGCGCCCATGTCGAGTGTGAAGCCATCGGCTTCGCGAAAGTAACGGTTGCGGGCCATCACGATCAGCGGCAGCCCATCCATGAGGTGGCGAAACGCCGTGTTGAGTGCATCGAAGGTGAAATACGGCCCGGCATCCCCCATCACCACTGCCGTAGGGGTGGCGGCGCTCGGCCCCATTTCGGCGGCGATGTCGGGATGGATCAACCAATGGGGGGCGAGCCCGCGGGCGCGCACGTAGTCGCGCGCGGCCAGCGGTGCGGTGAACAGTTCGTCCTCGCCGATATCCAAGCCCAGGGCGGCCAGGCGCGCGATGATCGTCGCACGCGGCGTACGCGTGGTGTTGGTGATGAAGCGCAGCGCCAGACCGCTGTGGCGTAGCGCCGCCAATGCCGGCACGGCGCCCGGGATGGCGGCCTCGCCCACGTGCAGGACACCTGCCAGGTCGATGAGTACGGCTTTCGGAGTCGAAGGCAACATAGTCGAGGGCTCTTGCATATGGTCGCTACGATAGCAGTACTGCCCGCAGGCAATGTGCCAAGGGCTTCTCGTTAGCGAAGCGAAATATGCGCCAGGCGCGCGCCAGCGGGGATGACGCGCCTATTGCAGGCGCATGGCGCGGCGTACCGCGCGCGGCGTGAGACCGAAGCGGCGCTTGAAGGCCGTGGCGAAATTACCGGGGCTCGCATAGCCGGCCAACTGCGCGGCGGCGCCCACGTCGAGGCCGTCTTCGAGGGCGCCGTGGGCAGCCAGCAGGCGGCGCTCGCGCAGATAGTCGAAGACCGTCATGCCGCAGGCCTGGCGCGACAGCGCCTGCAGACTCACGGCGTTGGTGCCGACGGCGCGGGCAATGTCATCGAGCGCCAGCGCATCGGCCGCTCCGCTGTCGAGCAGTTCGCGCAGGCGCGCGAGCAGCCGGCGCCGCCGTCCGCTCATGCTTTCGACGGGGCCGGCGGGGGCCAGCGCACCGAAGGCTTCGGCGGCGATCTCCAGGCTGCGCGTTTCCTGGTACATGCGGCGCATCGGCGCCGTCAGGGCCGGTGGCGTCAGGATCTGTCCGGCGCGCGCCATGGCATGCGCCGACGGGCGCCAGGCGGCCAGCGCCAGGTGATGGCGGCTGAAGTCCAGCAGGCGCCGTGTGTCGGCATGATCGTCGTCGGCACAGGTGTCGGCGAGCCAGTCGGGCGTCAGCGCGATGACCACTTTGCGCTCGCTGCGTCCACGCCGCCAGCGCCGTCCGAATGCGTCGGGGTGGGCGAACGCGATCATGGCGCCGGCTGGACCGCCGGCATCGGGGCCGAGCATGAAGTGGCGGTCGCCATAGGTCACATCGGTGGCGCCGCCGACCACCATCACGATCTTCAGTCCGCTGCACAAGGTGTTGGAGGTCTCCAGCGAAGCCAGGTCGGTGACCGCCGCCGTATGGAGGATCAGGCCGCTGCGCAGCGCTTCGGTGGCGAAGCGGCCGCGCAGCACCGCCGCTTCGGGATGCAGCGTGGCCTCACTGAAGCGGTAATCGCGCCCGAGCAGGCCCGACTGATTGAGCAGATCGGCACAGGTGACCTGTTCCTCGGCAGAGTCGGCGCCAACAATTTGCTGGCGCAGAGGTTTTGTGTGCTTGGCAAGAACTTGGCGCTGGGCTTCCATGGAAAACTCTCAAGCCACGAGAATGACAATCATTCTCAATTATGTATCAGAATGTTGGCGAGAGAGAAAACGACATGGTTGCTGGGGTGAAAAAGTATGGAAGTGGCCTGGTCCTGAGCTGGGCTGCAATGTGTGTGGCAGGCTTTGCCGCGCCGGCCCGGGGGGCCGACGACGCCAGGCTCGACGACGTGGTGGTGACGGCCTCGGGGACCGAGCAGACCGTGCGCGATGCGCCGGCCAGCATCTCGGTGATCACGCGCGACGATCTCGAAAAGAAGCCCATCCAGGAACTGGCCGAAATGCTCGGCACGGTGCCCGGCGTGACGCTCAATCGTGCCGGCAATCAGGTGCCGGGTGTGCAGATGCGCGGCCTCAATGCCGCCTACACGCTGATTCTCATCGATGGCAAGCGCGTCAACGCCACCAGCGCCATGTTCCGTGGCAACGATTACGACAGCGGCTGGGTGCCGTCGGACGAAATCGAACGCATCGAGGTGGTGCGCGGGCCGATGTCCTCGCTGTATGGGTCCGACGCCATCGGCGGCGTGGTCAACATCATCACGCGCAAGATCGGCAAGCGCTGGCATGGCAGCATCCGCCAGGATGTTGTGCTGTCCGAGGACGCCGCCACCGGCGACACCTATGCCGGCACCCTCAGCGCCAGCGGCCCGTTGATCGCCGACGTGCTGGGCCTGCGTGTCTATGCCGGTTACGACAAGCGCGACGCCGGTGACGCCACGGCCAATTCGACCGGGCTCGACAGCATGCCGAAGATATCCAATCGCTATGCCAGCACGCGCCTGTCGTGGACGCCCGGCAACCGCCACGACGTGATCGCCGATTACGACTATTCGTATCGCGACCATGCCGGCTTTCCGATGCGGCGCAATGCGCTGTCGCTCAAGCACAGCGGCCGCTACGACTTCGGCTCGTCCGAGATCAACCTGTATGCCGACGAGATCCGCAACAAGGTCGGCACGGTGTCTGGCCAGACTAACCCCAACAAGTCGAATACCGAGACCCTGGATGGCAAGCTCTCCGTGCCCTGGGAAGCGGCGCGCCAGTTGCTCACCGGTGGCGGCGAGATCCGCCGCGAGCGGCTCTACGACCCGACCAACCTGGCCGGCTTGCCGGGCACGCCAGGCTATGGCGAGGACCCCACCACCACCGTGCGCCAGTATGCGTTGTTCCTGGAAGACGAATTCACGCTGCTCGAATCGCTCAAGCTCACGCTGGGTGATCGCTACGACCGCCACGAGAACTTCGGCGGCAACCACAGCCCGCGTGCCTATCTGGTCTACCACCTGAATGATGCAGTGAGCTTCAAGGGCGGCTGGGCACGCGCCTTCCGCGCCCCGACGCTGTTGCAGAACAGCCCGAGCTGGGGCTCGCCGTCGTGCGGCAGCCTGACCAATGGCTGCTACATCATCGGCAGTCAGGACCTCAAGCCCGAAACCGCCACCAGCAAAGAACTCGGCGTGCAGGCCGATTTCGGTCGCTGGGGGGGCGGCGTCACGCTGTTCCGCACCGACCTGTCGAACATGATCGACATCACCAGCCGCACGGCCAGCGCGGCGCTGGCGCCGAGCTATTCGAACTTCGTCGGCTTCCTGCCCGATGGCCGCCCGATCTTTGCGTACCAGAACATCAACAAGGTGCGCACCGAAGGGGCCGAGGTGGGCTTCAACGCCACGCTGGCGGCGCCGTGGAGGCTGCGCGCCAACTACACCTACGTGCATGCGCGCAACCGCTCCGGGGCTATTGAACTGCCTTTGCCGTACCGCCCGGAGAACGTCGCTAACCTCACGCTCGACTGGCAGGCCAGCGCCGCGCTCAGCCTGTCGGCGACGGCGCGCTACAACGGCAAGCAGTTCATCAATGTGCCGTCCAACGGGCAGAACATGGTCAGCAAGGCCGACTACACGGTGGCCGATCTGACGGCCGCCTATGTCATCGACAAAACCTTCACCCTGCGCGGCGGCATCCTGAACGTGGCCAACAAGACCTTCGATCGCACGCAGAGCGTGGACTTCAACGAAGAAGGCCGGCGCTACTACCTGTCGCTGGCGGCCAACTTCTGATGCGCCGGAGGGGACACATCGCCGCGCTGGCCTGCGCCCTTGCCGTGCTGACGGCGCAGGCCGAGGTGCTCACGCCGAGCGCGCCGCTGACCCTCACGGCAGCGGCCGGTGCGCAGCGCCACGTCGATATGGCGCTGGCGGCCGGCGATTTTGTTGCCGGCACCCTCGACAGCGGCGATGCGCCCCTCGATTACGTGATCCTGGCTCCGGATGGTGCGCGGTTGCGCGACGCCGAGAGCGTGGCCGCCGGCGAGGCGCATTTCGCGTTTCGCGCCCCACAGGCCGGCACCTATGTGCTGCGCATGACGAACCACGGCGCGCGCGAGGCCGCCTTGCGGGTGCACATGGGGGCGCGCCTGCCGTCCGCTGTGGCCAC
>JASGFB010000003.1:0-73574 GCA_047605765.1 Rhodocyclaceae bacterium
GTGCAACTGGCGGCGCAGCGCGATCGAGGCGCGCTCACCGGCGCCAGCGATCGTCACCACGGCCGCCGCCGGACTCTGGCCAGCCGCCAGCAGGCCGATGAGGGCGCCTTCGCTGTGGCCGATGACGGTGACGCCGCCAAAGCGCGGGTCGGCGGCCAATCGGCGCACCCAGCCGGTGGCGTCGCCCACATAGTCGTCGAAGCGCAGGGCGGCCTCGTCACGCCCGGCTGGCAGGCTGGCGGCGACGCCGCGCTTGTCATAGCGCACCGAGGCGATGCCGGCGGCGGCCAGGGCCTGGGCGAGCATCCTGAGGCTGTCGTTGCGACCTTGCACCAGCGCGCTGTTGCCGTCGCGGTCGGTCGGCCCCGAGCCGCCGATGAGGAGGGCGAGCGGCGGTGTGCCCGGCGTCGCCGGCAGCGTCAGCGTGCCTTCGATGGCACCGGCGGCGGTGTCGAGGCGGATCGGGCTTTCGCTGGCGGCGTGGGCAAGATGCGCGACGACGAACAAGGCGCAGGCGCAGAGCAGGTGATGCATGGCGAAACCGGAAGTGGGCGGGGCGCGGAGCCATCGATGGTACAAACAAATGGGCGCGCGTGTCGTTGGCGCCGGGGCGTGCGGCCATGAAAAAAGGGCCGGTCATGGACCGGCCCTCGTGGTGCTTACGCTTGCTGGCGCGCGGTCAGCGTGAGCCTTTGCCGATGTCGAAACGGTCCAGATCCATGACTTTGGCCCAGGCCTTGACGAAGGTGTCGACAAAGGTCTTTTCGCCGTCGGCGCTGCCGTAGACCTCGGCCAGCGCGCGCAACTGCGAGTTGGAGCCGAACACCAGATCGACGCGCGTGGCGGTCCACTTGACTTGACCCGTCTTGCGGTCGCGGCCTTCGAACTCATCCTTGGCGTCCGACGTCGGCTTCCACTCCGTGCCCATGTCGAGCAGGTTGACGAAGAAGTCGTTGGTGAGCGTTTGCGGCCGCTGCGTGAACACACCGTGCTTGGATTGACCCACGTTGGCGCCGAGCACGCGCAGGCCGCCGACGAGCGCGGTCATCTCCGGTGCGGTCAGCGTCAGCAACTGCGCGCGATCCACCAGCAGGGCTTCGGCCGGGACGGCATAACGCGCCTTCTGGTAGTTGCGGAAACCATCCGCCGCCGGTTCGAGCGCTGCGAACGATTCCACGTCGGTCAGTTCCTGCAGGGCATCCGTGCGGCCCGGCGAGAAGGGCACGCTGACGTGGTGGCCGGCGGCCTCGGCGGCTTTTTCCACGCCGATGCCCCCGGCCAGCACGATGAGGTCGGCCAGCGAGATCTTCTTGCCGCCGGACTGCGCGCCGTTGAACTCGGCCTGGATGCCTTCGAGGGTCGCCAGCACCTTGGCGAGCTGGTCCGGCTGGTTGACCGCCCAATCCTTTTGCGGGGCCAGGCGGAGGCGGGCGCCGTTGGCGCCGCCACGCATGTCGGAGCCGCGATAGGTGGCGGCCGATGCCCAGGCGGTGGACACCAGCTGGTCGACACTCAGGCCCGAGGCCAGGATCTTGTCCTTGAGACCGGCGATGTCACCGGCGTCGACCACCGGGTGGTCGAGCTTGGGGATCGGGTCTTGCCAGATGAGGTCTTCGGCGGGCACTTCCGGGCCCAGGTAGCGCGACTTCGGCCCCATGTCGCGGTGCGTCAGCTTGAACCAGGCGCGCGCGAAGGCGTCGGCGAACTGTTCCGGATGCGCCATGAAGCGGCGCGAAATCTTTTCGAAGCCCGGATCGAAACGCAGCGACAGGTCGGTGGTCAGCATGGTCGGCAGGATCTTCTTCGACGCATCGTGCGCATGCGGGATGGTCGGATCGGCGCCCTTGGCGACCCATTGCTGGGCGCCGGCCGGGCTCTTGGTGAGTTCCCATTCGTAGCCGAACAGATGCCAGAAGAAGTCGTTGCTCCAGCGCGTCGGCGTGCGCGTCCAGGTGACTTCGAGGCCGCTGGTGATGGTGTCCGCGCCTTTGCCGGCGCCGAACTTGTTGTGCCAGCCCAGGCCCTGCAGTTCGAGATCGGCGGCTTCCGGCTCGGCGCCGACGTTGTCCGCCGGGCCGGCGCCGTGCGTCTTGCCGAAGCTGTGGCCACCGGCGATCAGGGCGACGGTTTCTTCGTCATCCATGGCCATGCGGCCGAAGGTGTCGCGGATGTCCTTGGCGGCGGCGATCGGGTCGGGGTTGCCGTCCGGGCCTTCGGGGTTCACGTAGATGAGCCCCATCTGCACGGCGGCCAGCGGGTTTTCGAGGTCGCGCGTGTGCGGCACCTGGCTGTCGTCGTCCTTGACCAGCACGCCGTGTTCTTCTTCGACGCCGGGCGAGCCTTGCGAATAGCGGACGTCGCCGCCCAGCCACTTGGTTTCACGGCCCCAGTAGAGATCCTGATCGGGCTCCCAGGTGTCCTGGCGGCCGCCGCCGAAGCCGAAGGTCTTGAAACCCATGGTTTCGAGCGCGACGTTGCCGGTCAGGATGATGAGGTCGGCCCACGACAGCTTGCGGCCGTATTTTTGCTTGATCGGCCACAGCAGGCGGCGTGCCTTGTCGAGGCTGACGTTGTCGGGCCAGCTGTTGAGCGGGGCGAAGCGTTGTTGCCCGCGGCCACCGCCCCCACGGCCGTCGCCGGTGCGGTAGGTGCCGGCGCTGTGCCATGCCATGCGTACGAAGAGGCCGCCATAGTGGCCGAAGTCGGCCGGCCACCAATCCTGTGATTGGGTCATCAGGGCGGCCAGGTCCTGTTTGACCGCCGCCAGATCGAGGCTGTTGAATTCCTGGGCGTAGTCGAAGTCCTGTTCCATCGGATCGGACTTGGACGAATGTTGGTGCAGGAGGTCCAGCCGCAACTGGTTGGGCCACCAATCACGATTGGTGGTACCGGCTCCGGTGGCCTGGCTGAACGGGCACTTTGCTGCTGGCTTTTGGCTACTCATGCTAGCTCCTACTTTCAGTGGCGTGGACGAGTGCTGGGGAATCCTGCTTCTTATGATTATCGGGAGAGTGATCTGCGGCCTGCGTGCCGGAACGACATGGGTCGCCCCCATGGCACATCTGTCACCGGGCTGTCATGCCGAGCGGGTGAACGTGCCGCGCGCGGGCCGCGCGAAGAGCGATCAGGGGGGACGCGAAGTCATCAACACGCAGCACATCGATCGGCTCCCCAGGTTGGGACCGGCGTGTGGCCGGTCCGCAAAAAAGCCACTGCACGGGGCGGCGCCCCGTCGGTCATCAGCCGCGCGTGGTCGTCTTGACGTCTACGCTGGCCTTGATGGCGTTGGAATACGGGCAGATGCCGTGGGTGGTCTCCACCAGCCGCGTGGCGTCTTCCTGCGGCAGGCCCGGCAGGTAAACATCGAGCGCGGCAGTGATACCGAAGCCGCCTTCGGAACGCGGTCCGATGCCGATGGTGGCCGAGACGGTGGTCCCTTCGGGCACCTTGATCTTGGTCTGCGTGGAGGCTACGCGCATGGCCCCCAGGAAGCAGGCCGAATAGCCCAGCGCAAACAGTTTTTCCGGGTTGGCACCATCGCCGCCCGGCCCGCCGAGTTCCTTCGGCACGGTGAGCTGCAGCGCCATGGTGCCGTCGGCCAGTGCCGTCTTGCCATCGCGGCCGCCGCCGGTGGCGGTTGCCGTGGTCGTGTACTTCGCCTCAACTGACATGATGTGCTCCTGTCTATGTGGATGCGGATCGGCAGCCAATCTATGTCGTTCAAATCGGGGCGTCAACGGAGTTCTATATGCCGGCGCCCGGTGCGTCACCCTATCGCCTTGATGGCCTGTGCCTATGGAGATGTCGGTCCGTCATCCTTCGTAGCTGTCGCGCACGATGGGGCAGGTCATGCAATGACCGCCGCCACGGCCGCGTCCGAGTTCGGCACCGACGAAGGTGATGACTTCGATGCCCGCCTTGCGCAGCAAGGTGTTGGTGTAGACGTTGCGATCATAGGCCAGCACTGTGCCGGGCGATACGCACACCAGGTTGGCGCCGCTGTCCCATTGGGTGCGCTCGCGCAGATAGGCGTTGCCACCGGTGGCCACCACGCGCATCTTGCCGACGCCCAGCGCCTGCCCGACGACGTCGACGAGGGGGGCGTCTTCTTTATGCAGGGTGAGTGTGCCGGCCTTGTCGCCGGGCCGATATGAGAAAACGCGTATCTTGTCGACGATATCCGGATACACCAGCACACAGTCGCGGTCGGCGAAGGTGAATACGGTGTCCAGATGCATGGCCGCGCGCAGCTTGGGCATGGCGGCGACGATGACGCGGTCGACCACCTTGTTGTCAAACAGCGACAGCGCCAACTGGCTGATGGCCTGACGCGAGGTCCGCTCGCTCATGCCGATGAGCAGCGTGCGATGGCCGATCGGCATGACGTCGCCGCCTTCGAGCGAGGCCAGACCCTGGTCGACGGCGGGGTCACCCCACCACACGCGTACCTGGCCGGCAAAGCGCGGGTGGAAGCGGTAGATGGCGGCTGTCAGCAGGGTCTCTTCATGGCGTGCCGGCCAATACAGCGGATTGAGCGTGACGCCGCCGTAGATCCAGCAAGTGGTGTCGCGCGT
The DNA here is from genome assembly GCA_047605765.1 of Rhodocyclaceae bacterium. Lineage (GTDB taxonomy): Bacteria > Pseudomonadota > Gammaproteobacteria > Burkholderiales > Rhodocyclaceae > JBGVSA01. The sequence goes on from JASGFB010000003.1 coordinate 4,575, forward strand.
GTACAGGGTGTTGGGCAGGGGCGGCAGCAGGTATTCGGTGACGCCGGCCGCCTCGCGGATCAACTGCAACTGCGTACCGCCGACGGCGTCGGGGAATTCCTCCGTCGACAGGCCGCCGATGAGGGTTTCGGCCAGTTCGCGCGGCGTCAGGCCATCGAGGTAGCCACGGATCTCGTCGATGAGGCCCACGCCGACCTGGTTGGCCACTACCTGGTGATCGAGAATCCACTGCCGAGCTTCGGGCAGGGCGACCGTTTCGGCCAGCAGGTTGTGCATCTCGAGCACCTCGACGCCACGGTCGCGCATCTTGGTCATGAAATCGAAGTGATCGCGCTTGGCGTTTTCCACCCACATGACGTCGTCGAACAGCAGCGCATCGCAGTTGCTTGGCGTCAGGCGCTGATGGGCGCGCCCGGGGGCGCACACCATCACCGTGCGCAGGCGGCCGACTTCGGAATGAACGCCGAGGGGCGTGTGGTTGTGCATCATGTGTATCTCCTTTGCATCAAAGCGTGATCGAACCCCGCACGAGGCCGACGACGGCGGCGATGGCGAGCATCACCGCCACCGCGAAGACGATTCGTTCGGTGTGGGTGAAAAGACGTTGGCCCTGTTCGCGGCGAGCCCAGGCGTAGAGGAAGGTGCCGGGGGCGTACAACAGCGCCGACAGCAGCAGGTAGCCAATGCCGCCCGCATACACCATGAAGGCGGTGTAGAGGGCCGCCACGGCCGCCACAGCCAATTCGCGTCGGCGCTCGCCTTCGTTGCCGAAGGGGGCCAGGCGACGCTGGGCGACCAGTACGCCGAAACCGGCCACCAGCAGGTAGGGGATCAGTGACATCGAACTGGTCAGGCTGAGCATCAGCGAGAAGGCATCGCTCGACCAATAGGTGCTGATGACGAAGCACTGCACCACGATGTTGGTCAGCCACAACGCCGCCGCCGGCACCTTGTTGGCGTTCTCGCGCGCGAACACGGCTGGCATGTCGCCGTTGCGGGCGGCGGCGAACAACACCTCGGCGCAGATCAGTGACCACGCCAGGTAGGCGCCGAGCACCGAGATCAATAAACCGATGCTGACGAACACGGCACCCCATGGGCCGACGATGGCCGACAGCACGCCGGCCATCGAGGGTTGCCGCAGGCCGGCGATCTCCCCCTGCGGCAGTACGCCATAGGGCAGCAGCGACACCAGCACCATCAGGCACAGCGCGGCCACGAAACCGAGCAGCGTCGCCACGCCGACGTGGGCGCGTTTTTTGGCGTGGCGCGAGTACACGCTGGCGCCTTCGATGCCGAGGAAGACGAACACCGTCACCAGCATGGTCAGGCGCACCTGTTCGAACAGGCTCAGGCCGGCCACGACCTCGCCGCCCCACAGGTTGGCGCGGAATACATCGAGCCGGAAAGCGAACAGGGCGATGAGAATGAAAGCCACGATCGGCACCACCTTGGCGAGCGTCACCACGCTGTTGATGAACGCTGCCTGCTGAATGCCGCGCAGGATCATGAAATGGAACAGCCAGATGCCCGCCGAGGCGGCGAGGATGGCAATGGCGGTGTTGCCTTCGCCGAACACCGGAAAGAACGCCCCCAGCGTGGACTTGATCAGCACCCAGTACGACACGTTGCCGATGCAGGTGCCGATCCAGTATCCGAAGGCCGACAGAAAGCCCAGGTAATCACCGAATCCGGCCTTGGCATAGGCGAAGACGCCGGCATCCAGGTCGGGCTTGCGGCGGGCGAGCGATTGAAAGACGTGGGCCAGGGCATACATGCCGGTACCGGCGACGAGCCACGCCAGCAGTGCGCCAAGCGCGCCGGTCGAACTGCCGAAGGTGCGGGGCAGCGAGAAGATCCCCGCGCCAATGATCGACCCCACCACCATGGCCGTCAGCGCCGGCAGGCCGAGTTTTTTCTCTGCATGGGCGCTCATGAGCCACCCCGCAGGCGTAAAGGATCAAATAAAAAATGCATGGATGCTGTTCCCGTATGTGGATTCGAAACGGTCGATCGCGCAATGTGGCCGTGCCGCTTAACCGGCAACCCGATGGAATCTATGCCATCGGTATTGGCGTCGAGATGGTGTTCAAATGGAGTTCAGAAATTTCCTAATCACCTTAGGTTGGCGGGCCATACGGCTCAAGCCGATTGTGTGAAAGACTGTTGTGAATGACTATGCGTAATGGATATGAGGGAGCGCGGGCGTGCCGCAATCCACGGCCTGGTGGTGGTTAAGCGGGTTTCGTTGCGAGGTAAAACGGGGGGCGGAAATATGCGGTGATGTCGACGCTGTGCGGGCGGCATCGAGCGATGTGGCGCCGGATGACGGGGTGACGATGGGGTGATGAGCAGAGCGGTGCGGTGCAGTAACGGGCGGGTAGCCCCGCCCATCATGAGGCCAGGTTGATACTCAATGGCGGGTCTTTTCCACCTGAATGCGTTCGCGCAGTTGGCGTGCGTCCAGTTGCGAAAAATCCTTGTTGATGCACAGGCTTACCAGGGGCGTCAGAGCCGGGTCCATCACCTTGCGCAGCACGCCGAGGAACTCCGGCGAGGCGGCCAGGACCAGGTGCTGATAGCGCCCTTCGTTGTGCGCCTTGAGCAATGAATCGGCCACCGAGCGCGCGAAGATTTCGGTCTGATGCTCGGCCGGCGATTGCTTGGGCTGGTAGCCGTTGGGTTGCGACGGCGCGCCCGCGCTGTGGCGGCCCTTGCTGGCGGCGATCTGGCCGAGCTGGTCGCTTTCGGTGTCGGCGGTACGCAGGCGGGCACCGGCGTTGCCCATGTCGTTGAGATGTTCGAGGGGCGCGGCGCGGTCGGCCTCCTCAAAAAAACGGGCGTGGCCAGCGTTGGCGGCGACGATCCAGGTGGCTCGGTTGGCTTGCATGGGGGCTCCTTTCTGTGCGGAAACGTGACGTCCCTCCGCCTGCAAGAGCCGTTCCTCGCCGCTGGCGCGAGTGGCTGCGCGAGGCTTCAAGCGCCCCAACAAAAAAGGCGCCCGTGGGCGCCTGGTGAGGTGACGCGCCGACGGGCGCAGGGGGGCGGCACGCGCCGAGCTTTTGCCGCGATGGCTCATGCCTGGGGCGGATGTGCCGGAAGGCGTACCCGTACCTTGTTTGCGCGGCCACCGGCCCCGCGAGGGAGACCGCCAGGGCAGCGCTCGTCAGTGTAGTCAGTATTCTTATGGCATTGTCCTTCAATGATGTAATGTGCCGGCGTCCCCGGACCGGACGCGGCATGATCACCGAACCGCAATCGCCGTGCCGCCCGCATGCCGTGGCGTGTTTTCGCATCAAATCGCTATGTGAATCAGGATGAGTGGCCGCATGCATCCGAACAGGGGGTCATAAGCTACATGGCGCGTGTACGTTTTGCCGGTAGCGTGCATGGCCTGCACGCAGGGCGCGCGGTGGCGCGGTCGGCTGGCGGGCGACACGCGTGGCGGGCGGCGCCGACAAGGCTGGCGCGGGGGATAGGTAAGGGGGGGCAGGGGGCGGGCAGACCCTGCCACAAGGGGCATTCTCCTGCAAAGTGGCTACCCGATCGTATGCCTTCGGCGTATGCTCGCGCTTGCCGCGCGCGCGTGCCTGCGCGGAACTTCTATCAAACCAGGAGAACGCCATGACCGTTCCTTCGCAGGATTCCACCCTTGCCGTGCCGCTGGGCGGCGATCCGGCCCACCATGACTGGTACCTCCAGGCGCTCGTAAAGATCGTCAACGGCCGCGAATTCGGCTTTCCGATCACCCTGTACGTTGGCGGGCTGGTGGTGTCGGGCGAATTGATCAGCGGCCACAAATACTTCGAGGGGCTGGGCGATCAGCTCACCGAATTCTTCGGTGGCCCGTCAGACGAAACGGCCCAGGCGGTGCGCTCGTTCACCTTCCCGGCAGGCATCTACACCGAGCCGCAGGAAGGCGAAGAAGTGCCGCCGCCGCAATACGTCCACCTGCGCGGGGCACGCATCTTCACGCCGGCGCAGGACCCCATCCCGACCGAGGGCGTGTGGTGGCGCGGGCGTCTGGCGTGCGTGGATGCCTTCCACTTCGGCACGCTGGCCGTCATCTGACGGAATGATGTTTGCTGGGTACGGGACAACAGGAGGAGCCTATGTCTTCGAATGACCCGTACGCCCATGTCGAACTCACGCGCGACGAGGTGGATGCCTTGCGCGGGCCCGTCATCATCGAGTTCGGCACCAACTGGTGCGGCTACTGCCAGGGCGCGCAGCGCGTCATCGGCACGGCGCTGGCAGGCCATGATGCAGTGCGGCATATCAAGGTGGAAGACGGCAAGGGGCGGCGCTTGGGCCGCTCCTTTGCGGTCAAGCTGTGGCCTACCTTGATTTTCATGCGCGATGGGCTGGAAGTGGCGCGCGCGGTGCGGCCGGACAACGCACAGGATCTGATCGGTCCGGTGCAGGCCATCGAGGCCCCGGCTTTGCCGACGGAGCTGGCCGGCGAGCCCGGCGCGCTTCAGTGATGGTCGCGTTTGAGGTGATCGAAGCCGAACACGGCCCACACGAACCAGCCGCTGCCCAGCAGCACCAGCACCACCGGTAGCCAGGCCATCCAGACGCCATTGCTGGGCAGGTGGGGCAGATTGAGGAGCAGTTCGCCCAGGTCGGCCCAGGCCAGGTACAGGCCGCACAGGGCCGTGGCGGCGCCCGCCAGCATGTGGCGCTTGAAACAGCGCTGCATGTGCCTGCCGGCGCTGAATCTGCTCAAAGGCAGGCAACGCAGTGCCTGCCAACGTGATTGCTTCATTGTTGTTGTTCCGCCGGGAAAACCGTCCGGTGCCGCCGCCAATTGAGCGCATAGCCGCCCATCACGATCAGCACGCCCAGGCTGGCCAGCAGCCAGGGCTGCGCCGCCCATGCCAGCCATGCAATGCCGTCGAGGCCTTCTTGCTGGCCCCAGCGATACAAAGGCATGCAGGCGATCGCCCACACGATTCCGCACAACACCGGCCACAGTCCACGCAGCAACTGCAAGGCATAGGCTGCGCCGCTCATGACGGACAGCCCGATCAAACCGGTCATCATGGATTCGCCCGTACCCGGCGGCAGCCCGGTATCGAGGCTGACCACGTCGGCCACATAGGACGTCGCGTAGAGCGCCATGCTGCCTACGGCAAACACGGCTGCGCAATCGACGACGTCTCGCATGGCGATCCTTTCTCTCCGTTCGTTGTGCGGCGCGCCGGATGCGCGCCTTGGTTGTTCGCTGAGAGTCTTATCGTCCCCGCAATGGGCGTTTTGAGTGTCCATTGGGGTAGCCAGCCGGTGCCCGCCTAGGGCAGCGCGGCGAATGCGGCCAGTTCGTCGGCTTGGCACTGGGCGATGAGGCCTGTTTCCCAGGCCAGGTAACGGCGCGCAGCGTCGAGGTTGCCGTCGTGGCGGTCATGCACGAAAAACAGGTAGTCGATGGCCTCATCGTTGGCGGGCAGATGCGGCGTGCGGGCCTGCGGCAGGGTGGCGGCCACCTGCTGGGTGGCGACCTGCACGTCCACGCCGGCTTGGCGCAGATCGTCAGCGGCCAGCGCGACCAGCGCCTGTTCTCCGATCAGCACCACCTCGCCGGCCCCGTGGACGGCGGCCGGCAGGCGTGGCCGGATGGACCAGCGGGCGCCTTCGACGTGGCCGTCGCGGTAGGCATGGCTGCTGCGCAGATCCAGGAGGGGGACGCCGCGTGCCTGGGCGGCCGCCAGGGCGTCGCTGTCCAGCGTGGCGACGGCAGCCGGCGTGCAGCGGCGGGGCTGCGGCGCGTGCAGGGCGGCACTGATGCCACCTTCGACCGTGGCCGCCTGCCAGCCCATCTGGCGCAGCCAGGCCGCTACCACGGGGGCGCGGATGTCGTCGTCGTCCACCAGCAGCACGCGTGCGCCGCGCACCGCCATGTACTGGTCGGTGGCCTGGATGAGCTGGCCGCCAGGGGCGTTCACGGCATGCGTCAGCGTGCCGCTGGCGTATTCCTCGGCGGTCCGCATGTCGATCAGATAGGTCGTGCGCTGGGCGTCATCCAGCCACGCCTGGGCGGCAATCGCCGTCAGCACGGGGGCGCCGGCACGCTCGGCGAAGCGGCGCGCCCGTGCCCGCCACGCGCCCTGGTCGGCCGCTGGCGGTGGCAGGGTGCGCGGGCTGCCGTATTCGAGGTCGAGGCCGGCCAGACGCCAGCCCTGGGTGCCGTTTTCCAGCGCCAGGACCGGGTTGGGCAGGCCCAGATGGCGCAGTGTCTGAGCGCCGATGATGCTGCGCGTGCGGCCGGCGCAGTGCACCACCACCGGCGTGACCGGATCGGCGATCAGGCTTGCCGCGCGCAAGGCCAGTTCGCCATTGGGCACCGGCTGCGCGCCTGGCACCGCCATCTTGTGATGTTCGGCCAGCGTGCGCCCGTCGAGCAGGGTGAGCGCGTCACCCGCCTGCTGGCGCGCGTGCAGATCGGCGGCCGAGATGTGCGGCGTGTGGCACACCTGTTCGACCCATTCGCCAAAGGTCTTGGACGGGACGTTCACTCCCTTGAACAGCGCACCGCCCCCTTCGCGCCAGGCGGTGGCCCCACCCGCCAGACAGGTGATGCGGGTATAGCCGAGCTGGTCCAGGCGGGCGGCGGCGCGGTCGGCCACGCCGTCGTCATCGTCGATCAGCACGATGCGGGTGCCCAGGCGGGGAACGCGCGCGCCGATGTCGAGTTCCAGCCGGCTGTAGGGCGCGTTGACCGCAAAAAAGGCGTGGCCTTCGCCGAACTGGCCGGCCTCGCGCACGTCGAGCAGGGCAATTTCGTCGCCGTCGTGGAGCCAGGCGCGGGCCGTGGCCGCAGCGATGCGTTCTGTCATGGAGAGGGATCTTTCATGCTCGGGGCGCACCAGGCGCCCGGTTGATCGGGGGTCTACAGCAGCCCGCGTGCAATGCCGCCGTCGACGTTGATCGATTGGCCGACGATGTAGGCGGCGCGGGGCGACAACAAAAAGGTGGCGACGTCGGCGATTTCTTCGGCCTGCGCAAAGCGGCCGGCGAGAATCTCGTGCGAAAAGCGCTGCACGATGGCCTCGACCGTGCAACCTTCTTGGTGCGCCAGGGATTCGGCCCGATCGCGCCACAGGCGTGTCCAGGTACGGCCAGGGCACACGCTGTTGACGCGGATGCCTTCGGCGGCGAGTTCGGCGGCCAGCGTCTTGGTCAGCGCCAGCAGGCCCGCCTTATGCACATTGGATACAATCTGATTGGCATACGGCATCTTGGCTGCCGCGCCGCCGAAGAACAGGATGCGCGGCGTGCGTCCCCGCCGCAGCAAGGGTAGGGCGGCGCGCACCGCGCGCACGCCGCCGAGCAGGTTGAGTTCGTAGTTGGCGTGCCAGTCGGCGTCGTCCAGATCTTCGAAGCGCGCGCGGCGGCTGCCGCCGGTGGCGAGGACCAGTGCATCGAGCGCGCCGTCGGTTTCATCGATGCGCCGCAGCAGGGCGGCGACCGCCGCCGCGTCGGTGATGTCGACCACCTCGGCGCGTACCGGCCGGCCGCTGTCGGCTGTCAGTTGCCGGGCGGCGGCGGCCAGTGCGTCAGGGCGGCGCGCAGCGATGGTCACCTGGGCGCCCTCGGCGGCCACGGCACGCGCCGTGGCGTAACCGATGCCTTCGCTGGCGCCGACCACCAGGATGCGGTCGCCTTCCAGTTGCAGGTCCATGGCGCCGCCCTCAATCCACGGTGATGTTGGCTTGCGGGATGACCTTCGACCACTTGGCGACGTTCTCGCGCACGTGGGTGCCCAGTTCGGCCGGGCCGCCGGACACCGGCTCGAAGCCCAGTTCGATCAGGCGCGACTTGATTTCGGACTCGTGCACGATGGTCTGGATGGCGCCGTTGATCTTGGCGACCAGAGGAGCCGGCGTGCTGGCCGGTGCGAAGACGCCTTGCCAGTTGGTGACGTCGAATCCGGGCACGCCAGCCTCGGCCACCGTCGGCACGTCGGGCAGGGCGGTCGAGCGCTTGGGCGTGGTCACCGCCAGCGCCACCAGCGCGCCCGCCTTGACCTGCGGCACCGCCGGGGCCAGCGTCACGAACAGACCGTCGATATGGCCGCCGACCAGTTCCGCCACGGCCGGGCCGCCTCCCTTGTAGGCGACGTGGGTCCAGGTTACGCCGGCTTCGGATTGATACAGCGTGCCGGCCAGGTGGCCGGCGCTGCCGCTGCCGGGCGAGCCTACGCTGATGGCCTTGCCCTTTTGCTTGACCAGGGCGGTGAACTCTTTGAGCGTCTTGACGTTCAGACCCGGCTTGACCACCAGCACCTGCGCTGCGGTGGTGACCAGCGAGATCGGTGCGAAGCCCTTGACGGGGTCATAGCGCACGTTCTTGTAGAGGCTCGGGTTGATGGCCAGGGCGTCGGAGGCCACCAGCAGCGTGTAGCCGTCGGGGCGTGCCTTGCTGACGTATTCGAAAGCGGTATTGCCGTTGCCGCCGGGGCGGTTCTCCACCACGAAGGGTTGGCCGAGCTGGGCTTCCAGCCGCTGGCCGAGCAGGCGTGCCAGCGTGTCGAGGCTGCCGCCGGCGGCGGTCGGCACGATCAGGCGCACCGGCTTGTCGGGGTAGTCGGCGGCCAGCGTGGCGTGGGCCGTGGTCGCCAGTACGCTGGCGGCAAGGAGTTGGGAGAGGATGCGTTTCATGGGGGGCTCCGTTGTCGATAAGGGGGGCGTTCATTCCTGGAACGCGATTTCGCGGCCGCGGCGGATGGCCGGCAGCAGCAGGGTGATGAGCAGGACGAGCGCGGCCGCCAGCAGGCTGACGCTGATCGGACGCGACACGAAAACGTGGAAGTCGCCCTGCGTGATGATCAGCGCGCGACGGAAGTTCTCTTCCATCAGCGGGCCGAGAATGAAGCCGAGCAGCAGCGGCGCCGGGTCGCATTCGAGTTTGGCGAAGACGTAGCCGAGCAGACCGAAGCCGGCGGTCAGGAAGACGTCGCTGGTGGTGTTGCCGACCGTGTAGACGCCGATGGCGCAGAACAGCAGGATCGCCGGGTAGAGCCAGCGGTAGGGGATGCGCATCATGCGCGCCCACACGCCGACCAGGGGCAGGTTGAGGATCACCAGCATGACGTTGCCGATCCACATGCTGACGATCACGCCCCAGAACAGGTCGGGCTTCTGTTCCATGATCTGCGGCCCGGGCACGATGCCCTGGATGGTCAGCGCGCCGAGCAGCAGCGCGGTGGTGGCACCCGAGGGCAGGCCCAGCGTGAGCAGCGGCACGAAGTTGGTCTGCGCGGCGGCGTTGTTGGCCGATTCGGGGCCGGCCACGCCTTCGATGGCGCCATGGCCGAAGCGCGATGGGTCGCGCGCGATTTTCTTTTCGACGCTGTAGGCGGTGAACGAAGCCAGGGCGGCGCCGGCGCCCGGCAGCACGCCGAACAGCGAACCGATGCCGGTGCCGCGCAGGATCGGCTTCCACGACGCCCGCAGCGCTGCGCGGTCGGGCCAGATGCGGCCGATGCGGCGCTGGAAGCTGCGTTCTTCTTCGGGCCGTTCGAGGTTGGAGATGATCTCCGACACGCCCACCAGGCCCATCGATACCACCACGAAGCTGATGCCGTCGGCCAGCGAGCTCAATCCGAATGTCATGCGTTCTTCATTTGACGACACATCGGTGCCGACCAGCCCGAAGGCCAGTCCGACCAGCACCATGGCGATGGCCTTGAGCGGCTCGCCGCGCGCCAGCACCACCGCTCCGACGAGGCCGAAGGCCATCAGCGCGAAGTTGTCGGCGGGGCCGAATTCCAATGCGAAATGCGCCAGTGCGGGCGAGAACAACGCCATCAGCGCGGCGGCGATGGTGCCGGCGATGAACGAGCCGATGGCGGCAATGCCCAGGGCGATGCCGGCTTCGCCACGCTGCGCCATGGCGTGCCCGTCGATGGCGGTGACCACCGACGATGGCTCGCCGGGCAGCTTCATGAGGATGGCGGTGGTGGAGCCGCCGTACTGCGCACCGTAGTAAATGCCGGCCAGCATGATGATGGCGGTGACCGCCGGCAGGCCGAATGTCATCGGCAGCAGCAGGGCGATGGTGACCACCGGGCCGACGCCGGGCAGCACGCCCACCACCGTGCCCAGCAGGACGCCGGCAAAGCAATACGCCAGATTGGTCCACGTACCGACCACTGACAGACCGAGCGCGAGGTTGTGCCACAGTTCCATTGCTCAGGCCCCCCAGCTCGGCCACAACGGCACCGGCACGCCGAGCCCGAGGCGGAACACGACCACGACGATGGCGGTCAGGACGACGGCCAGCACGGCCAGTTCGGTGAGGTGGCCACGCCAACTGATGGCGCGCGCGGCCAGTACCAGCAGTGCGCTGGCCGGTACCAGCCCCAGCGATTCGATGGAAATACCGAACACGGTCAGCGCGACCGTCGCAGCCACGATCGGCGCGGCGGCGAAGTGCTCGATGCCCGCGCGTTCACCGCGCAACCCCTTGAGTGCGATCACCAGCCCCAGCGCGGCCAGCAACAGGCCGATGCGCAGCGGCAGGTAACCGGGGCCCATGCGTTCGGCGCTGCCCTGGTGCAGGCCGGCGCCTTCGAACGTCGTGACGGCGCCGAGAAAGAGAAACAACAATCCGGCCAGGAAGTCGCGCTGGCGGAGTGCCGCGCGCCATCCATGGGCGGGCGAATATGCAGTGCGCGCCATAAATACCAAACCTCTCTTGCGATGTGCGAACCCCTCGCCCTGTTTGATGCCGATGGCATGAAACGCCGGGCGCTGGGTGAAAGCACTGTAAAAGGCGGGCTGCTGCAAACGAACTTCAAATAAGTGCTTTGCTTATGAATGGAATGCTGGCGACGGTTGCCTGCCGTCAGAATGACGGCGTGCAAGTGACTGATCAGGATGGAGATTGTTCTTTGTGGTGTGCGCAGGCCTGGCGTGCGGGGCGGGGCGATTCATCAGCGGCGGCAATCAATCGGTGCGCGCCGCTTATCGATCCAGGGCGTCAGACGGCATCGGCCGCCGCGCCGAAGGCGGCGGCACGCTGGCGGCTGGCGATCAGTTCATAGGCCTGGCGTACGACGGGGTTGACCGTGTTCGGCCGGATCCACAGGTAGTAGGTCACCTCGGGCAGGGGCGGCAGCCCGTCGCTGGCGCCCAGCGTGCGCATATCGGCTTCCACCATCTCCATGGTGCGCGCGGTGATGCCCAGGCCGGCGCGGATGGCCGCCTTGACGCCGATGAGGCTCGACGAGCGATAGGCCAGTCGCCAGGGGATGCCGGCGGCATCGAGCGATTCGATGGCCAGGCGGCGGAAGATGCTCGGCTCGTCGATGAGAATGAGGGGCAGCGGCTGCTGTGGCGATGGAATGAATTGGGACGAACAGATCCACAGCGTGGGCGAGGTGCGCAGCGCGATGCCTTCCAGCGCCGGATCGGTGCGGGTCGAAATGGTCATGTCGATGTCGCCGCGCCGCAGGGCATCCATCAGGTGCGGGCTGCGGCCGACGTTGATTTCCAGCCGCAGGCGCGGCGCCGCCCGCGCGATGTGGCTGAGCATCGGCGGCAGCAGCGTGTCGGCGATGTCGTGCGGTGAGCCGATGCGCAGCGAGCCGCTCGGGCTGCTGTCGGCCAGTGCGCGGATGGCATCGTCGTTGAGGCTGAGCATCTCGCGCGCATAGCGCAGCAACTGGCGCCCCTGATCCGACAACTGCTTGCTGCGCCCCTCGCGCTGGAACAACGGCACGCCCAGTTGCGATTCGAGCCGTTGCATCTGCTGGGTGATGGCCGATTGCGAATACCCCAGGAAGGCGCCGGCGGCCGCGAAGCCACCTTCGTCGACGATGGCGACGAAGCCGCGCAGGAGTTCGAGTTCGAGGGTCTTCGGCATGATCGGGCGAGGTCGGAGGCGTGGCGCATTAATAGCGTGCGCACCGCTGCGCCGGCAACGCAGCAAAAATGCTATGCAATGCGGGGGATCTGATATGGCGTGCGGCGTGCGCCGCCGGCCACCCTGCGACGTGACTCGCCCGGCCGGCCCGCGCGGCCGGCCGGCAGGGGCGCCGGGGCCGCCCATCCGTGGTGCACGCGAGTACATCTGCGCCCGGCGCGGCGGCAGGCGGGATGCTATATTGCCCGGGTCCATTCATCAGTTGCGCATTCCATTCGGCTCGCACGAGGGCCGGTCGTTTCAGGCTCGATTGATCGAATCGACGACCCAGACAAACTCCCTCGAAGAAAAGCCCAAAAAATGGAACACAAGATCGTCACTTTCGGCGAAGTGCTGCTCAGACTGACGCCGCCCGGATATCTCAAGATCTCGCAAACCAACTCGTTCGCCGCCACTTTCGGCGGCAGCGAGACCAACTGCGCTGTGTCGCTGGCCCGTTTCGGCCTGAAGAGCGAACTGGTCACGCGCCTGCCCAGGAACGACATCGCCGACGCCTGCGTGGCCGAGCTGCGCGGCAAGGGCGTGGGCGTGGACAGCATCGTCTACGGCGGTGAGCGCCTGGGCCTGTACTACTTCGAGAATGCCGCCGCCCAGCGCGTCTCGAAAGTGGTGTATGACCGCGCCCATTCGTCGTTCTCGACGCTCAAGCCCGGCATGATCGACTGGCAGCGCGTGTTTGCCGGCGCCACCTGGTTCCATTGGTCGGGGATCGGTCCGGGGCTGTCGCAAGAGCTGACCGACGTTTGCCAGGAAGCCGTAGACGCCGCCAAGCGTCTGGGCCTGACGGTGTCGTGCGATCTCAATTACCGCAAGAACCTGTGGCAGTTCGGCAAGACGGCCCAGGACGCCATGCGCCCGCTGCTGGACAAGTGCGACGTGCTGTTCGGCACCGGCAGCGAATACAAAGTGGTGTTCGGTGTCGAGCCGGTGCCCTACAAGGTGAAGTCGGCCGATGAGCCGATCGATCTGGCCCGCTACGAGACCTTCTTCCAGCAGGTGCAGGCCGCCGCGCCCCACTGCAAGAAGGCTTTCATCGCCCTGCGCAACACGCTGGACGCCAATCACCACATCCTTACCGGCCTGTTGTATGCGGACGGCAAGCTGACGCGCGCGCGTACCTACGCCATCGAGCACGTGGTCGACAGCGTCGGCGTGGGTGACGCCTTTGCCGCCGGCATCATCTACGGTCTCATCCATTACCCGCAGGACGATGCTACCGCGCTGGAATTCTCGGTCGCCGCCGCCACGCTGAAGAACACCATCTACGGTGACTTCAACCTGGTGACCGCCGACGAGGTCAAGACGCTGATGAAGAGCGAAGGCACGGAGAACATCGCACGCTGAGTACGGCTGTTTCCGCCCCATCAAAAACGCCACCCTTGGGTGGCGTTTTTTTTAAGCCGCTTCCGGTGGGCGTCGATGCCGACGCCCACCGGCCGTACCGCGTCAGACCGCTTTGGCGCGCACGGCGCGGCGTTCGCGGGCGATCACGTAGAGCGTGGCGAAGGAGCCAAGGATGCTGGTCACGATGCCCAGGTACCAGATGCCGATGAACTCGGTGTGGAAGGCGCCGCCGGGCACGGCGAACTTGGCTGCCATGAAGCCGCTGACCGACAGGGCCAGGGCACCGGCGAACTGGCCGACCATGTTGATGATCCCCATGCTGAAGCCGGTCGAACGCACCGACCAGATTTCGGCCGCCGAGGCGCTGACCAGCGGGAAGATGTTGATCACCACGCCGGCGAACAGGCTCAGCGCCGCCAGCGAGAAGGCGTTGGGGATGTGCAGCGTGAACAGGTAGAAGGTCAGGGCGATGAGCAGCAGGCCGACGCCGATGACGACCGAACGCGGGATGCCATGCTTGAGCAGGCGGTCGGAGATCCACCCCACCACCGGCGTGCCGAACACGCGGCCGAGCACATACATCGTGGCCATGCCGCCGCCGGCGATCAGGGCCATTTCTTTCGACATGCCGTCCTGCTGGATGTAGAAGTCGGTGGCGTACAGCGGCAGCCAGCCGGGCACCAGGCGCGTGGCGACCATGTAGGCCGACCAGACCAGCGACAGAATCCACAGGGCCGGGTCCTTGGCGATGACGGACAGGGTCTGCCGGTAGCTCAGTTGCTGCAATTCGTCTTTGTCTTCCTGTCGCTCAATTGAGGGCAGGCCGATGTCGGTCGGCTGCGCGCGCAACAGCCACGCGGCGATGAGGGCGATGACGAAGATGACCCCCGACATCAGGATCGTCGAACCGCGCCAGCCTTGCAGGTTGAAGAAGCTGCCGCTCGACAGCACCACCGCAAAGACCGGAATGAGCAGGAAGGTCATCACCTCGCCAAGGCCGCCGCCGACGCCGGAATACATCTCCATGGCGAAGCCGCGTTCCTTGATCGAGAACCAGCGTGCCAGGGCCGAGGTGATCGGCACATAGCCTGCGGCAGCGACGAAGCCCATGGCCGCGCGCCAGAAGATGGCCTGGGTGAAGGTGGCGCTGAAGGCGAAGCCGGCCAGGAAGAGGGCCAGGATGCCGATGCCCACCGGGATGACGCGGCGGCTGCCGTAGACGTCGGCGGCCGTGCCCCAGGGGATCTGCGCGATGGCGTAGGCGTAGAAGAAGGCCGACCCCAGCACGCCCAGTTCGGGCTTGCCGATGTTCAGGTCATCCATGAGGTACTTGGTGATGCTGGCGTAGTTCCAGCGCACCAGTTGCGATGTGCAGTACACCAGCATGCACACGAACAGGATGATCCATCTGTAGTTGCTCTTGTTTTTCAAGAAATCCATTGTCGTCTCACTCCGATCCGGAATTCGATACCCCCGCGCCGGCGGCACGGAGGCATGAGAGAAGCGTCGATCAGACGCGTTCGATGAGCATGGCGAGGCCTTGCCCGACGCCTACACACATCGTGCACAGCGCGTAGCGCCCGCCTGTGTCGGCCAGTTGGTGCGCCGCCGTCGTGACCAGCCGGGCGCCGCTGGCCCCCAGCGGATGGCCCAGGGCGATGGCGCCGCCATAGCGATTGACGCGCTCGTCGTCATCGGCCACCCCCAACTGACGCAGCACCGCCAGCCCTTGCGAGGCGAAGGCCTCGTTCAGTTCGATGATGTCGATGGCATTGAGGTCGATGCGCAGGCGCCTCAGAAGTTGACGCACGGCCGGCACTGGCCCGACGCCCATGACGCGGGGTGCCAACGCGCCGGCGGCCATGCCGACGATGCGTGCCATCGGCTGCAGACCGTGCTGGCGGGCGGCAGCTTCGCTGGCGATGAGCAGGGCACAGGCACCGTCGTTGACGCCGGAGGCGTTGCCCGCCGTCACGCTGCCGTCGGCACGCACCACCGGCTTGAGCCGGGCGAGCGATTCGAGGGTGGTGGGGCGTGGATGCTCGTCGGCGGCAAAGACGATCGGCTCGCCTTTCTTCTGCGGCAGTTCGACAGCGACGATCTCTTTGGTCAGGTGGCCGGCGGCCTGCGCGGCGGCGGCTTTTTGCTGACTGCGCAGGGCGAACAGATCCTGGTCGTGGCGCGAGATGCCGTATTCGGCGGCGACGTTCTCGGCGGTTTCGGGCATCGAGTCGACGCCGTAGCGTTGCTTCATCAGCGGATTGATGAAGCGCCAGCCGATGGTGGTGTCCTGGATCTGCATACTGCGCGAAAAGGCCGCGTCGGCCTTGCCCATCACGAAGGGCGCGCGGCTCATGTTCTCGACGCCGCCCGCCAGCGCCAGCGCCATCTCACCGGCGGCGATGGCGCGCGCGGCCTGGCCGATGGCTTCCATGCCCGAACTGCACAGGCGATTGACGGTGACCCCGGGCACCGATTCCGGCAGGCCAGCCAGCAGTAGCGACATACGCGCGACGTTGCGGTTGTCTTCGCCGGCCTGGTTGGCGTTGCCGTAGAAAACGTCGTCCACGGCGGCCCAGTCGAGATCCGGATGGCGGCGCATGATTTCGCGGATCGGCAGGGCGCCCAGGTCGTCGGCGCGTGTGTGCGCAAGGGCGCCGCCGTAGCGGCCGAAAGGCGTGCGCACGGCCTCGCAGATGAATGCGTGTTGCAGTGTCATGGTGGTCTCTCCGGTGTTCAGCAGGCGGCCCGCAGCGGAATGCCGCACAGGGCGGCGAGCTGCGCAGGCGTGATGCCGTCGATGAGGTCGCGCGCCACCACGCCGTCGGCGGTGATGTCGAAGGTCGCGAAGTCGGTGTAGACGCGCTTGACGCAGGCAATGCCGGTCAGCGGGCTGGTGCAGGTGGCGACGAGCTTGCTGGTGCCGCGCTTGGTGAGCAGATCCATCATCACGAAGACGGACTTGGCGCCAATGGCTAGATCCATGGCGCCGCCGACGGCGGGGATGGCATCCTTGGCACCGGTGTGCCAGTTGGCCAGGTCGCCTTTCACTGATACCTCGTAGGCGCCCAGAACGCAGTAGTCGAGGTGGCCGCCGCGCATCATGGCGAACGAGTCGGCATGGTGGAAAAATGCCGCGCCGGGCAGGGCGGTGACGAACTGCTTGCCGGCGTTGATCAGCTCGGCGTCTTCGTGACCTTCGGCCGGCATCGGGCCCATGCCGAGCAGGCCGTTTTCGCTGTGAAGGAATATCGATACGTCATCGGGCAGGCAATTGGCGACCTCGGTCGGTGCGCCGATGCCCAGATTGACGTAGGCGCCGTTCGGAATGTCGGCGGCGATGCGCGTGGCGATCTGCCGCCGCGTCAGACGCGGGAGTTCCGCGATGGAAGTTGCTTGAGTCATGGGAATGCCTCTGCGCTAAGGCGGCTGTCAGGATTGAAGACGCGGTTGGGGAACGACGACCGCGCGCTGGACGAATATGCCGGGGGTGACGACCGTTTCCGGATCGATGGCGCCGGCATTCACCGCCTGCCGCACCTGGACGATGGTGCAGCGCGCGGCGGTGGCCATGACCGGACCGAAGTTACGCGCCGTCTTGCGGTAGACGAGGTTGCCGAGCGCATCGACGGTGTCGGCCTTGATGAGCGCGAAATCGGCATGGATCGGGTATTCGAGGACGTAATCGACGCCGTCGATGTGGCGCGTCTCTTTGTTCTCGGCCAGCTGCGTGCCGTAGCCGGTGGGGGTGTAGAAGGCGCCGATGCCCGCGCCGGCGGCGCGGATGCGTTCGGCCAGGTTGCCCTGCGGCACCAGTTCGAGCTGCAGCCGGCCGGCCAGGTATCGTTCGTCGAATGCCTTGGCATTGGCTTGCCGGGGGAACGAGCAGACGATCTTGCGGACGCGGTCGTGCTCGATGAGCGCCGCCACGCCGGTGGAGCCAGTGCCGGCGTTGTTCGACACAATGGTCAGATCCTTGGCGCCCTGGCGTACGAGCGCATCGATCAACTCGAAGGGCACGCCGGCATCGCCGAAGCCGCCGATCATGACGGTTGCGCCATCAGGGATATCGGCTACCGCCGCGTCGACGGAGGGACATAGCTTGTTCAAGGTGTTCTCCTTTCGAACAGTTGTTCACGTTTAGAACGCGCTTGAACAGTACTGAGGCTTCTCGACGCGACGGCTTGATCGAATGCAAGTGCCGCCGGCCGCGAAATTGAGGCCACGCAATGCTTCGAACAAAGCAGCCAAATCCGATAGATGGGTTCGCACATGAGAGCGGACACCGCTCATTGCTCCGATGCGGGGCATGCGGTGTGCGCAGCCTCGTCCGCGACGCCGGACGCGGCGCAGGCGTGGTGACGCCCTCAGCCGCGCGCGGCGATGCGAATGGGATGGATGGGGCGTTTTGTCGGAGGTGCTAGATGCGCCGTGCCAGGTGGCGAGAGATGCTGGCCGCCGTGTTCTGCAATTCCGGCAGCAAGGATTTGATGCTGTCGACGGAGGCGTCGTCCTTGGCGATGCCGGAGATGTTGATGGCCGCCACGATGCGACCGTTGCGATCGTGGATCGGCGCGGCGATCGAGACGAGGCCCGCTTCGAGCTCTTGATGGACCAGCGACCAGCCTTGCCGGCGCACGGTGTCGATGCTGGCACGCAGCGAATCGCGGTCGTACGGCAGGGCGGCCGGATGGGGATGCGCCAGGAAGGCGTCGAGGTGCGCTTCGAGTGCGGCGGGTGTCAGGTCGGACAACAACACCCGGCCCATGGAGGTCAGCGCGGCGGGCAGCCGGCTGCCGATCGACAGATTGACGGCCATGATCTTGCGCGTCGGGACGCGCAGCACGTAGACGATGTCGGTGCCGTCGAGCACTGCAATGGAAGAGCTTTCCTTGGCGGCCTGGACGAGGGCTTCGACGATCGGTTCGGCGACGTCCCACAGCGCCATCGACGACAGGTAGGCATAACCCAGATCGAGAATGCGCGGTGTCAGGCTGAAGTATCGCCCGTCATGCAGGGCAAAGCCCAGATGCACCAGGGTCAGCAGGATGCGGCGCGCGCCGGCGCGGGTGAGCCCGGCCGCTGCGGCGACTTCGCTGAGTGTCTGGTGGGGACGCTGCGCGTTGAAGGTCTTGATGACGTCCAGCCCGCGGGCCAAAGACTGGATGTAGTCGTCGCCGGGTGCCTTGGACGGGGACTGCTGATCGGCCAACAGGATGCCTCTTCGATAAGGGGGAGAGGTGCCGATTATTCTGCAAAGTACGCACCGGCGAGGCCGATGGGCGCAAGAGTGGGTGGCAAAAGTGTGTGCGCCGCCCATCGTCAGGCGTCGCCGCAGGCCGTCTTTTGGGGGATACTCTGCGCCGTGGCGTATCGCCCCTTCCTGGCAGCCCTGGCCGTTTCCGATGTCGTCTTCGCCCCTGCGTTACCTGTCCGCCTACCCCGCATCGCTGCAGGACAAAGTGCGTGCGCTCATCGCGCGCGGCGAACTGGGCGCTTATCTCGAAAGCCGCTATCCGGCGCGCCATGCGGTGCAGACCGACCGTGCGCTGTACGACTACGTGGCCGACATGAAACAACGCCATCTGCGCAGCGCGCCGGCCGTCGACAAGGTGCAGTACGACAGCAAGCTGGACGTCGAGCACCACGCCCTGGGCCTGCACACGGCCATTTCGCGCGTGCAGGGCGGGCGCCTCAAGGCCAAGAAGGAAATCCGCGTGGCGTCGGTCTTCAAGGCAGCGGCGCCGGAATTTCTGCACATGATCGTGGCCCACGAATTGGCGCATCTGAAAGAACGCGAACACAACAAGGCGTTTTATCGCCTGTGCGTTGCCATGGCGCCGGATTACCACCAGTGGGAATTCGATCTGCGCCTGTTCCTGACCTGGCGCGAATTGCCCGCCGCACCACCGCTCGCGTGAGCGGCGCCTACGTGTCGATGTAGGACAAAGCCGGGCAGGCGTGCCCTATCGGGTACGCGCTGTGCGAGCCTACGAGACACGCCAAGACAACTCGAAAAACAGGAGGCCGGCATGCAGACACGCTCTGTCACCCGCGCTGTGATGTGGGCATTCATTGGACTGCTGGTGTTGTTGGCCGTGGCCATCGTGATCATGCTTACCTTCGACTGGAACCGCGCGCGCGGCTGGATCGGAGGCAAGGTATCGGAAGCGACGGGCCGCGAAGTCATCATCAACGGTGATCTGTCGCTCAAGTGGACCCGGCCCACGCCCAACGAGGTTGGGCTGGCACGCTGGGTGCCGATGCCGCGCCTGGTGGCGCGCGATGTCACCATGAGCAATGAAACCTGGGCGAGCGAGCCCTTGATGGCCCGCGTCGATGAATTGGCGTTTCTGCTGCGCCCCGTTCCCCTGCTGCACAAGGATCTGATCTTCAGGGAAATCGCCGTGGCCTCGCCGGCGGTGCATCTGCAACGCCTGAAGGACGGCCGCAACAACTGGACCTTCAAGGCGCGCACGCCATCGAACGAACCCAGCCCGTGGCGCGTGCAGGTCGAGAACGTGGTGCTCAAGGAAGGGCACCTGACCTATGACGATGCGCAGGGCGACATGGCGTTCGACGTCCACGCCCAGACCCTGCCGGAAACGGCGCGGCCATACGGCATCGGCTTTACCGTCAAGGGCCGCTATCACAAGGGCACAATCGATGGCGGCGGTCGCGGCGGGGCCGTGCTGGCCTTGCAGGATCCGTCGACGCCGTACCCGGTGGAAGGCAAGGTCAAGATCGGTTCGACCCATGTGGATCTGGCCGGCACCCTGTCGAATCCGGCTCACCTGACTGGCCTCGACATGCGTCTGAAGGTGGCCGGGCAGAGCATGTCGCAGTTGTACCCGCTGACCGGCATCACGCTGCCCGACACGCCGCCGTATTCGACCGAGGGCCGCCTGATCGGTACGCTGGCCAGCCAGGGCGGCACGTGGAAGTACGAGAACTTTACCGGGCGCGTGGGGGGCAGCGATCTGTCCGGCACCATCCAGTTCGCCGCGCGCCAGCCACGCCCGCAACTGACCGGCACGCTGGTGTCAAAGATGCTGCGCTTCGAAGACCTGGGGCCGCTGATCGGCGCCGACTCGGCGGCCAGCAAGGCGGCGCGCGAAGCACCGCCGCAGCCGGTGCGGCGTGACAAGGTGTTGCCGGCCGAGCCGTTCCGCGTCGAGCGTTGGGACAAGATCGACGCCGACGTACGCTTTACCGGCGAGCGCATCGTGCGCGATGCCGAGCTGCCGATCGACAAGCTCACCACCCACGTGATCCTCAAGGACGGCGTGCTCACGCTGGACCCGCTCAATTTCGGCGTAGCGGGTGGCAACTTCGTCAGCAAGATCACGCTCGACTCCGGCGCCAAGCCGATCAAGGCGACGTTGCGCGCCGACGTGCGTCATCTGCAACTGAAGCAGTTGTTCCCCAAGGTGGAGAGCATGCGCGGCAGCTTCGGCCAGGTGAATGGCGACATCGCGCTGTCGTCGCAGGGCGATTCGGTGGC
Organism: Rhodocyclaceae bacterium; assembly: GCA_047605765.1. Taxonomy (GTDB): domain Bacteria; phylum Pseudomonadota; class Gammaproteobacteria; order Burkholderiales; family Rhodocyclaceae; genus JBGVSA01. The sequence goes on from JASGFB010000003.1 coordinate 25,351, forward strand.
CACCCTGCTGGGCGGTGCCAATGGCGAGATGCGCCTGCTCGTCAATCAGGGGCAGTTCAGTAAGTTCTTGCTTGAAGCGGCGGGCCTCAATGTGGCCAACGTGGTTGCCACCAAGCTGTTCGGCGACAAGCAGGTCAAGCTCAATTGCCTGGCCAGCGATCTGGTGGTGCGCAATGGCGTGGCGGCTACGCGCAATTTCCTCTTCGATACGGAGGATGCGTTCATTACGGTCGATGGCACACTCGATTTCAAGACCGAGAAGCTCGACTTGACGGTCAAGCCGGAGCAGAAGGGCGTACGCATCATCTCTCTGCGGGCACCGCTGTACGTGCGCGGCACACTGGGCGATCCGGCGGTGTCGGTGAATGCCGGCGTGGTGGCGCTGAAAGCGGGGGGCGCGGTGGCCTTGGCGCTGGTGGCGCCGATCACGGCGATCCTGCCGCTCACCAACATCCCGACCGAACAGGCTTCCGATTGCAAGGCGGCGCTGGCACGCGTGGCACACAAGTCCGAAGCGCCGCCGGCCGGACAGCGCGCCAACTGAGGCCGCAGCGGCGTCAGGTGCCGTGGGCCGCCTTGGCGCGTACCAGTCCGCCGAGCAGGCACAGGGCGGACAGCACGCTGAGGGCGGTGGCGATGACGAAAAAATAGAGGCTGGCGATCACGCTGAAGACCACCTGGCCGGCGATGATCGCCCGCACCATCGGCCGTCCCACCGCCGGCACGCGTTCGAGCAGGTGCCCGAGCTGCCAGATCAGCACTGCCAGCAGCGCCAGCATGGCGCTGGCAAGCAGGCCGTTGCCGAAGCTGAATTCAAGATACGAGCGGCTGGTGCCCCATATGTCGACGTGCACGCTGTCCATGTACTGGAGCAGGGGGCGCGCGTCGTCGTTGCCAAGATAGATCTGGGCAAAGCGCAGCAGATGCAGCGCGGCGTGGAGCGCCGTCAACAGCGCGGCGCATTGCAGGGGGCGACGAGGCGTCACGCAACTCTCCCGGGTGTTTGAGCACACGATGGCACGGCCCGGGCTCGCTCGCCAGTGCCGGCCATCGGATAGGGGGCCTTCAGATGCGCAGGCGTTCGATGAGATCGGATTCGAGCTGAACGGTCTTGCCGCTGTGATCGAGCGCGGGGCCGCTGACCAGGAAGGTGTCTTCGGCGCGCTCGCCCAGCGTGGCGATCTTGGCGGTGTGGATGTTGATGCTGTGTTCGGCCAGGGTGTGCGCCACCGTGTACAGCAGGCCGGGGCGGTCGGCGGCGACGATCGACAGGATGAAATGCTGACCGCGCTCGTCCGGTTGCAGCGATACCGCCGGCATGATCGGGAAGTGCTTGAGCTGGCGCGAGATGCGTCCGTTGACGGGTTCGTCCAGGGCACCCTGGCGCGTCAGGCGATCGGTCAATTCGTGCTCGATCAGCGCGATGACATCGCGGTAATCGGGCGTGTGGCCGGGGTCGAGGATGATGAAGCTGTCCAGCGCATAGCCGTGCGTGGTGGTGTGGATCTTGGCATCCAGGATGCTGTAGCCCATGCGACTGAAGAAGCCGCACAGGCGCGCGAACAAGTCCTTTTGGTCGCGCGTGTAGACCATCACCTGGAGGCCTTCTTCGATACGGCTCGGGCGCGCCTTGACCACGGGCGTGTCGCCATGCGGACGGTAGTACAGCATGCGCGTATGCCAGGCGATTTCTTCACCGTCGTGGCGCATGAAATACACCGTGTCGAGTTCCTTCCAGAAGGCGTCTTCGACGCCCTCTTGCAGGCCAAAGAAGCGCAGCCGTTCGCGTGCCTGTTGCTGGCGCTCTTCGAGACCCTGCGCCTGTTCCGGCGTGTCGCCCTGCAACAGCTTGCGGGTGATCAGGAACAGGTCTTCCAGCAGCTTGGCCTTCCAGCCGTTCCATACCTTGGGGCTGGTGCCGCGGATGTCGGCATGGGTCAGCATGTACAGCGCAGCCAGGCGACGCTCGGTCTTGACCAGGCCGGCGAAGGCGCGGATCACGTCGGGGTCGGCCAGGTCCTGTTTCTGCGCGACCTGCGACATGGTCAGGTGATGCTCGACCAGCCATACCACCAGGTCGGTGTCTTCCTTCGAGAAACCATGCGCGCGGCAAAAGCGCCGCGCATCGGCCATGCCCAGCTTTGAATGATCGCCGCCACGGCCCTTGGCGATGTCGTGGAAGAGGGCTGCCGTGTACAGCAGCCAGGGTTTTTCGCAACCGGCGAACAGACGGGTGAGCAGCGGGTATTCGTGGGCATGCTCTTCGAGCGCGAAGCGGCGCACGTTGCGCAGCACTTGCAGGATGTGCTGATCGACAGTGTAGACGTGGAACAGGTCGTGCTGCATCTGGCCGACGATGCGGCCGAAAGCCGGGATATAGGCGCCCAGGATGTCGTACTGGTTCATGCGCCGGAATTCATGCGTCTGCCCGTGAGGTTCCTTGAGGATCTCGAGGAACTGCGCGTGGTTGGCCGGGTCGCGGCGGAAGCGGGCGTCGATGAGGGTGCGCCCGCGCCACAACGCACGTAGCGTGCGTACGCTCATGCCTTGCAGTTCGCGATGCCGCTGCATGAGCAGGAAGGCTTCGAGCAGGGCGCTGGGATGGCGGATGAAGACCTCGTCGTCGACGATGTCGAGCAGTTCGCCCTCGACCTGGAAGCGCTCGTTGATCGGGCGCGTCTGGCTGGCTGCCAGCGGCTGATAGCGGGTGGCCAGGTTCTGCAGCAGGATGGTGTTCAACTGCATGATCTGCTTCGCCACGCGGTAGTAGCGCTGCATCGTGCGTTCGGACGCGCGCTTGCCTTTGGCGGCGGCGATGCCGAAGGCCTGGGCCAGGGCCTCCTGGAAATCGAAGATCAGCCGGTCTTCGCGCCGGTTGGCGATGTAATGCAGGCGGATACGCACGGTCTGCATGAAGCGCTCGGCACGGCGCAGCTCGGTGGCGGTGGCGATGTTGATCAGCCCGTTGCCCGCCATCTGCTTCCAGGTGGTGCCCAGGCCGGCCGCCAGCGATACCCACACCATGACCTGCATGTCGCGCAGTCCGCCGGGGCTTTCCTTGCAGTTCGGCTCGAGCGAGTAGGGCGTCTGGTTGAAGCGGTTGTAGCGCTGTTCCTGCTCGGCGCGCTTGGCATGGAAGAACGCTTCGGAATCAAAGTCCGTGCACAGGCGCCGCGTGAAGGTCTTGTACAGCGTGCCGCTGCCGGTGAGGCGGCGCGATTCGAGCAGATTGGTCTGGATGGTGACGTCGTTGCACGCCTCCGACAGGCATTCGTCGATGGTGCGCACGCTATGGCCGATTTCCAGGCCGAGATCCCACAGCAGGCCGATGAAGCGTTCGATGTACTCGCGCAGGGCGGCGTCCGGCTCATCGGCCAGCAACACCAGGATGTCCACGTCCGAGTACGGGTACAGCTCGCCGCGCCCGTAGCCGCCGACCGCCACCAGGGCGGCACTGTCCGGCAGGCGGCACAGCGCCCACAGGTCGGCCAGTACGCCGTCGACCAGTTTGCAGCGCCCGTGCAGCACGCGTGCCGGGCGCGCGTCACTTTCGAATTCGGCGCGCAGGGCGCGTTGACCATCGACGAGCCGCGCGCGCAGCGCGGCCAGATCGGAGCGGGGGATTTCCGCGCCTGCCGGGGCATTCATCGAAAACGTTCCTTATGCAGCGGCCGGATAAGCAAGCTTGACGTTGGGACGGCTGGCCACCCACGAAGGCGGCGGCGGCGAACCGGCCGACAGGGTGAGGACTTCGACGCCGCCGGGGGTGACCACCACGGTGTGTTCCCATTGCGCCGACAGCGAGCGGTCGCGCGTGACGATGGTCCAGCCGTCGGGCAGTTCGGAGATCGCCGCCTTGCCGGCGTTGATCATGGGCTCGATGGTGAAGATCATGCCTTCGCGCAGCTCGATGCCGGTGCCGGGACGTCCGTAGTGCACCACCTGGGGTTCTTCGTGGAAGTTGCGGCCGATGCCGTGGCCGCAGAACTCGCGAACCACCGAATAGCCGGATTCCTCGGCCAGCTTCTGGATGACGTGGCCGATGTCGCCCAGGTGGGCGCCCGGCCTGACCTGGGCGATGCCCTGCCACATGCATTCGTAGGTGATCTGGGCCAGGCGCTTGGCCTGGATGCTGACGTCGCCGACGGTGAACATGCGGCTGGTGTCGCCGTAGAAGCCGTCCTTGGTGATGACCGTGATGTCGATGTTCAGCACGTCGCCACGCTTGAGCGGCTTGTTGTTCGGGATGCCATGGCACACCACGTGATTGAGCGAGGTGCACATCGACTTGGGGTAGGGCGTATAGCCCGGTGGCGCGTAATTGAGCGTGGCCGGGGTGGTGCCCTGGACATTCACCATGTATTCGTGGCCGAGGCGGTCGATTTCCTCAGTGGTGACGCCGGCCTGGATGTGCGGCGTGAGGTAGTCCAGCACTTCGGATGCGAGTCGGCAGGCGACGCGCATTTTTTCGATTTCGTCGGGGGTCTTGATGACAATGCTGCCCATGCTGCGGCGCGTTCCATAGTTTTGTGGTAAGCGATCAAGGCTAGCGCGTTTGGACCCGGCGGGCAATGCGGCCAGCGGTGGCGCGCACCCGCCCGGGGCGCACGGTGCTTGAGGCTTAGGCCCAACCGCTGATAGAATAGCGGGCTAAGTCGGCTCGCAACTTCGTTTGTTCGATAGGATTTCTTCGGAAAGCCTGCCGGATAGGCAGTGTGGGGCGATTAATTCGCACGTTCGCAAGCTAAATGGGTTCGCCCCCTGGGGCGATGGAGCCATGCCGGGAACACCGGCAGGCCTTGCGAGCGGAGGTCAAAACCCTGAAATTGGAGTACGTAAATGTCTGTCACCATGCGTCAGATGCTGGAAGCCGGTGTCCACTTCGGTCACCAAACGCGTTTCTGGAACCCCAAGATGGCCCCGTATATCTTCGGCCATCGCAACAAGATCCACATCGTTAACCTGGAGAAGACCCTCCAGAAGTACAACGAAGCCATGGCGTTCGTGAAGAAGCTGGCTTCGAACCGCGGCACCATCCTGTTCGTCGGCACCAAGCGCCAAGCGCGTGAAATCGTGGCCGAAGAAGCGCAACGCGCCGGCATGCCTTTCGTCGATGAGCGCTGGCTCGGCGGCATGCTGACCAACTTCAAGACGGTCAAGGGTTCGCTCAAGCGCCTGAAGGACATGGAACAAATGTTCGAAGACGGCTCGATCGAGCGTCTGTCGAAGAAAGAAGCGCTGATGACCCAGCGCGAACTGGCCAAGCTGCAAAAGAGCCTGGGCGGTATCAAGGACATGAACGGCCTGCCGGACGCCCTGTTCGTGATCGACGTCGGCTACCACAAGATCGCCATCACCGAAGCGCAGAAGCTCGGTATCCCGGTCGTGGCCGTGGTCGACACCAACCACTCGCCGGACGGCGTGCACTACGTCATCCCGGGTAACGACGACTCCTCGCGCGCCATCCGTCTGTACGCCCAAGGCGTTGCCGACGCGGTGCTCGAAGGCAAGAGCCAAGTGATCTCCGACCTGGTCGCCGCCACTTCCGACGAGTTCGTCGAAGTGCAAGAAGGCGCCGAACAGGCGTAATGATGCGATGACACAGTGCCGCAACGTCCGGCCGGATGTTGCGGCACGCACCGGCCCCGTCCTGGGGCCGTGTTTTTAGAAATTCAACTGTTTTCTGGGAGTTAGCATGGCGGCAATTACTGCAAGCATGGTCGGCGAGCTGCGCGCAAAGACCGATGCACCCATGATGGAATGCAAAAAGGCCTTGACCGAAGCCGACGGCGACATGGTCAAGGCTGAAGAAATCCTGCGTATCAAGCTGGGCAACAAGGCTGGCAAGGCTGCCGCCCGTGTGACCGCTGAAGGCATCGTGGGTACGTACATCTCGGCCGACGGCAAGCTGGCCGCTATCATCGAAGTCAACTGCGAAACCGACTTCGTGGCCAAGAACGACGATTTCCTGGCCTTCACCAAGAACGTCGCCCAACTGGTCGCCGAAAAGAATCCGGTCGACGTCGACGCCCTGTCGGCCCTGCCGCTGGAAGCCTCGACGGTCGACGCCGTGCGCGTGGCGCTGGTCGGCAAGATTGGTGAAAACATCTCGATCCGCCGCTTCGTGCGCATCGACGCCAAGGGCGCGGTGGCGCAGTACATCCACGGCGGCGCCAAGATCGGCGTGCTGGTCGACCTGGTCGGCGGCAGCGAAGACCTGGCGCGCGACATCGCCATGCACATCGCCGCCAGCAAGCCCAAGGCACTGGATGCGTCGGGCGTGTCCGCCGAGCTGATCGACACCGAACGCCGCGTGGCCATCGAAAAGGCCAAGGAAGCCGGCAAGCCCGAAGCGATGCTGGAAAAGATCGCCGAAGGTACGGTGCAGAAGTTCCTGAAGGAAGTCACCCTGCTGGGCCAGCCCTTCGTCAAGGACGACAAGCAGACCATCGATCAACTGCTCAAGGCCAACTCGGCCTCGGTTGCCAGCTTCACGCTGTACGTGGTGGGCGAGGGCATCGAGAAGAAAGTGACCGACTTCGCCGCTGAAGTCGCTGCGCAGCAAGCTGCCGCGCAAGCGCGCTAAGGCGGAGAGTCCCTATGGCCGCCGCGTATAAACGTATTCTGCTGAAACTCTCGGGCGAAGCCCTCATGGGCGATGACGCCTATGGCATCAACCAGAGTGTTGTATCGGGGATCGTTGCCGACGTTGCCGAAGTCTCACGCCTGGGCGTGGAAGTCGGCATCGTCATCGGCGGCGGCAACATATTCCGCGGCATGGCGGGCGCGGCATCCGGCATGGACCGCGCCACCGCGGATTACATGGGGATGCTGGCGACCATCATGAATGCCATGGCCCTGGCCGATGCCTTCCGCGTCGCCGGGGTGGTCGCTCGCGTGCAGTCGGCGCTGAGCTGCGATCAGGTCGTCGAGCCGTACATTCGCGGCAAGGCGATCCGCTATCTCGAAGAAGGCCGCATCGTGATCTTCGCGGCCGGCACGGGCAATCCGTTCTTCACCACCGACACCGCCGCCGCGCTGCGTGGCGTCGAGATCGGTGCCGAGGTCGTGCTCAAGGCCACCAAGGTCGACGGCATCTACACGGCCGATCCGAAGAAGGATCCGACGGCCACGCGCTATGCGACCGTCAATTTCGACGAAGCCATCAGTCGCAACCTGCAGGTGATGGACGCCACCGCGTTCGCGCTGTGCCGCGACCAGAAGCTGCCGATCAAGGTATTCAGCATTTTCAAGCAGGGTGCCCTGCGTCGCGTCGTGATGGGCGAAGACGAAGGCACGCTGGTGCATATTTGAGGGGTGCAAGATGATTCCCGAGTTGAAGAAGACCACCGAAAGCAAGATGCAGAAGTCCATCGAGGCGCTCAAGAACGACCTCGGCAAGGTGCGCACCGGTCGCGCCAGCACGGGCTTGCTCGATCATGTGATGGTCGACTACTACGGGAACCCGACGCCGGTTCCGCAAGTGGCCAACGTGACGCTGCTCGACGCGCGTACGCTGGGGGTGCAGCCGTGGGAAAAGACCATGGTGGGCAAGATCGAAAAGGCTATCCGTGATTCCGACCTGGGCCTGAACCCCGCGACGATGGGCGACGTCATCCGCGTGCCGATGCCCGCCCTGACCGAAGAGCGCCGCAAGGATCTCATCAAGGTGGTGCGCGGCGAGGCTGAAAACGCCAAGGTCGCCGTGCGCAATCTGCGCCGCGACGCCAACTCGTCGCTCAAGGACGCCGTCAAGGCCAAGGATATTTCCGAGGATGACGAGCGCCGTGCGCAGGACGACGTTCAGAAGCTGACCGACAAGTCGATCGCCGAAATCGATCGCATGCTGGCACAAAAAGAACAGGAACTGATGCAGGTTTGAGGCCGGGAGCCGCCCTGATGCATGCCACTCTTCGCGCGCGGTGCTCGGGCGCGAGTGTGCGCGAGCGGCGGGGTTCCTCGATGGCGCACCCATTGCGGGCGGGAAGCTGCTTTCCGGCCCGCATTTGTTTTTTATGGGCCGCGCCGCGTTTAAGATTCGTTTTTCCGATTCGTCATCTCGCGTAGAGCCAGGTCATGCCCTTATCGCGTTTCATCAGCTCCACACGCGAAATTCCGCCCACCCCCGCCATGCCGCGCCACGTTGCGGTGGTCATGGACGGCAATGGCCGTTGGGCCAAGAAGCGGTTCCTGCCGCGCGTGGCGGGCCACAAGCGTGGCGTCGAGACGGTGCGTGCCATGGTGCGCCGCTGCATCGATCTCGGTATCGAACACCTGACCCTGTTTGCTTTCAGTTCCGAGAACTGGCGCCGACCGGCGGACGAGGTGTCGTTCCTCATGAAGCTGTTCCTGCAGGCGCTGCGCGATGAAGTCAATCGCCTGCACAAGAACAACATTCGCCTGCGTGTCATCGGCGATCTGTCGCGTTTCGACGAAACGCTGGTGCGCACCATCCGCGAGGCCGAGGAAACCACCTCGCGCAATACCGCGCTGACCCTGTCGGTGGCGGCCAACTACGGTGGCCGCTGGGACATCCTGAATGCCGTCAACCGCATGGTGGCGGCGCAGCCGGACAAAGCCGCCGGCTATACCGAAGAAGACCTGGCGCCATACCTGGCGTTGGCCGACGCGCCCGAGCCGGATCTGTTCATCCGCACCGGTGGGGAAGAGCGTGTGAGCAATTTCCTGTTGTGGCAATTGGCCTACACCGAGTTCTATTTCACTCAAACGCTGTGGCCGGACTTTGACGATGACGCCTTCGACGAGGCGATCAAATCCTACCAACAACGCGAGCGCCGTTTCGGTCGAACCAGCCAGCAAGTGATCGACGACGCCAATACCGGGCCCGTTTCCCATGCTTAAAGCACGCGTTCTGACCGCGTTGGCACTGGCGGCCGTACTGTTTGGCGCGATTTTCGCGCTGCCTCTCAAGCTGCTGGGCATTCTCGTCGGTCTGCTGGTGTGGTTCGCCGTCGGCGAATGGGCGCGTCTGGTGAAGATGGATCGTATGGGCGGCATGCTCTTCCAGACCGTGGTGGCGCTGCTGGTGGTCCGTTACGGCTTTGCCGATCCCACCGTCAACCGCGGCATGCTGATGGTGCTGATCTTCCTGTGCGCGCTGTCGTTCTGGATCCTCACCGCGCCCGGACTGCTCAAGATGTTCATGCCGCTGGGCTCGGGCTACGTGGCCTATCTGGTCGGCGCCACCATTTTCATTCCTGCGGGTATCGCCATGCTTTACCTGGCGGCCATCAGCCCCTGGATGCTGCTGGCTGCGCTGGTGCCGGTGTGGATCGCCGACATCGCCGCGTTCTTCGTCGGCCGCACCTGGGGCCGACGCAAACTGGCGCCCGTCATCAGCCCGGGCAAGAGCTGGGAAGGCGCCGCCGGCGCGGTGGTGGCGGTCGTCCTCTACGGCCTGATCCTGCGGGCTGCGGTGCCCGAGATCGGCGCCCGCATCGGCGTCCTCGGCATGGTAGGGGTGGCCCTGCTGTACACGGCCATGAGCGTGATCGGCGATCTGTTCGAATCGATGGTCAAGCGCCACGCCGGCGTCAAGGACAGCGGCAATCTGTTGCCCGGACACGGCGGCATCCTCGACCGCATCGACAGCCTGTTGCCCACGCTGCCCCTGGCGGCGGCGCTGGTCGTCTGGCTGGGCTGAGTCTTTCTAGCGGCATTCCATGCAAAAGCAAGTAATCACAATCCTGGGCGCGACCGGTTCGATCGGCCTGAATACGCTCGATGTGGTGGCGCGCCATCCGGAGCGTTTCGAAGTCTTCGCGCTGAGCGCTTATCGGCAGACCGCCAAGCTGGCCGAGCTGTGCCGCCTGCATCGTCCCAAGGTGGCGGTGGTGGCGGGGCCGGCCGAGGCGCAGGCTCTGCGCGAAATGCTCGGCGGCCAGGGCGGCATGGATATCCTGCATGGGGCGGCGGCCCTCGACGCAGTGGCCAGCGACCCCAGCGTGACCACCGTGATGGCCGCCATCGTCGGCGCCGCCGGCCTGTCGGCTTCGCTGGCGGCGGCGCGGGCAGGCAAGCGTCTGCTGTTGGCCAACAAGGAAGCGCTGGTCATGGCCGGCGAACTGTTCATCGATACGGTGCGCCGCAACAATGCGACGCTGCTGCCCATCGACAGCGAACACAACGCCATTTTCCAGTCCTTACCCGCAGGGTTCGAATACGGCCTGACCGATTGTGGTGTGCGCCGCATCATCCTGACCGCCTCGGGCGGCCCGTTCCGCGCCACCCCGCGCGAAGCGCTGTGCGCCGTGACGCCCGATCAGGCATGTGCCCACCCTAACTGGGTCATGGGACGCAAGATTTCGGTCGATTCGGCGACCATGATGAACAAGGGGCTGGAAGTCATCGAGGCGCGCTGGCTGTTCGGCGTGACCGGCGAGCGCATCGGTGTGGTCGTGCACCCCGAGAGTGTCATCCATTCGATGGTCGAATACGACGACGGTTCGGTGCTTGCGCAGTTGGGCAACCCCGATATGCGAACTCCCATCGCCCATGCCCTGTCCTACCCGCAACGAATTGCTGCGGGTGTCACCCCTTTGAATCTCACTCAGGTTGGCCGGCTCACTTTCGAGGAGCCGGATTTCGAACGTTTCCCGTGCCTGCGCCTGGCCTATGATGCCTTGCGCGCAGGCGGCACGGCCGCCGCGCGCATGAACGCCGCCAACGAGGAAGCCGTGGCCGCGTTCCTGGATGGCCGGCTGCGTTTCGATCGCATCGGCCAGATCGTCGAGGCGGTGCTCGAAGCCGATGCCAATACACCGGCCGGCAGCCTGGGCGAAGTCCTCGATGCCGATGCGCGGGCGCGCCACGCCGCGCATGAACTGATTCTCGCCTCTCGCTGAATCCACCCATGGGCCTCTTGCACTACATCTGGTACTTCCTGCTTGCGCTGGCGGTCTTGATCGCGGTGCACGAATACGGGCACTACCTGGCCGCGCGCTTGTGCGGCGTGAAGGTACTGCGTTTTTCGCTGGGATTCGGACGCACCGTATTTTTGCGGCGCATCGGCCCCGACCAGACCGAATGGGCGGTGAGCCTGATTCCTCTGGGCGGCTACGTGCGCATGCTCGATGAATCCGAAGGGCCGGTCGCCTATGACGAGCGTCATCGCGCCTTCAATCTGCAACCGGTGTGGAAGCGCGCCATCATCGTGGTGGCCGGGCCGCTTGCAAATTTCTTGCTCGCTATCGTGGTGTACTGGGCCATGTTCATCCATGGCTCGCACGAACTGCCGGCCGTGCTGGGGCCGGTGGCCAATGCGTCGGTGGCGCAGCGCGCCGGCCTGGTCGAGGGCGAACGCATCGTCAGCATCGATGGCGAGAGCGTGGCGTCGTGGGCCGACGTGCGCTGGCTGATCGTCGATCGTGGCATCGACCGCAGGACGGTCGAAGTGGTGGCCACTGCCAAGGATGGCTCGACGCAGGTCGGCATGCTCGACTTGTCGGCCCTGACCATCGATGATCGCGCCAACGACGTCATGGGGCAGATCGGCCTGAGCCCGGTGCTGCCGCTGGTGCCGGCGGTCATCGGCACGGTCGTCGGCGATGGTGCAGGGCAGCGCGCCGGCTTGCGCGAAGGTGATCGCATTCTGGCTGTCAATGGACAGGCGGTCAGCGATTTCCGCGAATTCGCCCGCCTCGTGGCGCATCACCCCGGCCAGCCGATTTCGCTGCGCATCCAACGCGGCGCCGCCACGCTGGATCTGGCCGCGACGCCGGACGTCGTGGCTGGCAGCGAACCGGCGCGCGGGCGCCTGGGGGTTGGCGTGCGCGAGGATCGCGAAGCCGTCGAGCGCAACCTGGTGCTGGTCGATTACGGCCCGGTGGCCGCCCTGTCGAAAGCCGTGGCGCAGACCTGGAACACAACGACCTTCAGCCTGAAGGTGATGTGGAAGATGATTGTCGGCGAAGTGTCGATCCGCAATGTGAGCGGGCCGGTGACCATCGCCGACTATGCGGGCCAGACCGCACGCGCCGGATTCGAAGCGTACATGCGCTTTCTGGCCCTCGTGAGCATCAGTCTGGGCGTGCTCAACCTGTTGCCGGTGCCGATCCTTGATGGTGGGCACTTACTGTATTATGTCGCCGAAGCAATCCGGGGGAAGCCTTTGTCCGAGCGCGTCATGGAGCTTGGCCAGAAGGCCGGCTTTGCCATTCTCGCCTCGCTTATGGCACTTGCATTCTTCAACGACATCAACCGCCTGTTGTTCGGCTGACCTGAATGAAAATCAAATATCTCTCCGCTGCCGTTGCCGCGTTGCTGTCGCCGGTGGCGTTCGCCTTGACGCCATTCGTGGTCAAGGACATCCGCGTCGAGGGCATCCAGCGGACGGAAGCCGGTACCGTGTTCAACTATCTGCCGATCCGCATCGGCGACACGGTGACCGATGACAAGGTCTCGCAGGCCATCAAGTCGCTCTACGGCACGGGCTTCTTCCGTGACGTGCGCATCGAATCCGACAACGATGTCCTGGTGGTCATCGTGGACGAGCGCCCCTCCATCGCGCAGATCAATTTTTCGGGCAACGACGAATTCAAGACCGAAGACCTGCTCAAGGGCCTGAAGGAAGCCGGCATCTCCGAGTCGCGCACCTTCGACCGTTCGCTGCTCGACAAGGCGGAACAGGAAATCAAGCGCCTGTACCTCACCAAGAGCTACTACGCCGTCAAGATCAAGACGACGGCATCGCCGCTCGAACGCAACCGCGTTGCCATCAACTTCGAGATCGACGAAGGCGAAGTCGCCAAGATCAAGTCGGTCAAGATCGTGGGGGCCACCAAGTTCAAGGAAGGCGCACTGCTCGATCTGATGACGCAGGAGACCTCCGGCTGGTTCTCGTGGTGGAACAAGAACGACCGCTATTCCAAGCCGAAGCTGCTGGGTGACCTGGAAGCGATCAAGTCGTACTACATGGATCGTGGCTATGTGGACTTCAACGTCGAGTCCACCCAGGTGTCGATCACGCCGGACCGCAAGCACGTGTACATCACGGTGGCGATTCGCGAGGGCGAGCAGTACAAGATTTCGTCGGTCAAGCTGGCTGGCGACCTGCTGATCCCCGACGAGCAGCTCAAGCCCCTGGTGGTGGTCAAGCCGGGTGACACCTTCTCGCGCGCCCAGATCAACGCCACCAACAAGGCCCTGACCGACCGCTTCGGCAACGATGGCTATGCCTTCGCCAACGTCAATGCGTCGCCCGAAATCGACAAGGAAAAGCGCGAAGTCGGCCTGACCTTCTTCGTGGACCCGGGCCGCCGCGCCTACGTCAATCGCATCAACATCGCCGGCAACTCGAAGACCCGCGACGAGGTGATCCGCCGCGAAATGCGCCAACCCGAAGGCGCGTGGTTCGACCGCGAAAGCGTGGAGCGTTCCAAGACCCGCATCGAGCGCACCAGCTTCTTCGACGAAGTGAACATGCAGACCAAGCCGGTGGAAGGCGCTACCGACCAGGTCGATCTGAACGTAACGGTCAAAGAGCGCCCGACCGGCAACGTCACCCTGGGTGTCGGCTATTCGCAGGTCGACAAGGTGGTGCTGAGCGCCGGCATTTCGCAGAACAACCTGTTCGGCACGGGTAACGCGCTGTCGCTCAACGTGAATACCGGCGAGACCAACAAGGTGGCGTCGGTGTCCTACACCAACCCGTACTGGACGCCGGACGGCATCAGCCGTGGTTTCGATGCCTATCACCGTGAAGTGAACACCGACAGCGACACCACCTCGGTGGCGCGCTACAAGTCGAAGTCCGACGGCGTGGGCGTACGCTTTGGCGTGCCGGTGACCGAAGACGACACCATCAACTTCGGCGGCACGCTCGATCGCACCAATATTTCGACCTTCGACGATTCGCCGCAGCAGTACAAGGATTTCGTCGAACAATTCGGCAGCTCGACCACGACCCTGGCCCTGACGGCGGGCTGGTCGCGCGACAAGCGTGACAGCGTCATCTATCCCACCACCGGGATGTACCAACGCGTTGGCGCTGAAGTGTCGGTGCCGCCGCTGGAGCAGCGTTACTACAAGCTCAGCTACCAATGGCAGAACTTCACCCCGTTGAGCCGCACGTTTACCTTGATGCTCAACGCCGACCTGGGCTATGCCAAGGGCTACGGCGGCAAGCCGCTGCCGTTCTACAAGAACTACTACGCGGGCGGTATCGGTTCCGTGCGCGGCTACGACGACAGCTCGTTGGGGCCCAAGGTGGTGGATTCGAGCGGCAACGTGACGGACGAGGCGCTGGGCGGTAATCGCCGCATCGTGACCAACGCCGAGCTGCTGTTCCCGTTCCCGGGCATGAAGGAACAGGATCGTTCGGTGCGCCTGTCGGTATTCCTCGACGGCGGCCAGGTGTGGGGCGAAGACGAAAAGGTCCGCTTCGGCGACATGCGCTGGAGTACCGGTCTGGCACTGTCGTGGGCATCGCCGATCGGGCCGCTCAAGTTCAGTATCGGCTATCCGATCAAGAAGGAAGCCGGCGACAAGACCCAGCGCTTCCAATTCCAGCTGGGCCAGATTTTCTAGGAGAGTGCAGTGCGTAAGAGCCTTCTCTGTGGTGCGCTGGCGATATGCGCCGCGCTTCCCGCATTCGCACAGGAAACGCGTATCGGGTTTGTGAACGCGGACCGCATCATGCGCGAATCCGCTCCGGCAGTGCGCGCACTGAAAAAACTCGAGAAAGAATTCGAGAAGCGCGAACAGGACCTGAACAAGGTGGGCAAGCAACTCCAGGCCATGCAGGACAACCTGGACAAGAACTCGGTCACCTTGCAGGACGCCGAGCGCCGCAACCGCGAGCGCGAATTCAACGACCTCAATCGTGAATTCCAGCGCCGCCAGCGCGAATATCGCGAAGACCGCAACCAGCGGCAGAACGAAGAACTCGCCGGCGTGCTGGACCGCGCCAACAAGGCCATCCGTCAGGTGGCCGAAGCCGAGAAATTCGATCTGATCGTGCAGGAGGCAGTGTATTTCAGCCCGCGCATCGACATTACCGACCGAGTGATCAAGTCCCTGGCCGACACCCCCACCACCGGCAAATGACATGGCCAAGGCACTTTCTCTTTACGACATCGTCGAGCAACTCGGCGGGGAATGCCGTGGCGATGGCGCCACGCTGATCGAACAGATCGCACCGCTCGATCGCGCCGGCGCCGGCGAGATCGGCTTCGTGGCGCAAGCCAAATATCGGCGCGCACTGGACACCACCCGGGCGGCTGCGGTTATCGTGCCGCCCGCGCTGGCCGACGCCTACGCCGGTCCGCGCATCGTGGCACCCAACCCGTATCTGTATTTCGCGCGTCTGGCGCAATTGCTCAACCCGGTCGAGCGGCCGGCGCCCGGCGTGCATCCTTCCGCCGTGGTGCTGAGCGATGTGCCGGCCTCGGCCAGTGTCGGGCCGTTGGCCTATGTGGCCGAAGGCTGCACGATCGGCGAGGGCGTCGTCATCGACGCCGGCTGTGTCGTCGAAGCACGCGTGTCGATCGGGGCAGGTACCCATTTGCATCCGCGTGTGACCGTCTATCACGACAGTGTGATCGGTGCACGCTGCATCCTTCATGCGGGCGTGGTGGTGGGCAGCGATGGCTTCGGCTTCGCGCCGCGCCAGGACGGCAGTTGGGAGAAAATTCCGCAGATCGGCCGCGCGGTGATCGGCGATGAAGTCGAAATCGGCGCCAACACGGCCATTGACCGCGGCGCGCTGGATGACACCGTGATCGAACACGGCGCCAAGTTGGACAACCTGATTCAGGTGGCACACAACTGCCGGATCGGCGAGAACACCGCCATGGCGGCCCTGACCGGCATGGCTGGCAGCTCGACGCTGGGCAAGCGCGTCATGGTGGGCGGCCAGGCAGGGGTCATGGGCCACGTCGACGTGGCCGACGACGTTGTGGTGTCGGCGCGTTCGTTCATCAGCAAGTCGGTGACCGAGCGCGGCGTCTATACCTCGGCGATCCCGGCGCAGCACCATCGCGAATGGATGCGCAATTCGGTCCACCTGCGGCATCTGGATGATTTGGCCGAGCGTGTGCGCACGCTCGAGAAGACACTGAACGAATTGAACAATCAATTGGAGAAAAAAGCGTGAGTTCCATGGATATCCAGCAGGTGATGCAATATTTGCCGCACCGCTACCCCTTCCTGCTGGTTGATCGCGTTCTCGAAATGACGGAAGGCGAACGCATCGTTGCCATCAAGAACGTCACCATCAATGAGCCGTTCTTCGTGGGGCACTTTCCGCATGCGCCTGTCATGCCGGGTGTGCTGATCATCGAAGCCATGGCGCAGGCCGCGGCCATCCTGTCGTTCAAGACGGCCGGTCAGATCCCGGACGAGAACTCCGTGCTGTATTTTGCCGGCATCGACAAGGTGCGCTTCAAGCGTCCGGTGCTGCCGGGCGACACGCTCACCTTCGACATGAAGCTGGTGCGTCAGATCCGCAGCATCTGGAAGTACCAGGGCGTAGCCACGGTCGACGGCGAACTGGCCGTCGAAGCCGAAATGATGTGTGCCATCAAGAGAAATGCATGATCCACGAGACCGCCATCGTTAGCCCCAAGGCACGCCTGGGCGAGGGCGTGCAGGTCGGCCCCTACAGCATCATCGAAGAGCACGTCGAAATCGGCGCCGGCACCGTGGTGGGCCCGCACGTGGTCATCAAGGGGCATACCAAGATCGGCCGCGACAATCGCTTCTTTCAGTTTTCGTCGATCGGCGAAGTACCGCAGGACAAGAAGTACGCCGGTGAGCCGACGCGCCTCGAAATCGGCGATCGCAACACTTTTCACGAGTGCTGCACGGTGCACATCGGCACGGTGCAGGACAAAAGCCTGACCAGGATCGGCAACGACAACTGGTTCATGGCTTATGTGCACATCGCCCACGATTGCATCGTCGGCGACCACACGATCTTCGCCAACAATGCCTCACTGGCCGGCCACGCGACGGTGGGCGACTGGGCCATTCTCGGCGGCTTCGCCGGCATGCACCAGTTCGGCCGCATTGGTGAGCACGCCTTCTGCGGCACCGGCTCGATCATGACGCAGGACGTGCCGCCCTTCATTACCGTGTCGGGCACGCCGCCGGTGCCACACGGCATCAATAGCGAAGGGCTCAAGCGGCGGGGCTTTACGCCCGAGGCCATTGCACAGATCAAGCGCGCCTACAAGGCGCTGTACCGCAATGGTCTGTCGCTGGCCGATGCGCGCACGCAGATCGAAACCATGGCGGGCCAGTCGCCCGAGCTATTGCCCTTGGTAGAATTCCTGGCCGATTCGGGACGCGGTATCGTTCGCTGAGCGCTAGCGCGGCGACCCTATTCGAATAATCAAGGGCAACGCACAGCCATGCGCATCGCAATGGTGGCCGGGGAGGCCTCCGGGGACATGTTGGCGGCACACCTGATGCGCGCGCTGCGCAGTCATGTGCCGGATATCTGCTTCGTCGGCATCGGTGGGCCGAAGATGGAAGCCGAAGGGCTGGACGCCTGGTGGCCGGCCGAGAAGCTCGCCGTCAACGGCTACGTCGATGTGCTGCTGCGGTTGCGCGAGCTTCTGCGCATCCGGCGGGGTGTGTTTGAACGCCTGCGCGACGATCCGCCCGACCTGTTCATCGGCGTCGATGCACCGGATTTCAATCTCGGCCTGGAAGAAAAACTGCGCGGGGCGGGCATCACCACCGTGCATTACGTCAGCCCGTCGATCTGGGCATGGAAAGCAGGGCGCATCAAGCAGATCAAGCGCGCTGTCGATCGCGTGCTGTGTCTGTTCCCGTTCGAGCCGGATATCTACGCCCAGGCCGGCGTGCCGGCTTCGTTCGTGGGCCATCCGTTGGCCGACGTGTTTCCCCTCGTGCCCGACCGCGCTGCCATTCGCGACACGCTGCAATTGCCGCAGGCCCAGCCCATCGTGGCGCTGTTGCCGGGGAGCCGCGACGGCGAAGTGCGCCTGCTGGCCGATTGCTTCATCGGTGCCGCCAAGATCGTTGCCGAGCGCCGTCCCGATGCACAGTTCCTGGTGCCGCTGGTGACGCGCGCCACGCGCACCCTGTTCGAAGAAGCGCTGTTCCGCAACGACGCTCGCGAATTGCCCATCAAGCTGATGTTCGGCCACGCCGAGCAAGCCATGGCGGCGGCCGACGTGGTGCTGGTGGCTAGCGGCACGGCCACGCTGGAGGCCGCCTTGCTCAAGCGGCCGATGGTCATCGCCTACAAAATGGCCGGCATGACTTACCGCATCGCCAAGCGCCTGGTAAAGGCGCGCTTCATCGGCTTGCCCAATATCCTGGCCAATGCCCCGCTGGTGCCGGAATTCGTGCAGGCGGCGGCGACGCCGGAGGCGTTGGCACAGGCCATCGAAACATGGCTCAATGATGCGGAGGCGCGTGACCAGGTGGTCGAGCGCTTTACCGACATCCATGTGTCGCTCAAGCAGAATCACGCGGAAAAAGCCGCCCAGGCGCTGCTGCCCATGCTCGGTATGAAAGGTGTGTCATGAAGATTGAACGCTGGATCTGCGGCGTTGACGAAGCTGGCCGAGGCCCCTTGTGCGGTCCGGTGGTGGCCGCCGCCGTGATCCTGCATCCGCAGCGTGGCATCGACGGGCTGGCCGATTCCAAGGCGCTGACTGCCAAGCGCCGCGACGAGCTGGCGATTCTGATTCGGCGCGACGCCCTGGCTTGGGCCGTGGCCGAAGCCTCGGTCGAGGAAATCGATCGTCTGAACATCCTGCACGCCACGATGCTGGCGATGCAGCGCGCCGTGCGGGCGCTGACGCATGTGCCGCATGAAATCCTGATCGATGGCAATCGCGTACCGCCCGATCTGTCGGTGCCGGCGCGCGCCATCGTGCAGGGGGACGCCACCGAGGCGGCCATCTCGGCGGCATCGATCCTCGCCAAAACGCATCGCGATGCGCTCTTGCATGCGCTCGACGCCGAATACCCCGGCTACGGTTTCAAGCAGCACAAGGGCTATCCGACGCCCGAGCACTTGCGTGCTTTGGCGGAATTGGGCGCCACGCCGGCGCATCGCACGAGCTTCGCCCCGGTCAAGGCGGCGATCTCGCAGGCGCGCCTGTTCGCCTGAGCGGCATGAAGCAGATCACCTCGCGCGACAATCCCGCCTTCAAGCGTCTGCGCGCGTTGTCCGAAGACGCGCGCGCGCGCCGTGAGGCGGCTGCCACGCTGCTCGACGGCGCCCACCTGCTGACGGTGGCCCTCGATCACGGTTGCGAGCTGCCATGCGTGGTGGTCACGCCCGACAGCCGCAGCAAGCCGGAGATCGCCGTCTTGCTGGCGCGCCCCGAACTGGCGCGCGCCCAACTGCTCGAAATGCCGGCTGCCCTGCTGCGGGCGCTCAGCCCGGTTGAGCATCCCAGTGGCGTGGTGGCCGAATTGCGCATCCCGGCGGCACCCATTGCCGACACCGGTGACGTACTGGTGCTGGCGGGGGTCCAGGACACCGGCAACCTGGGGACGCTGCTGCGCACGGCCGCTGCCGCTGGCATCCGCCGCGCCTGGCTGTCCGCCGAGTGCACCCAGGCATGGTCGCCAAAGGCGCTGCGGGCGGGCATGGGCGCGCAGTTCTTTATGGATATCGAAGAACGTGTGGCCTTGGCGGAACGCTTGGCCGGGTTCTCGGGGCAGATTATTGCTACTGCGCTGTCGGAAAAAACCGTGCCTTTGTATGCCCTGGATCTGCGCCCCGACACGGCCTGGATTTTTGGCTCGGAAGGGCAGGGCGTGCCGCCCGCGTTGCAGGCGCAAGCCCAGATACTGACGGGGATTCCAATGCCGGGCGGGATGGAATCCCTGAACGTCGCAGCGGCCGCTGCGGTGTGTTTGTTCGAACAGGTTCGGCAACGTCGTTTGCATAACGGTGCCTAGTCTGCATTGATATGGCGCAGTTTGACGGGGTAGGCACTGTCCTACACTCTAACGGTTAACCCGGAGCTGCAATACCATGGATAGACCCACCGTAGAAAAGGCCGCGCAAAGCGGTGCATACAAGATCAACCTGCTCGAAACCGATCCCGCCCGATATATCTTCCGCGCCGTCCTGGCCGGTATGTACCTGAGCATCGTGGTGCTGGTTTTCTGGGCACTCAATTACGGGCTGCGCGACGTGTCGATGGGCAAGGTCATCGCGTCGGCCTTCTTCGGCGTCGGACTGGGCATCATCGTTCTGACCAATTCCGAACTCTTCACCAGCAACAACATGTACATGGCGCTGTCGTCCGCTGAACAGCGCACGAGCTGGGTGCAGACGGTGCAGGTGTGGATCGTCTGCTACCTCGGCAATCTGGTGGGCGCCATCATCCTGGGTCTGCTGCTCTATGGCGCCCATGTGCTGCAGGAGTTGCCCCTCGATCACTCGTTGTACACGGGCGCCGAACACAAGGTGCACCAGGCCGCATCGGTGATCTTCTTCAAGGGCATCCTGGCCAACTGGGTGGTGTGTCTGGCCGTCTGGGTGGCCCTGCGCGTGAAAGAAGACATCGCCAAGATCATGGCCATGATCCTGATCGTGTTCATGTTCCTCTACCTCGGCTTCGAGCACTCGATCGCCAACATGGGGACCTTCGTCATGTCGCTGTTGGGCAATGGCCAGATCACGCTGGGCGACGCGCTCTACAACCTGGTCTTCAGTACCGCCGGTAACATCGTCGGTGGCGCCTTCGTGGGTCTGGCGTATCGTTATCTGAGTCCGGTGGCAGCGCAAAGCGCCGTGGCCGAACATGTGGAAGCATCCGTCGAGAAGACGAATAAGGCGTCTTCGTCAACCTGAGGCCGCTGCGGGCCATTCGCAGCCCGGCGGCCGTCGAACTGGAGGGCAGCATGGAAGGTTTGATTGTCGCCGTAGCGTTCCTGGTCTTCGTGGCCGTCACGATCGCCAAGGGCGTGCGGATCGTTCCGCAAGGGGAAGAATGGATCGTTGAACGGCTGGGGCGCTACCTGCGTACGCTCGAGCCGGGTCTGTCGATCCTGATTCCTTACCTGGATGTGGTGAGCTACAAGGTCGTCACCAAGGACATCATCCTCGATGTCCAGGAGCAGGAAGTCATCACGCGCGACAACGCGGTGATCCTGACCAATGCCATCGCTTTCATCAAGGTGACCGATCCGGTCAAGGCCGTGTATGGCGTCACCAACTTCACCGAGGCCATCCGCAACCTGGTCATGACCACGCTGCGCTCGATCGTCGGCGAGATGGAGCTGGACGAGGCACTGTCCTCGCGCGACAAGATCAAGGCCCGGTTGCGTGAGAGCATCTCCGACGAGGCGCTCGACTGGGGCATCAGCATCAAGACGGTCGAGATCCAGGACATCAAGCCGTCCGAATCCATGCAGCGCGCCATGGAGATGCAGGCCGCTGCCGAGCGTGAGCGCAAGGCGCTGGTCACGCGTGCCGAAGGCGACAAGCAGTCGGCCATCCTGCAGGCCGATGCCCGCCTCGAAGCGGCCAAGCGCGACGCCAACGCCCAGGTCATGATGGCCACCGCCTCGGCCGAAGCCATCGCCCGCGTGCGCGACGCCATTGGCGATTCGACCGCCCCGGTCATGTACCTGCTGGGGCAGCACTACATCAATTCGCTCGAAAACCTCAGCCAGTCGGACAACAGCAAAGTGGTGCTGCTGCCGGGCGACCTGATGGAAGCCATCAAGCGCGTCACCGGCATTGTCGGCAAGTAGCGTTCCGTCTCGGCCAACTGGTCGAACGGCCCGCCCGCATACGAAAACGGCGCCAATTGGCGCCGTTTTTCATTATTTGCCGACCTTGTCCCGCATCAGACGGCCTTTTTCACGTTCCCAGTCGCGTTTTTTCTCGGTTTCGCGCTTGTCGTAGAGCTTTTTGCCCTTGGCCAGGCCCACTTCGGCCTTGATGCGCCCGCGCGTGTAATGCAGGTCGAGTGGCACCAGCGTGTAACCAGCGCGTTCATTCTTGCCGATCAGTGTACTGATCTCGGCCGCATGCAGGAGCAGCTTGCGGGTGCGGGTGGGGTCGGCGTGCACATGGGTCGATGCCGAGGTCAGCGGGCTGATGTGCATGCCGATGATGAAGATCTCGCTGCCGCGTACCATGATGTACGCCTCTTTGATGTTGGCGCGACCGGCGCGGATGGCCTTGACCTCCCACCCCTGCAGGGCGAGGCCCGCCTCGAAGCGTTCTTCGATGAAGTACTCGTGGAATGCCTTGCGATTGTCGATGATGCTCATGGAATGTTCTTCTTATAAGGTTGGCCAGGCGGCGTGGACTGGCTGGCGGTGCGATGGGCCCGGTTCGCACCGCTTGGGCAGCGCTTCGCGTCGATGGTTCGGAGCTGCGCCATGTTCGGCTAAAATCGCCATTTTAGCAGCGCCGCGCCCGGCGGCAGGGGACAGGATGTCCGAAGTCAAAAAGGTTGTGTTGATAGAGCGCACCCCCGTCCAGATGTTTGAACTGGTCGATGGGTGCGAGGACTACCCGCGCTTCCTGCCTTGGTGCAGTGGCACCGAGGTGTCCGAGCGCACGCCCGAGAGGACCGTGGCGACGCTGCACATCAACTACCACGGCATCAAGTCGCAATTCACCACCGAGAACACCAAGGACGCGCCGCACATGATGACCCTGCGGCTGCGCGAAGGCCCGTTCCGCATGCTGGAAGGTGAATGGCGCTTCATCCCCCTGGGCGAGCAGGCCTGCAAGATTGAATTCCGCTTGCAATACGAGTTCTCGAACAAGCTGCTCGAACGCGTCGTCGGGCCGGTGTTCAACATGATCGCCAACACCTTCGTCGACGCTTTCGTCAAACGCGCCGAGCAGGTCTATGGCGCGGGGGCGGCGTGAGCACGACAGACAGCATCCCGGTGCAGGTCTGCTACGCCTTGCCGGACCGCCAGGATCTGGTGAGCCTGTCGCTGCCGCAGGGCTGTACGGCACGGCAGGCCATCGAAGCCTCCGGCTTGCTGCAGAAGCACCCGGATATCGATGTGGACGGCGACAACAAGATCGGCGTGTTTGGCAAGCTGGTGACGCTCACCACGCCACTGCGGGCGCACGATCGCGTCGAAATCTACCGTCCGTTGGTTGCCGACCCGAAGGAAGTGCGGCGGCGGCGCGCCGCTGAAGGCAAGACCCTCAAGAAAGGCGCGCCGGATCTGCCCAAGGCGGGCTGAACACCCCGGTCAGGCGCCGCATTCCTTCGACAGTATGTCGCGCAGGCGTTGGCTTTCAGCCTTGCGCTCGGCGTCGCCGAAGACTTCGACTTCACCCTTGTCGTTGGTGTGGCCCATGCGTGCGCCGCTGTCGACGGCGGCCAGTTGGCGGCGGATTTCGGCGCATTGCGCATCGCGCTGCGCCCGCTTGGCATCGGCTTCCTGCTGTTTGGCGTTTTTTTCGGATTGCTCGGCGCGGCGTTGGCGGAATTCCTGGTCTTTTTCCTGCCACGACTTGGAGCCGGCGACTGGGGCGGAGGCCGTGGCTGCGGTTGCCGGCGCCGCGGCCGCGCCGCGCGCGCCGCTGGTCACTTTGGCGTCCACGCCGGGGGGCGGCTGGTCGGAATAATGGACGCTGCCTTTGGCGTCCTTCCAGGTGTAGATCTGCGCCTGCACCGTGCCGGCCAGGGCCAGCAACGCCAGCGCTGCAAGCGTTCCGCTCTTCGACATTTACCGTACTCCCTTCATGGCTTCCATCACCGGCGTGTGGCGAACACGCCGATACAAATGGATTTTGCGGACCTCTATTGAGGTCCGTATAATATTGATTTGCCGGCAAGGATTATAAACATGCGGTTGATCCAGAAGGCATTGACGTTCGACGACGTCTTGCTCGTTCCCGCCCATTCCGACGTTCTTCCTCGCGACGTCAGTCTTGCAACGCAACTGACCCGCAACATCCAGCTGAATATCCCCCTCGTGTCCTCCGCCATGGACACGGTGACCGAATCCCGTCTTGCCATTGCCCTCGCCCAGGAAGGCGGCATCGGCATCATCCACAAGAACATTCCCGCCGCCGAACAGGCCCTCGAAGTGGCCAAGGTGAAGCGTTTCGAATCCGGCGTGCTGCGCGATCCCATCACCGTTCCGCCCACCATGCTGGTGCGTGAGCTGATGGCGCTGACGCGTTCGCACAAGATTTCCGGCGTGCCGGTGGTCGAAGGCAAGCAGGTCATCGGCATCATCACCAACCGCGACACCCGTTTCGAAACCAACCTCGACCAGCCCGTGGCCAACGTCATGACGCCGCGCGACCGTCTGGTCACGGTGCCCGAAGGCACCTCGCTCGACGACGCCAAGGCGCTGATGCACCGCCACCGCCTCGAACGCGTGCTGGTTCTGAAGGAATCCGGCGAGCTGTACGGCCTCATCACCGTCAAGGACATCCTCAAGTCGACCGAACACCCGCTGGCCTGCAAGGACAGCCATGGCCGCCTGCGCGTTGGCGCGGCCGTCGGCGTTGGCGCCGGCACCGAAGAACGCTGCGAGCGCCTGGCCGATGCCGGCGTGGATGTCATCGTGGTCGATACCGCGCATGGTCACTCCAAGGGCGTGCTCGAACGCGTCAATTGGGTCAAGAAGCATTTTCCGCAAATCGAAGTCATCGGCGGCAACATTGCGACGGGCGATGCCGCCAAGGCGCTGGTCGACGCGGGCGCGGACGCCGTCAAGGTCGGTATCGGCCCCGGCTCGATCTGCACCACCCGCATCGTGGCCGGCGTGGGCGTGCCGCAGATCACCGCCGTCGACGGTGTGGCCGAGGCCCTGAGCAAGGTTGGCGTACCGCTGATCGCCGATGGCGGCATTCGTTACTCGGGCGATATCGCCAAGGCCATCGCGGCCGGCGCCTACAGCGTGATGCTGGGCGGCCTGTTCGCCGGTACCGAAGAATCGCCGGGCGAGACCGTGCTGTTCCAGGGCCGTTCGTACAAGGCGTATCGCGGCATGGGTTCGCTGGGCGCCATGCAGCAAGGCTCGGCCGACCGTTATTTCCAGGAAACCGATGCCAACGTCGACAAGCTGGTGCCGGAAGGCATCGAAGGTCGCGTGCCTTACAAGGGCGTGGTGTCGGCGGTCATCCATCAACTGATGGGCGGCCTGCGCGCCTCGATGGGCTATGTCGGCTGCCATACGGTCGAAGACATGCGTACGCGCGCCGAATTCGTCGAGATCACCTCGGCGGGCATGCGGGAATCCCACGTCCACGACGTGCAGATCACGCGTGAAGCGCCCAACTACCGCGTGGAGTAAGCGGGGTAGTCGATCAAGTAGTTCCGCAGCGGCCAACTGGCCGCTGCGTTGTTTCTGTGCCGGGCTTTGCCAACCGCTCAACTTTTATCACGACAATGCACGACAAAATCCTGATTCTCGATTTCGGCTCTCAAGTCACTCAATTGATTGCCCGTCGCGTGCGCGAAGCGCACGTGTTCTGCGAAATCCATCCCGCCGACGTCAGTGATGAGTTCGTGCGCAACTATGGCGCCAAGGGGGTCATCCTGTCCGGCAGCCATATGTCGGCGTATGAAGAATCCACCGATCGCGCGCCGCAAGCCGTGTTCGAGTTGGGTGTGCCGGTGCTGGGCATCTGCTACGGCATGCAGACCATGGCGCAGCAACTCGGCGGCAAGGTCGAGGCCGGCACCGTGCGTGAATTCGGTTACGCCGAAGTGCGCGCCCACGGCCATACCAAGCTGCTCGACGGCGTTGAGGATTTTCGCAGCACCGAAGGCCACGGCATCATCAAGGTGTGGATGAGCCACGGCGACAAGGTGGCCGAACTGCCGCAGGGGTTCAGCCTGATGGCGTCGACGCCGAGCTGCCCGATCGCTGGCATGGTCGACGAAACGCGCCGCTTCTACGGTGTGCAGTTCCATCCCGAAGTCACGCATACGTTGCGTGGCGCCGAGATCCTGCAGCGCTTCGTGCGCGACATCTGCGGCTGCGCGCCCGATTGGATCATGGGCGACTACATCGCCGAAGCGGTGCAGCGCATCCGTGAGCAAGTGGGCGACGAAGAAGTCATTCTGGGCCTGTCGGGGGGCGTCGATTCGTCCGTCGCTGCCGCGCTGATTCATCGCGCCATCGGTGACAAGCTCACCTGCGTGTTTGTCGATCATGGCCTGCTGCGCCTGAACGAAGCCGATCTCGTCATGGACATGTTCGCCCGCAACATGGGCGTCAAGGTCATCCACGTCGATGCCACCGCGCAGTTCATGGGCAAGCTCGTCGGCGTCTCCGACCCCGAAGCCAAGCGCAAGATCATCGGCCGTGAATTCGTCGAGGTCTTCCAGGCTGAATCGGCCAAACTGACGCGTGCGAAGTGGCTGGCGCAAGGCACCATCTACCCGGACGTCATTGAATCGGCCGGTGCCAAGACCAAGAAGGCCACCACCATCAAGAGCCACCACAACGTTGGTGGCCTGCCCGATACCCTCCACCTGAAACTGCTCGAACCGCTGCGCGAACTGTTCAAGGACGAAGTGCGCGAACTGGGTGTCGCCCTCGGCCTGCCGCACGAAATGGTCTATCGCCACCCGTTCCCCGGCCCCGGCCTGGGCGTGCGCATCCTGGGCGAAGTAAAGAAGGAATACGCCGATCTGCTGCGCCGTGCCGACGCCATCTTCATCGAAGAATTGCGCAAGACGGTGGACGAGATCTCCGGCAAGACCTGGTACGAACTCACCAGCCAGGCCTTTGCGGTGTTCCTGCCGGTCAAGAGCGTGGGCGTGATGGGGGACGGCCGTACCTACGAATACGTCGCCGCCCTGCGTGCCGTGCAGACGCAAGACTTCATGACGGCCCACTGGGCCCACCTGCCGCACGACCTGCTGGGCCGTGTGTCCAACCGCATCATCAACGAAGTGCGCGGCATCAATCGCGTGGTGTACGACGTCTCGGGCAAGCCGCCTGCGACGATCGAGTGGGAGTGATCCCGCGTCCGGAATGAGCTGGCATTGGCCGGCATGAAATCCGAATCAAGCCCTTGTTTATCAAGGGCTTTTTTGTTTTCTGAGCGGTAAGTTCCGGCACTGACTGGCACCGTCAAGCAAGAATTTTTCATGGCATGGTTGATGGTATCCTCACGCCATGATGCCATGATGTTGGCTCGATACCATGAAGCACTTCGCCTTCATTCATGGTATCGATGTTTACTAAGATATTGAATTTATTGGAATAAATTTGTTTTCTTGGTGGATTTTTGCGCATGGTATCAGACCTCCTCTGGAGTCTCGCCATGTTGACCGATACCAAGCTGCGTAACCTCAAGCCCCAAGACAAGCTGTACAAGGTCGTCGATCGGGACGGCCTGTACGTGGCCGTGACGCCAGCGGGCACCATCTCGTTTCGCTACAACTACGCCATCCACGGCCGCCAGGAGACGATGACCTTCGGCCGCTATGGAACAGGCGGGATCACGCTGGCCGAAGCCCGGGAGCGCCTGAGCGAAGCCAAGAAGATGCTGGAGGCCGGAAAGTCGCCGGCCAAGGAAAAGGCCCGGGACAAGACCCGCCTGAAAGGGGCGGAGACCTTTGGTGCCTGGGCCGAGAAATGGCTGCGTGGTTATCAGATGGCCGACTCCACGCGCGACATGCGGCGTTCCGTATACGAGAGGGACCTCAAAGCAAAATTCGGCAATTGGAAGCTGGAGGAAATCACCCACGAAGACCTGCGGACGTTGACCGATGCCATCGTGGAGCGGGGCGCCCCGGCTACCGCCGTGCACGTGCGCGAAGTGGTGTTTCAGGTCTACCGCTGGGCCATCGAGCGCGGCCAGAAGGTCGAGAACCCGGCGGAACTGGTGCGGCCAGCCAGCATTGCTACCTTCGAGCCGCGCGACCGCGCGCTGACTCCCGACGAGATCGCCTTGATGTATCAGTACATCGAGCGCATCGGAACGACGCCATCCATCCGGGCTGCGGCCAAGCTGCTGCTGCTTACCCTGGTGCGCAAAAGCGAACTGACGAATGCAACCTGGAGCGAGATCAATTTCAGCGAAGCGCTCTGGACCATTCCGAAAGAACGGATGAAGCGACGCAACCCGCACCTGGTGTTCCTGTCCCGGCAGGCGCTGGACATCTTCATCGCGCTGAAAACCTTTTCTGGAGGCTCGGACTACGTACTGCCGTCGAGGTATGACTCCGATGCACCCATGAGCAGCGCCACGCTCAATCAGGTGCTGACGCTGACGTACAAGCTGGCGCAGAAGGAAGGGAAGCCGCTGGCCAAGTTTGGGCCGCACGATCTGCGGCGCACCGCCAGCACGCTGCTGCACGAGGCTGGCTACAACACCGACTGGATCGAGAAATGCCTCGCGCACGAACAGCGCGGGGTCAGGGCGGTTTATAACAAGGCCGAGTACCGCCAGCAGCGCACGGAGATGCTGCAAGACTGGGCGGACATGATCGACGAATGGACAGGTAAGGTGGCGAAGCCATGATTCGTGTAGCCCAGGAGAGAGAAATGGACGATGAGCGCCGTAGCGCCCGTATGGCGGCTGCCTTGAAAGTGGCCGAGCAGATGCAGGCGACCAGGCGGTTCGATCCGCCTCCGGCCGGCGAGGCCGATGCGTGGTCGCTGGCTTTCCATGACGAGGATGATGAATCGGGTCGCACCGTTGTACGCGGCCGTCCTGTGTGGCATCGCAAAGACCCGTGCGACGAATGGAACCGCTTGCGTTTCACCGATGAAGGGAAGCCGTGACGCGGCGCTGAAAACCTATGAAGAACCGGCATATCGAACAACTGCGTCGCAAGATGCGCGACTTTCACCGACACCACGCCTGGCGGCTGGATGGAGGCTTGTACATTCCTCACGAGTATCCGCAGGATGAAGCCGGGAAGCTGTCCTGGTGGGATGACGTCGGATTCGTTCTCAACGGTCGCCGCGTGCTCGTGTTCTGGCGTCATCCGCGCTGCGTGTACCGCGATGCCATTGAGGCGCAGGCCATGGCAGAGGTGCCGGAGCCGGCGGTTCCGAGTACCTTTGAAAAATTCCTGGCAGGGCAAGAGCCCGGCACCAAGCATTGGCGCATGGTCGGCCGTTCGCGCAAGAAGGTCGTTGGCGAAACGATGCCTCAGTCTTCTGATGAATGGCAGGGCTTTTACGATGCGGTCAGCAAGCGCCAGGGCGAGTTGGAACGCACCGGCTTAGATCTGGATGTCGTTCCTTCGTTGCGCGTCGGCTGGTGCCCGACGGCTACTACGGTCGATCTGGTTGCACCGATTGAAGTTCGCTCAGAGGCAGATGTTCGCGTGTTGGCAGCGCTGGCCAGACGACTGTTGAAGCGCGAGACGACCATTGCCGATGAATGGCCCGGCTATTGCTATGGACGCAAAGCCTGGGGGGAAGAGCAGAGGGGTGAGGCCGGCTTCACAGCTTCTTGATGACATCGGACGGTGCGGCCTTGCAGGCTTCGCACCAATCGAGGAATTCGACCAGATCGACATACTGCTCGCCTCGCTCGACCTTGGACACGTAGCTTTGGCCCCGATCGAGTTTCAAGGCGAGTTCCACCTGCGTGAGCCGCGCTTGCAGGCGCGTCTCGCGGAGAACCTGCCTGATTGTCTCGTAGCGGGGACCATATAGCATCTTTCGATGCTATAGTCCGCATTGGAATATTCGATTTTAGACTATTCCATGTATCTTTCGAGAGCGTAGCCGCGTGGCTTTTGAACAGGTGAGGATTATGTTGAACACGAAACTCGTGCTGGTAGTGCTGGCAGTTGTCGTCGTTGTGGGAGTAGTTGTTGTCAAGGTCATGCCCGGCGATACACAGGTCGTGAGCAAGGCCGAGGAAAAACTACCGCCTGGTGCAACTCCTTTGCCTGGGACCAAGGGCTTCTATCACGCCGAAGTCAAACATTCGCCGGCGAAAGAGTTCTGACGAACTGCACGTCACCAGCCATGCTCGGGTCATGTTGATGTTTCCAGGTCGATGAGTGTACTTTCAAGCGGCCACAGCCAATGAATAGCCACGGGTGTTAGGCACAGCGATATTGTTGGTGGTTCACTGATTGGTCATAATGGTTGACATGGAGAACGAGCCGAGCATAACTATCTGGGATCGCTGTGATCCCGCTGTCGCCAATGCAATCGAGCAGTTTCGAGATCGTTGGCTGCCGTATTCCAAGTCTTCTCGACGCTACCCCATCGTTCGTTTGATGCAGGACCTGGTTGACCCTGCGGTAACGATATACGTGTCGACGCTCCCAGCACGCTATTTGGGATACATGCCTGGAACTGGAACGGGTGTGTCTTTCAGCAGCGTTGTTCGCTTGGTGGGGCTTGGTGCGATGGTTCGCCTACAGCGTCAATTGTTGCGAGCATTCATTCTTACGGAAGATGAGCAATCCTCAAGAGACCAGCGATTTATCGCAACACTCGAGTCGTTGATCGAACTGGTATGGGCTTGTGCCCGCAAACGGCCGAAAAGAACGCGGGCGCCCGGCAGCAACCTGAATAGCCAGCGCTTACGGGAGTTTTGTCGGTTCTGTGGGGAGCCAGCCGAGCTCACCTTGTTTGCAAGCGGGGACAATACACCGAAGGCGCACGATCCCGACGACGATCTTCGTCTGAGCAACCTATACTGCGTGAATCACAGACCAAAATTGCCAGGCGACGTGTGGAATCCTGCGTATAGGCGTGCACGGCGAGCTGTAGAGCAATTCGATCTCGAACTAACTAGACTCCGTCTGCAATGCGCACATCGGAAGGAGGCGCAAGCGTGGTCAGGCGATGAGCTGATTGATAGTTATTTCTTCCATTACATCCTAAGTCAAACATTGCAGCCGGCAGACGAAGCGGAGCTACGCAATCAAGCGCGACTGATGGTCGACGAAAAGTTGACGGATCGAAAAAAGCAAATATTGGCGCTTATGCGATCCGGGCTCAATCAATCTGAAATAGCGCGAAGACTAGGTGTCGAGCGGCAAGCGGTATCCAAGGCCCTGTCCACGATCCCCGCGATGTTTCGCCTGAATTAGAGAAAATAGTCTTTCTTGAGAAGGTTGTTTCACGCCTGTCTACTCGGGCTATGAAGTCTAGATCTTGTGTCAACTTAATTGGCCAATTAATAGCATGAAGTAATCGGCATCGCAGGGCACCATCAGGCATGTTCGTAAGCGACTGAAGGAAGGCAAGACATGCCGGCTACACCGACTAGAGTTCTCATCAACCGCAAGAAGCTGCTGGCGATGATCCCGCTGGCCGAACGCACGATTTTCAACATGGAGCTGCGAGGGGAGTTTCCCCGTCGCATTGCGCTCACCAGTAGAAACGTCGCGTGGGACTTGGGTGAAATCGAGGAATGGATCGAGAGGCGTAAGTCGTCAGGCATTCAAGCTGTGCGTCCGGGGCTGGGAGCTTGAGCCGCTAGTCTGTGTTCATCGAACCGAACGCGAACCGGGACGAGGGTGTCGCTTGCGTAGCTACCACACGTCTCGCGCCAGACCGTCGCCGGCAATGCGACTTCTTCATAGCCGACATCATCGATGCCTCGCCCAAAGACGACATGGCGAGCATGGAGCATCCGCTGTTTGCGCTTCGAGCCGGTGACAAGCGCGTGCGCACTTACGAGCGTAACGGTTCTAGGATCACTGTGCTGCCCGGCGCAACTGGCTGCGCAACTATCCACGACAAGGACCTGTGGATTTACTGTATTAGCCAGTTGGTCGAAGCTGCCAACCGAGGCCGAGAGATCACTCCCACAATTCACTTTACCGCATTCGACTTCCTGACTGTCACAAACCGCGACACCAGCGGCCGTGCCTACGAGCGTATGACCGAGATGCTACGCCGCCTGAAAGGCACCGTTATTGAAACCAATATCGAGACGAACGGGCAGCGCGAGCGGCGCGGTTTCGGCCTGATTGATAGCTGGCGAGTGGTCGAGAAATCGCTTGACAATAGTCGCATGATGGCCATAGAAGTGGTCTTGCCGCGCTGGCTGTTCCGTTCAGTCGAGGCCAATCGCGTGTTGACCCTATCCCGTTCCTATTTTCGGCTACGCAAGCCGTTGGACCGGCGCATTTATGAATTGGCTCGCAAGCATTGCGGTGAACAGCCGAGGTGGCGGGTATCGTTGGCTGTCCTGCACCAAAAGAGCGGTAGCACCGCTACACTTCGGCGCTTCCGTTTCGACTTGAGGGCACTGGCTGAATCCGGCGACCTGCCGGACTATCTGATGGCTTTCGACGCCGCCCGCGACATGATGACGTTCTACGCCAACGGCCCCAAAGGCAAGTTGGCTGAGGTCCAGGACATGATCGCTGGGCGACCCCATGCATCTGTGCAAGCGCATGAGAAGGCTCCTATCCGCAAAGCTCGGAAGCTGCTCGAACGAGCGTAAAGGGCCCATGCTGGACTATTGCGCCTGTAGGTCTGTGTCCTTGTGGATAAGGTGGTTGCTCCTGTGAATCGCATCGTGCTTTCAGGAACGCCAGGCTGTGAGTTACGCCGTGCCTTTAGGAACATCCAACTTCGTGCCTTTGGGAACATAACCGGCCCGCAAAGCCTTATGGCGCAAGGCTTTTAGAAACCGTAACGCGCGCGCGTGGTTTAACTTATTTTTTCTTTTAACCCTGGGGCGGCGTTGCGCTATCGCTGGTCTAGATCGCTAAATAAGGTCATCACGTTTATTTCCGCTGCTGGGGTCGTGCTGAAAACCGACGCGGTTCGTTGGCGTCCGTGATGGCGTTGTAGACGAGTGGAAATACCTTGGTGCGGGTGGCGGCGTTACCTGAACGGATGGCTCGTTTAGTGGGGGCGCCAGTGATGTTCCTCGTTTGCTTGGCGTGCGGATGTGCTTCCCGACATATCTAACAAACTGGCTGTAGCTCAAGCCAGTCTCTGCGCCGCCGTAGTTCTCATAGACGACCGTTATTGGCCAACCGGCTGTCAGGAGGTCTCGAAATTTATCGAGGCGCGCCAAGAATGCGACCCGGCCGGCTCCTGTCAGTCTTTGTTTTGGTGTCTTTGTCATGGTCTACCTTCCTAAGCATGCTTGTGCAAGTATACGCATTAAATTGCGCATAATAGTGCGTATGGGAGATTATAAATGCGCTGCTATGATTAGTATTGCGTAATAATCGGGTGTGGTGTGCCATGCGCAAAGTTGCGCATATTTAAGCGTGTGAGTTTGACGGCAAGATATGTGTTGTGGGCCTACGCGCGAGCGCGCAGTCCCACAACACAGCCCCTTACTCGCCTGCGGCTCGACGGCAATCTTGCTCTGCGAGGCTCACGGCCGCTGCCGCGACAGAGGCAAAGGACACCAAACGAAGGAGGGCGAGCAGCGCATGGCAGATGACGACACGACCCCGGCGGCCGGGCGGCCCCGGCGAAAGGTTCCGCCGATCAAGGTATGGGTAACGGACGCCGAGAAAGCGGAGGTCGCCGACCGGGCAGCGCAGGCTGGGCTATCGCTGTCCGCCTACATGCTGGCGGCGGGCCTCAATCATCCGATCAGGTCCGTCTACGACCTAAAGGCCGTGGCGGACCTTGGCCGCGTGAATGGCGATCTTGGGCGCGTGGCTGGGCTGCTAAAGCTATGGCTCGCGGAGAAGCGCGGGCAGGGGGCGAGGCCCATCGACGTTGAGAAGATGATGAGCGACTTTCGTATCTTGCAGGACGAGCTAACGCGCGTTATGGGGCGAGCGCTGAAACAGCTATTGCAGCCGATTGTCGGAATCGGCTTTTGCAGCAATCTGTATTCGGGAGTGGACAATCCAAAGCCAGAGGTTGGCCATGTATGACACCAAGCCTTGGCAAGAAGGCCTCAGCATCGTCTACGAATAGTTATGGCAGGGGGCCAGATGATGCCGGCAGGCCAATCCACCCTTGCAAGTAGGCAGCGAGCAATGTAGCCGCAATACCTGCACTGACAGCGATCACCCATGAGGCAAGACTAGGGGCGATCCGCGCAAGCAGGCCAGTTGGTTTTGGCCCAAGGTGAATAGCGGCGAACGGTAGATATCTCCCATGCAGCCAATTCACCCCAAGGACTAATGCGAGAACTCCCGCCATGAGGATAGCCCTGTTTCGGAAAGTGTCTAAACTGGGTAGGAAGGTTATCGTGCCTACAACAAGAAGCTGATTGACACCGAAGCCCAATTTCTTGAAATTTGTTGCATAGGTGCGTTCTAAGGGGCGAATGGTTCTCTTAAGCTTTTCCAACATGCCAAGAACCCAAGCTTCATCTCCACCTTGGGTCATTACCATGTTTACCTGCGGCCCAAATTCGACGAGTGCAACTCTGTTGACCCCGCTGCCTTCAGGTTCTTGAACGAAGAGCTTGATAATGGCAGTCCGCACTCCATCATGAAACGGTATGGCCTTAAAGTCGACCAAGAACCGAGATTGCTCGGTGCCAGCCACAACGGTCACTACCACTTGCGCGTTTTTGAAGTCGCGCTGGATCTCATCCGCGATGGCGGTGAGCTGTTCGCGATCAATTTCCACCGCCCCAAAGCTATGGCGTGCGGTATGAAGCTGATCCGGCACCCTGTTGGGAAT
This sequence comes from Rhodocyclaceae bacterium, assembly GCA_047605765.1. Classification (GTDB taxonomy): domain Bacteria; phylum Pseudomonadota; class Gammaproteobacteria; order Burkholderiales; family Rhodocyclaceae; genus JBGVSA01. Next base: position 59,863 of record JASGFB010000003.1, read on the forward strand.
ATCCTCGATCCCTTGCGCTTGGTCGTGCGGAAATAAAATGAACGTTCCGGCGGAGCCTATGCTCGTGCTCCATTCGCCCGAGAGCTCGCCTTTATTCGTCAGGGTCGCTGACGCTGTGAGTTGCCCGAAGACAACGCCCTCGATTTGAGCTTGAGTCTCACCAGTGAGCGTCAAGCGATTACCATCGAACGCACCCTGTAGGGAATACATCACCAGACCGACGCCAGCTTCGCTCATGTGAAGCACACCGCTCAGCGCTTCGTCATTGCCTTCTAGCTTGACGAATAAATTGCCAGTATTCGTGCCATAGGCGCGGCCCGCCCAAAGATGTCCTAACGCCATATACGGCCCCCCTTTACCGCAGCATAGCGTGAGATAAGACATTGGGACAGGGGTGCAGCGTGCGCCGATAGCTGCCCATAAGATTCAGTGACGAAATGGGCTTCGTCGTAAGGGATGATTCTGTCGGACCACGGCACGTCGTCAGAAACTTCAGGACTGAGATCGGGCATAGCCTTTCCCGCTTCGTCAGGTGTAAGGGGTCGGCATCGCTGTTTCCCTTGGCGTACTACAGGTTTTTAGCCATGCCTCGGCTTTGGCCAGCGTTAAATGTCGGCCGTTGAGCTGGTAATCCTTCCCTGTCCGCAGCGCGTCATTTTTAAAGCTCTGCCGAGCGTGGCGGCGTTCGTGTTCGTGCATCATGCCACCACCTTGAAAATCTTCGCTACGGAGCGGCGTACCGTCTGGCGCATCGATTCGCGCGTATGAAACGGCGCAGGTTCTGCCGTGTCGGTCACGAGCTGGGCGCGGAAGGTATCGAGATCGCGAGAGGCCTCAACAACCGCTTGCATGGCGGAACGGATCACTTCTGCGCCGCTGCATCCTTCATCTCGGCATGCCGCCAGAAAAGCGGCTTTTAGCTCGGTGTCGACCCGAAGGGACATGTTGACTGGTTTTGCCATCGTCAACCTTTACTCATTGAACCTGTCTGTCAGTCGCGTCATGAGGTCCATGCGCTCGTGAAAAATTGCTACGATCAACGCGGGTGCTCGCTCGCGTGGCAGGCAAAAGACGTAATGATGTTGGCAATGAGCCATCTGCAGCGCGGGATAGATTTCACTCATGTCCTTGAAAGGGGCTTGTCCGGCTGCAAGGCCGGCAATCCCCTGTTCCAGCTTGGCGATATAGCGGCGTACCTGCGCAGCGCCCCATTGCTTGCGCGTGTAGCGGATGATGCCGCGTAGATCGGCTTCGGCCTCTGCCGTGAGGACGTAGTCCGTCAAGTACGATCCCCGGCGAGTTCTTCATCAAGAATTTCGCCGATGCTCTTGTTGGACACCTTCCCCGCAAGCCCATCGTTGATGCGGTTCCCTAGCACGGCTTTCAGTTCCTGCCATGCTTGGCCGGCATCAGTATCGCCGGGGAACAGGCGTTCGAGGGCGTATTGCTTGATGGTCTTGCCCTGCAACGCGGCCAGCGCCTTCAGGCTTTGGTGTTGCTGGTCCGTTATGTCGATTGTCAGGCGACTCATAAGATAAGCTCCATAAATTACACAAACCCACATTAGCACATATGTGGGTATGAGGCCACCGCCTGCGCTGCCGGCGCTGAAATTGTCTTGGAAGCTCATTAGGGCCGGCAGAATGCGCTAGGCGCATATAAATTGGAGCTTCTAAATTGAGCCGTGCCAGCTATGATAGGTGCATTAGCCTATACCCAAGTGCGCCATGTCCAATGTCATCAAGTTCCCCAATAAGGTCGAGCAGCCCGCCGCGCCTGAGCCGGTGCAGCCTGCCCCAGCTTCCGTGCCGGGCGTTCAGAAGGTTGAGGGTCAGGGGCTGGTGGCCGGCCTGGTCAAGTTCTTATGGATGGCGACGGTGCTGGTCTGGCCGATCCTCAGATGGGTGGTGTCCCTTGAGGTGTTATTCCAGCTCCTGCGGATGTTTTACCACTGGCGCACGCCGGGCGTGCATGCCGGCTGGACGTTCCTGCTGCACTTCGCCGTGCTGACCGCGCTCACCTACTTTGTCTCCGTCTACAAGCCGAAGGGGTTTTGACATGAATGCCGCTCCAATGATGGCGCGGGTCTATCTGCGCGTCAGTACAGATGCGCAGGATTTGGAGCGCCAGGAGGGGATCATCTTGGCCGCGAAGGCTGCTGGGTACTACGTCGCCGGCATCTATCGCGAGAAGGCATCCGGTGCGCGCGCCGATCGACTCGAGCTGCTGCGCATGGTGGCCGACCTGCAACCGGGCGAGGTGGTCATTGCCGAGAAGATCGACCGGATCAGCCGCCTACCGCTGCCCGAAGCCGAGCGCCTAGTGGCTTCAATCCGGGCCAAGGGCGCGCGTCTGGCCGTCCCTGGCGTGATTGATCTATCCGACTTGGCGGCCGAGGCTCAGGGCGTTGCCAAGATCGTCCTGGAGTCCGTCCAGGACATGCTCTTGAAGCTGGCCCTCCAGATGGCCCGTGACGACTACGAAGACAGGCGCGAACGCCAGCGCCAAGGCATCGAGCTGGCGAGGGAGGCCGGCAAGTATCGGGGCCGCCGCGCCGACCCGAAGCGCCATGCCCAGGTTGTCGCGCTGCGCAAGTCCGGCCACAGCATCACTAGGACGGCCGAGCTGGCCGGATGCAGCCCATCCCAAGTGAAACGGATCTGGGCCGTCGAAGTGAGCCAGGCCGAGGCGGCGCGCATGGGGGCCTTCCGCGAAGATGCATTGACCGAGGCTGACGCGATGGCGGCTGCCGATCAGGAGGGTGCGAAGGTATGAGAAACGGACACTTCTCCTTGCCACCGCTCCGTCCCGAGTTGCAAGCAGCGTGTGACGAGATGAACGCCAAGGAAGATTATTTCGCCTATACCGTGTGCCGCACCCATGACGGCCAAGCGTGGGAAGTGAACTACAGGGTGGGCGGCATGTGTTTCGCGCTCGATGGTCAGTACCTTGACGGTGACGAGGCAATGGCAGCCGGCGCGGCCTGGTTGTTGGAACAGCTCAACCGCGAACCGACTGACGATGAAGTGGCCTTCCGACGACTCTGGGAAGGCCAGAGGGCTTTCATGCTCTGATCGACGTCAGATCGTTATTCATAAAACGGTCGTTCGAGTGCGGATGATTGAGGGGATGATCGTCTTGAATGTCACGCAGGCGTTTCTCCGACTGGCAGGAAATTTCCATGGCCATGGTCGTTTAAGCTGATGTATTCAAGTCGCCACTGATCCACGCGCCGGAGGTCAGCCAGGGTGATGGAAGTGTCGGCGACCGCCTCGCAGGCATCGATGGCGATATCGGTTGCGGTATCTGGTTTGCCGTAAGCCTGCTCGAAAAGCTCGCGCAACTGACCGGCGATCATCTCCGCAGACTGCCGCGCCTGGGCGCCACCCTCAGTTGCGTCGTATACCACGGATATCGACAACGCATAGGGTTCACCCTCCGGAACTTCCGCAGACCTCTGTTCTCCAAGATCAAAGAACAGGCCGACCAGGTGCTTGGCTTCAGGTTCGAGAATTTTTCCTATCTGGCGCTCGACCGAATTTTTCTTGCTCACAACCTTCCGCAGCCGACTCTCGAAGGCGTTGGGAAACGCCGGTCGGCCATAGCGCGCTGCGAGCCACTGCTTCAGCGCACGTTTCCCATCAATGGGCAGCGATGCGTGGTCATCTCTGGCTGCATGCTTTTCAAATTCTCCCTTGGGCACGATGCGCCGCTCTGCGTGCCGAAGCTCGACGACGACTGACTGTCCACCAGTGACCTCATAACCCAGATGGAGCTTGCGCGGGTTCTTCGCGTAGGAGAATTGTGCGTTTGGCGCGCTGACGACATCGGCAACGATAACCTCGACCGAGGTTTCGCTGTCGTTCGGAAGATCGCAGTCGTGCGTAATGACAACGACACGATGCGTTTCGCCAACTACGCTGTTTAGCGCCGTCAACTTGGATGCGGTTTCCTGAGTAAGAAGATCACCTTGTCGCCAGTCGGTATCGCGCGTCAGCATCCATCGTCCTCTGAACTATCACTCGGAGGAACCAGGAATGGAAAGCTCGGCGCGCCAATCGTCCGACGGCGCGGCCTTCGACTTCGCCAAGCCGGAACGGCTGTATGCCGCATCCATGGCCTGCGCCTCGGCAATTAGCGTCTGGGTATGCTCAGACGCAAGCTGCCCAGCGGCAACTAAGTCCAGCAAGGAGCGGCCATCGAATGCCTTCATCTTCAGCAGAGATGATGCGCGAGTCACCCCGGCCTCCCGGAAGGCGTCGGCGGAAAGGCTGAGGGAGCGGATGCGCTCCAGCTTGTCAGCTTCCGGCGTGGATTCACCGCCGATCCACTTATAGATAGCCTGCCGCGAAACGCCGAACACCGTTGCCAAATCGGCGATGGCGGGATTCAGCACCTGCCGGATATTCGCAAGATGCTCGGCGGCAGAGCGGATGTCCGGGCGTACAGCATCCACGTCCGCCGTTTGTACGTCGAAATAAGGCACGCGCGTATCCAGCATCTTGCCCCACTCATTGGCGTGGGAAAGCGCAAATACGCTGCCGGTGCCACCGAGCGCCCAAGCAATCACGACAATAGCAGCACCCACGGGCTGCGGAATCGGCATGGAACGACGGGCGGGCAAAGTTGTGTACATAAGCGCCTCGATCCTGGTTACGTCAGGCCCACGCGCTGCGGGCGTGATCCGTTGTCGTCGCACCGAACACCGATTTGATAGTGCCGTGCAGCGAAAGTAGCTGTTCGTTCAGCTTGTCCATTTCCACTGACATCCGGCCCTCGACATAGTGATCCGTGTCGATGACTCCGTGCTCGCGTGCATTCTTGACCTCGAACTCCGGTGCTATCGCCAATCCAGCGGGAAGCATATCCGGCGGGAAGCCCAAAGGCGCAGTCATCCGGTACACCCTGACGACCAGCGTTCCCTTCGGCACGAGCGGGCCAGTGTCCGTGGCGAACACGGATTCCGTCATCGCATGTAGGCGGGGCGCATCGAAATCAATGCCGTGCAATCCGTTCGCAAGGTATTGCTCGGTGGTTTCTCCGGTGCGCGGCAAGACAGCATCCAGATATCGTAGCCCCAGCCGACTTACGTGATCGAGTGAAACCGCCTCGTGTACCGCCGCCAAGCCGCGTAGCAATTCCGGAATGAATTCGTTGTGCGTCTGGTAATGAGTTGTGTGGTAGGTGATCGTTGAAGGCGCGAGAATGAATCCTGCCTTCCGGTCACTGCGAGTCATCCGCCACGACACTGCCTGCTGAATCTGTGGCTCCTGTGGCTGCGCTTGGCCCGGCCCCGGCACGACCAGTTGCATGAACTGCTGTGGCTCGAACAGCGGATACCCATCGCGCCGCAGCCGATCCTGGATTTGATCGACGTACTTGGCCATCGCCGCAACGGGATTGAAGTGCGCCTGCGCCAACGCATAGTAGACAGGCGCATTCGACATCTTCTCGCTCACAGGACTCTCCAGTTCTCTCGTGGTTGTCAGGTTGGTTGTCAGTTTACACTACGGTTGACGCTGGCGCCACTGGCATCTAAGGGTGGGGTGGGCATCCCGTTACCGATGACGAGTTGGCCCGGAGGCCACGCTAACGCCGAGAGGGAGGAGCGGCGCGAGGTTAGAGGTTGATCGCATGGTACTTTTCATGGTATCAGTCTAATGTATTTTTATAAGATGTTGATTTACAAAAATATTTTTCTCTAAATTACAATAGAGTGGGAGTGATTGACGTCCTTCGAGGGCTTTTACCGTCTTTGACGGTAAAAGCCTTCTCGGGAATGCTTGTTTCATGCGGCTTTCCGGGCATCAGCAGGTCTCCAGGTCTTTAACGGTAAAACTTGACGGTAAAGCCGTCACAAGCCGGGCGCCTCGATGCTTGCTGACGCCGCACTGCGAAATCTGAAGCCTAAGTCCACGATTTATAAGGCTTCTGACCGGGGCGGGATGTACGTGACGGTATCGCCCAGCGCGGTACTGTCATCTTCCGCTACGACTACCGCCTCAACGGACGCCGCGAGACGCTGACTCTCGCGCGCTACGGCCCTGGCGGCATCTCACTTCGTGCAGCAGATGGAATCGGTGGCGACCTATCCGACCATCAAGCTCGCGTTGCGCTTGATCCTGCTGACGCTGGTACGCAAGAGCGAACTCATCCAGGCCGCCTGGGATGAGGTCGATTGCGAGAGCAAGCCTGGACGATCCCGCAGCAGCGAATGAAGCGGCGCAACCTGCACGTGGTCCATCTGTCGTGCTCAGCGCTCGACATCTGTTTACCGTCCACGACCCGCGTCGTACCGGCTCGACGCTGTTGAACAAAATCAACGTCAACCGCGATTGGATCGAGAAGTGCCTGGCCCACATGGGCCCTGAGCCAAAGGAGGCCACAAGAAATCAATGAGGAGTGCGCTGGCGAACTTCTATCGGCAAAGATACAATTGAGAATCATTAGCATTTAATATGCCTGCGTCCACAACGTGTTTTCCTCAACCTGGTCACGCCACTTCTCGACCGACATGACGATGTCGGCGGGATCAGTCGTGTCTCGCGAGCTGGTGGAGGTGACGACACCTGTCTTCGAGGGGCTACAGGTCATCGTGGCGTTGAACTGCCGGATGCGCAGCCGCGTCAATGGTTGCGCACCATTCGACATCGTGGAGCCGGGCGCCTATGTCGTGCTGGCTTCCGGTCGCCACGAAGGACATGACCGTATCGAGCCGCATGCGCTGCAGCGATTCGTGAGGATTGGCATTGATCCGGAAAGCGCGGACCGCAACGGTTTCGATCTTGCGAGGATCGCCCGGAGCGGTCGCAAGCGACTGTTCAGCAACGACATCATCGTCATGCACCAGCCGCTGACGCCGGCGCTGAAGGCAATTGCCACTCAGGCGTTGGCATGCCCGCTGCAAGGTGCGATGCGAGACGTTTTTTTGGCCGGCAAGGGCCTTGAACTGGCCGCTTTCGCTACGGATGCCATCCTGAGTTGCGGTGAGGCGGGGCGCTGCCGCCTTACAGGCGCCGACCTCGAGCGCATGTGGCACGCGCGCGAGCTTGCGCTGCAACACTATCAGCAGCCCCTCACCTTGCACGAGCTTGCGCGGCAGGTAGGCACCAACGTCAACAAGCTGACCTTCGTTTTTCGACAAGTATTCGGCAAGAGCGTCTTCGAATACATCCAACATCATCGACTTCAGGAAGCCTATCGCATGCTGGCGACAGGCGCTTATTCGGTATCGGAAGTCGCTACCTTCGTCGGCTATGCGATTCCGCATTTTTCCACGACATTCCGCAAGCACTTCGGCTTCTCGCCAAGCCAGCTCGTTCACTGAGCCGATTCAGCCTTGATGCCGTGTCTGCCGCCTGTAGTGGTGGCGTCTTCGTGCCAGCGTGCTCCCCGTTTCAATACCTCGTGAAGAAAACGAAAGAGATAGTTTCGTTCCCTTAAGCGCCTTCGGTTGAGCGTTTTTACACTCGGTGAATTCTCATTCAAAAACGAGGAATGCTTCCGATGTCGTGTTCAGTCCTTACGCCTCATTCCATGTTCTCTCGGCGCAGGCCGCGACCGGCAGCACTGGCGGTCGCAATCGCAGTCGGCCTGTCGTCACCCGCCTGGGCACAACGGACTGCACCTTCTGAGAATTCACAAGAAGCCCCCCAGACTCTGCCATCCGTGACTATCACGGGCACAGCTATCGGGGCGCCGTCGGAAGGCACCGGATCCTACACGACCGAGAGCGCCACGGTGGGCTCGAAGATGCCCGCAACGCTCAAGGAGACGCCGCAGTCGATTTCAGTCATTACGCGCCAGCGCATCGAGGACCAGAACCTCACCACCCTCGATCAGGTGATGAGGCAAGCGACGGGCGTGACCACCGATCTGTCGGGTACGGCCGTGATCCCGGCGTTCTACATCCGTGGCTATCCCGTCGAATATTTCCAGTACGACGGCGTGCCGATTCAGACCGGTGGAGCTTCGTGGTCTCAGCCCGACATGATCATGTTCGACCGGGTGGAGGTGCTGCGCGGTGCTGGCGGTCTGTTCAATGGCGCCGGCCAGCCCGGCGGCGTCATCAACCTGGTGCGCAAACGTCCTTTCGCCACCCGCCAGTTCTCGGGATCGTTGAGCGCCGGCTCCTGGGATGCCTACCGCGGCGAGCTGGACTACAGCACACCACTGAATCAAAGCGGCTCTGCCAGGGGGCGTCTGGCGGCAGCCTACGATGACCGCAATTCGTATGTCGACTTTGCCAACGGCAAGCGAACTTCGCTCTATGGAATTATCGAAGTCGATCTCGCGCCGCAAACAACCCTCGCCCTGGGGGCCGGCTATCAGAAGCGGGATTGGCGACCCGCAATGATGGGTGTGCCACGCTACAAAGACGGTGGCGATCTCGGTCTGCCGCGCAGTACGTTCCTGAGCACGCCCTGGACGCACTGGGATTTCGAGACGACCCAGGTGTTCGCCGATGTGACGCATGAGTTGAGCGACGATTGGCAGATCAAGCTCAGCGCAGTGTCCGATCACGAGACCAGCGACCTCAAATACGCCTATGTGTCCGGCGCAGTAGATCGAGCGACCTTGGCTGGGCCGACGCTCAATGGCGGTGCGAACGCCTACGACAACAAGCAGTTGGCGCTGGACGCCAATCTTACCGGTGCGTTCCAGGCTTTCGGACGCCGCCACGAGGCCGTCCTTGGCGCCAACGGATATGACCGGAAGGCCGATTCTCGGGGCGGTCAGCTTGTCGGATTCGGCAGAACGCCGGTCGACGTCTTTCACTTCGATCCGTCTTCCATCGCTGATCCGGGAGAACCTCGATGGACCAGTAACAGCCGCACGGACACCAGGCAATATGGTGTCTACGGAGCGACCCGGCTGAATCTGAGCGATCCGTTGACTCTGCTTCTGGGGGGCCGGGTTAGTTGGTGGGATACGCAAATGCAGAATCGACGGACCGGTGCAACGACTTCCGACTACAAGGAGGATGGTCGTTTCACCCCCTACGCCGGTCTCGTCTATGACCTGACCTCGAACTGGTCGGCCTATGCGAGCTATGCCGACATCTTCCGCGTTCAAAGCAACTACAAGGATCAGAGTGGCAATGGCCTGCCGCCCGTTGTGGGCGCCAACTATGAAGTCGGCATGAAAGGGGCGTACTACGGTGGCAAGCTCAATCTGGCCTTTGCCGTCTTCCGCATCGACGAGACGAATCGAGCAATTCAGGTGACGCCAACGGTGGTGGATAGCTGCTGCTACGCAACCAACGGCAAAGTTCGAAGCGAAGGTTTCGAGACGGAAATCTCCGGGCAATTGCTACCCGGGTGGCAACTGACGGCAGGCTACACGTTCAATTCCACCAAGTATCTGAAAGACGCAACCTATGAAGGGCAACCGTTTCGAAGCATAGCGCCCAGACACCTGCTGCGTCTGTGGACCTCATATCGCCTGCCGGGCGAGTGGAGCGCCTGGGATGTGGGGGGCGGCGTTGATGCGCAAAGTGGCACGTACAGCCAGGGCGGAAATCCGAGCGTCCGTGTTCAGCAAGGCGGATATTCGGTTGCCAGCCTGCGTGCAGGTTATCGGATCGACAAGACCTGGTCGCTCGCGCTGAGCATCAACAATCTGTTCGACAGGACCTATTACTCGCGCCTCGGCACCGCAGGCCGATTCGGACCTGCGAACTTTGGCAACGTCTATGGGGAACCACGCAACGTAGTGCTCACATTGAGGGCGAAGCTATGAACAAGCGTCTTGCGACGATGGTGTTCTCTGTCCGGAGGCTGCTGCTCGCGTTGCTACTGCTTGGCACATTGGTTCAGCCAGGGTGGGCTCGTACTCCCTCACCATTCACATTTCCTTCGATAGTCAAAGTGCCAGCGTGGATCGGCGAATTCCGTTGGCTCATGCGAATGGAAGATCATACCGGCGACCCTTTCCGACTTCGCCTCGGCTTCACGGCACTGCCGAACGGTGACTGGTCGGTAACGGGTTCGCTGCTGCTCGACGATGCTGAATTGGGGAGCATCGGATCGGCGCGATTAAGCGAAGGCCGGCTTGTCGTGGATCTGCTGGTCAGCGGGAGCGTCCGAAACGTACCGCCGGATGATGATAAGCGTGCCTTGTATCCGCCGGGGCAGGTGCCCGCAAGAATCAGCTCAGCCGGGTTGGCCACTATCCGGATTGAGCTCGACCCGCGCCGCCTGGATGGCACGGCCTCCATGTACATGGTGAACGTCGTCAGCGGAAATCTTGCGCAAGGTCCCTTCTACGCAGAAAGCACCGTCACCCTGGACGACGAGTAGCCATGGTGCGGCAAGTCTGGTTGCAGCCCCATCGCGGGATCGCCTTGACCGTCGGCTTCGTGCTTGCGCTGGTCATCGGGATCGGGGCTGTCATCATCGGGGTGCGTTCCGCGTAGGAAATGAATGGTCGCCCGTCTGCGAGGCCGGGTGTTCTCTTTTCCGAATCGCTGCCTTTGCCATCTAGACGGTTGCCCGCTTCATGCTCAGCATCGAGCGCATGCCGGACAGGAATTGCTCGTCGGTGCTGTGCCAGCGCGCCTGGGCAAGATGAACACTGTCGGGGCCGGCGGGAAACCGTAGCGTGTCGGTGTCGTCGATGGCTGCGGCATAGACCGCGGCGGCGACTTCCTGCGCGGTCGTCGTCGCACCCGGGGCGCTGAACTGGGCGAACAGCTGGGCGGCGTATGCCGCGTAGGGATCGGAGACCAGACCGTCCATGCGCGCCTGTCCGTTGGCCGCGAAAGCGGTGTCCGGACCGTAGCCGGGTTCGACCAGGCGGACCCGCACGCCGACGGATTCAAGCTCAAAATACAAAGCCTCGGTGAACCCTTCGATGGCCCATTTGCTGGCGGCGTAGGGCGCTACCATTGGCATGCCGGCGAAGCACACGCTGGATGTGACGTTGATGATGGTGCCCTGGCCACGTTGGCGCATCTGCGGAATGAGCGCCTGCGTCATGGCTACGACCCCGAATGTGTTGGTTTCAAATACCTCGCGGATCGTTTCCAATGGTGTGCTTTCGAGGGGCGAGAGCAGACCGATGCCGGCGTTGTTCACCAGCACGTCGATGTTGCCGAACGCATCGACGCCCTGGGCCACGGCGCTGGCGATGCTGGCCTCGTCCGTCACGTCGAGGCGGACGACGCGCAGGCGTTCATGTTTCATGAAGCCGGCAACGGGCTTGCGCATCGTGGCGACGACGTTCCAGCCCTGGTTGATGAAATGCTCGGCAGTGGCCTTGCCATAGCCCGAAGAACAGCCGGTGATCAGTGCGGTTTTCATCTTCATTCACTCCGTGTGGGGTGAATGAATCCTAGATGGGTTGGCTAAGACGATAAATATTGCATAGTCTGTATCTCATGCGAGATCGTCTAAGTTCGGATCCGTTGGCTTCGATCGTCAGCCTGCTGCGTCCGCAAACCGTGTTGTCGAAGTTCGTCAGTGGCGCCGGCCGCTGGGCGGTACAGTACCCGAGTCATGGGCATCCCAGTTTTGCCTTGATGCTCAAGGGGGCGTGCTGGCTTCATATCGACGGCGCCAAACCCTTCCTGTTCGAGCAGGGTGACTATGTGCTGCTGCCGGCCACGCCGGGTTTCAGAATGGGCAGCGAACCGGACGCGTTGGCAAGTGCGACCACGCGTGTTGCCCAGACCGATCCCGTCGAAGAGGTGCGCCACGGTGAGCAACAAAACGAAGCCACAGTCAGGATGCTGGGCGGATTCTTTCTGTTCGATTCGACCAACTCACCGTTGCTGGTGGGCTTGCTACCGACGGTGGTCCACATTAAGCCTACCGATGTCGGGGCGGAGCGCTTGGCCTGGATCGCCCGCGCCATCGGTGAAGAGAGTGCGAGTGCGCGGCCGGGTGGGGACGCGGTCCTGACGCGGCTTGTCGAGATCATGCTGATCGAAGCAATGCGCTGGCGCCCCGCACACGACGCTGACGGTGCGCCGCTCTCCGGCTTGTTGGCGGGCCTGGCCGACACGCGCATGGCAGTCGCGTTGCGCCTCATCCACGACGACGTGGCACGGCGTTGGACGATCGAGGAACTGGCTGGCCGGATCGGCATGTCGCGGGCCGCTTTCGCCGCGCGCTTTGCGCAGGTGCTGGGGGTGCCGCCCATGGAGTACGTGCTGCGATGGCGCATGGCCTTGGCCAAGGAGATGCTGTGGCACGATGGCCTGTCGTTGGGCGAGGTCGCGCACGCCATCGGTTACCAGTCGGCCAGTGCATTCAGCACGGCCTTCAGTCGATCGGTGGGGATGTCGCCCAGTACGTTCGCGCGGACCGGGCGCACCAGCACCCTCGGCCGCCGGCTCGACGCCTGACGTGGATGGCGGAGCCGGGCGCCACAGAGCAGCCTACGATATCGTCGATTTGTACAGGGAGCCGCCGCCGAAGCGGTGCCCGCCAGGAACGGAAGCATGAACGCACTCGCATCGCCCTTGTTCAGTCTGCGCAGTTATGGCGCCGAGGGGCTGGCGCACGCCCATGATCACGTGCAGCTTGTCCTGCCGCTGCACGGGGCCCTGGAGATCGAATCCGAGGGGCGGGGCGGGCGCCTCGAGGCGTCGCGCGGGATCGTCATTGTGCCGGGCGCGCGCCATAGTCAGTCGGCCGTCGGCGCCAACCGATTCCTGATCGTCGACTGCGATGTCGCACACCTGGGCGAGGCGCGCATCGAGCATTGGTCGCGCCAGCCGTTCGTAGCCCTCTCGGAGGCGGCGCGGCGTTTGATTGAATTCATCGAGCTGCGTACCGATCCCGCACAGGCGCAGGCCGCGCTGACCGCACATGCCTGGCCGCTCCTGCTCGACACGCTGGTCGATGGCGTTGCATCGGCGGGCTCCCGATTGGGCGGGTTGCTGCGGCGCATCGAGTACGCCCTGGATGAGCACTGGCCGGTGGCGCGCATGGCCGGGCTGGCAGGCATGAGCGTGAGCCGTACGCATGCGCTTTTCCAGTCTGAACTGGGTGCCACGCCACAGCAGTGGCTGGCCGAAGCGCGCCTGCGCCACGCGCGTCATCTACTCGCGCAGTCGGACTTGGCGCTCGCCGAGATCGCCCTGCGCGTGGGCTATTCCGACCAGACCGCGCTGACGCGGGCGATGCGACGCCTGACCCGGATGACGCCTGCGGCCTACCGGCGCCAGCATCGATAGTAGCCGCCGCCAAACGGCGCGAGTCCGAGTCAAGACACCGGTCATCGGCACTGTCATGCTGGCGGCGGAGGTGATCGATGCATCATGAAGGTCGGATGTTGCTGGGTATTGGCAATGGGGTCATGGCGGGGGCGCTGTGGGGATTGGTCTTTCTTGCGCCCTTGCTGCTGCCGGCGTTTTCGTCGGGGCAACTGGCCGCCGCGCGCTACCTGGTATACGGCGTGTTCGCACTGGTATTGCTGATGCCGCGCTGGCGTGCGCTGCCGCGCTTGAGCGGGGCGGCATGGTGGGCCTTGGTGTGGCTCAGCCTGCTCGGCAATATCGTGTACTACGTCTTTCTGGCACGTGCCGTTCAATTGGCGGGCGGCGCGGCCACCTCGCTCATCGTCGGCCTGCTGCCTGTGGTGGTGTCGGTGGCCGGCGCGCGCGAGGACGGGGCGGTGAGTCTGCGCCGTCTGTCCTTGCCGATGTTGCTGTGTTGCGTGGGCGTGGTGTGCATTGCGTTCGAATCGCTGCGCGTGGCCGGGCC
>JASGFB010000004.1:0-73103 GCA_047605765.1 Rhodocyclaceae bacterium
CGCTGCCCGTGCCTCGGCCAGCGCCAGATCCGCCGGCAGCAAGCCGGCGCCCAAACCCGCGCCCAGCGCGGCCAAGGCGACGCCACCTGCGAATACGCGCCTGGCGCTCATCTGGCCGGCGCAAGGCAAGGTGGTGACCCACTTCGATGGCAGCCGCAGCAAGGGCATCGATATCGCCGCGCCGGAAGGCAGCGACGTCAAGGCGGTGGCCGCTGGCCGTGTCACCTATGCCGGCCAAGGCCTGCGCGGCTACGGCAACCTGCTGATCGTCAAGCACAACGACGATTTCATCAGCGTCTACGCCCACAACAAGGCCCTGCTCGCCAAAGAAGGCGAAACGGTGCGGCAGGGCCAACGCATCGCCAGCGTCGGCAATACCGACAGCAACAGCGTCAAACTGCACTTCGAGTTGCGCTACAAGGGAGAGCCGGTTGATCCGGCCAAATATCTGCCGCAAGACGATTGATTTATAGATAGTTCACATCGAAACAATCTGACACAACTCCGGGCTGGCGCCGGCCCATGCCCGGGACTACGCTGTGATGCAACGCGGGTAGACGCCCGCCAACGAACCCGCTTCATCAATACTGGACCTGTGGCGGCCGCCCTGATGGCGCCCCGCCCTTTGAACGACACGATCATGCGCCACGCCAATCAACGCTCCGTCTCGCTTCGCACGCTGTGCGTGCCGCACGGTGCGCACGCCATTCGCGCGATGAAGACATAGCCTTTCTACCTCGACGGTCGGAAGGCGTACGCATAAGCGCCTGCCGATCGACAGCCCGATAAAGAACCCCGGCAGGCCAAGCGCTTCCCGGGGTTTTTTCATGGCCGGCCACCCACCGGCCTCATGGAGTCACAACGATGTTCCGCTTCGACAAGTTGATCGCCGCAATCCCCACACGCCGGTGGCCTGTCTGCGCCCATGCCAAACGCATGGAGCGCCCGCCATCGGCCAAGCGACACCCCTAGGCCGCGCGCAGGCAGATCCGGCGCCGGCCGCCACCCGACGCATCACGGACTGCACTGAACACGAAAGGCAAGCATCATGACGAACACACTGCGCAACATCGGCATCATCGCCCACGTCGACGCCGGCAAGACCACCACCACCGAACGCGTACTCTTCTACACGGGCGAGAACCATCGCATCGGCGAAGTGCACGACGGGCGCGCCACCATGGATTTCGACCCGCAGGAGATCAAGCGCGGCATCACCATCAACAGTGCCGCCACCACCGTCTCCTGGCGCGATCACAAGATCAATGTCATCGACACGCCGGGCCACATCGATTTCAACATCGAGGTGAATCGCTCGCTGCGCGTGCTCGACGGCGCCGTGGTCGTCTTCGATGGCGTGGCAGGCGTCGAGCCGCAGACCGAGACCAACTGGCGTCTGGCCGACAAGTACCACGTGCCGCGCATCGCCTTCGTGAACAAGCTCGATCGCACCGGCGCGGATTTCGCGCGCGTCGTGGACATGATCCGCGAACGCCTCGGCGTGACACCGCTGGTACTGCATCTGCCGATCGGCAACGAAGCGGAATTCCACGGCGTGGTCGATCTGGTACGCAATCGTGCCCTCGTGTGGCCGTCGGACAAGGCCGATCGGCCGGTGGACATCACTGCCGTGCCGGCGGAGCTGGCCGAACAGGCCGCACGCCTGCGCGCCGTGCTTATCGAACAGGCCGTGGAGCAGGACGATGCCGCGCTGGCCGCCTATCTCGACGGTCGCGAACCGGATGCCGAGCAACTCATCGCCTGCATCCGGCGCGGTACGCTGACGGGCGCATTCGTCCCCGTACTGGCGGGCTCGGCCTTCAAGAACCGGGGCATCGAGCCGCTGCTCGACGCCGTGGTGGACTATCTGCCGGCACCGACGGACATCGTCTCGGACCTGGGCAATGCGGTCGATGCGCCGCTGGCCGCGCTCGTCTTCAAACTGCTTGCCGACGAGCATGGGCAGTTGTCGTACATCCGCGTGTACCGTGGCCGCCTGCGCGCTGGCGACAGCGTGCTCAACGCCAGCACGGGCAAGCGCGAGCGCATTTCGCGGCTGTACGAGATGCATGCCGACAAGCGACGTGAAATCGATGTCGTCGAAGCCGGCGGCATCGCCGCCGTGGTGGGCGTCAAAGACGCCGCCACCGGTGACACGCTGGCCGATCCGGCACATCCGATCGTGCTGGAACAGATCGCCGCGCCCGAACCGGTCATCGACATCGCCATCGAGCCCAAGACGCAAGCCGACCAGCAACATCTGGCACACGGTCTGCAGGCCCTGTTGCGCGAGGACCCGAGCCTGCGCATCCGTCATGACCCGGACTCGGGCCAGACGATCCTGTCCGGCATGGGTGAGCTGCAGTTGGAGGTCAAGCTCGAAGACCTGCGCCAGCGCCATGGTGTCGAAGTGCTGACCGGCAAACCGCAGGTGGCCTATCGCGAGACGATCACGCGCGCCGCCGATACCCGCTATCTGCACAAGAAGCAGAGCGGCGGCCCCGGCCAGTACGCCGAAGTCGTGTTGCATATCGAGCCCCTCGAACGTGGCACGGGCCTGCAGTTCGAGAGCCGGGTCGTCGGCGGCGCCGTGCCGCGCGAATTCGTGCCGGCCGTCGAGGCCGGTGTGCGGCGTGCCGCACAGGCGGGCATCATCGCCGGCTACCCGGTGGTCGATCTCAAGGTAGTGTTGCTCGACGGCAGTCACCACGAGCGCGACTCGTCGGCGATGGCCTTCGAGCTGGCCAGTGGCGCGGCACTGAGGCAGGCATTGCGTGAGGCCGGCAGTGTGGTGCTCGAACCGGTGATGGCGGTAGAGGTGACGACGCCGGCCGATCACGTGGGCGACGTCATGGGTGACCTGAATCGCCGGCGCGGCACCATCCGGGCCCAGGAAGCCCGTGGCACGGCGGCGGTGATCGAAGCGCACGTGCCCTTGCAGGAGATGTTCGGCTACATCGGCAACCTGCGGGCACTGAGTTCCGGCCGTGCGCAGTTCTCCATGCAGTTCGACCACTATGCGCCTGCACCACAGGCCCTGCAAAAGCAGCTTGCCGCAGCCTAGCGGCATTTTCCCCGGTCTTTCGCCTGTGGGCGGAAGACCGGGCTTGTTGTGCGTGCAGGCAAAAAGACGCCCACGAACGTGGGCGTTAAAGGGGATGAAGGACTTACGCCCTCCTCGACACACAACTTGAAGCAATCCTCCAAAATACGATCGTCCTAGGAGATCAACCGCGCTTGGATCTGGTGAGTATTGGCGTCCGGGGGGCATCGCGCATGACAGACATCAAGCCCGGCCGGGAATCCGTTATGTCTCCAGGCATCAGGCTTTATTCGTACGCAATACAGCCATCAAACCACCATGCACAAAGGAACATTCCGAGATTCGCATCGCCTGCGGGCGCGCGATGAGCAGATAGCAAAAAGCCGCCCGAGGGCGGCTTTTTTTCGTGTGCCGGCAGCCAGTCAGCTGGCCAGGCGGGTGATGCCCAGCAGCAGGAGCAGCAGCACGCACAGCACCAGCGTGCGGCGCACGAGGCCGATGGTGCTTTGCAGGTATTCGACGTCGGCATCGTCGCCGGTGCCCAGTTCGGGGCGTTCGATGATCTCGCCGCTCTGGTGGATGGGCAGACCCAGGCGCACGCCCAGGGCGCCCGCGCCAGCGGCGAGGAGGATGCCTTCGTTGCGATCCGGCCATTCGGGCGCCTGGACGCGCCAGCAATAGGCGGCGTCTTCGAAGTCGCCGACGATGGAAAAAGCCATGGCAGTGATGCGCGCCGGCAACCACTCGATGTAGTAGAACGCCTTGCGCGCAAAACCGCCGAAATCACCCATGATCGGGCCGCCCCGCTCGCCCCAGGCCTTGGCGAAATGCGCCGACATGCGATAGAGCACGGCGCCGCTGGGGCCAGGAAACACGATGAACAGCACGATGACGGCGAACACTTGGCGGTGGGCACCGACCAGGCCTTGTTCGATGGTCAGGCGGGTGATTTCCTGCGTGCCGGACAGTTCATGCAGGTGGCCGCGCCATTGGCCGATGAGTTCGCGCGCGCGGGCCAGATCCTGCGCGCGCAGAGCGGCGTGGATGCGCGTGAAGTAATGACTGACGTGGCGGAACCCCATCGTGTAGTACAGCACGGCGACATTGAAGACGAAGGCCACCAGCGGATGAATGGCGAACAGCGCGCCGTACACCAGCGCGGTGACCACCACCGGCGGGATGACCATCAGGCACCACGCGATGATGCCGTGCGAAGCGTCGCCGTCATTGAAGCGGCTTTCGAAGAATTGGCCGTACGCGTCGAGCGGGCGATGCAGGAATTTGGCCGCGTTGAGCGGTCGGAACTGTTCGAGCAGCAGGGCGATGACGATGGAGAACAGGGTCATTGTCTTTTTTGTGAGTCAGGGCCAGTTGGCAGGCCGAGCGCAGCGGCCGCGTGAGGTCGAAGATAGCACACTCGGCCCACTGGCCGGTCCGGGGCGGCCCCAGCGGTACGCCCGGCGGCGGTTTCAGCCCTCGGCCAGGCGCGGGCTGGGCGGCAGCGGGCGGCCGACGTAGGCGCAGAAAGCCGCCAGCATGCCGGCCGTGGCCCCCCAAATGAAGCGCCCTGCGTGCGGCACCGCGTAGAACTCGCGCACCAGGCCGGCGCGCTCGATGCGGTGGATCTGGTAATTGCGCGGATTGGTCAGGTGCGCCAGCGGCACCTGAAACACTTCGGCCACCTCGAATGCATCCAGCGCAAGAGTCAGCGGTGCATTGACCAGGCCCACGATCGGCGTGATGCGAAAGCCGGTGACGGTGCCATAGCCAGGCAATTGGCCGAGGATCTGGATACGGTCCGGCGCCAGGCCGATTTCTTCCTGTGTTTCGCGCAGAGCCGTGGAGATGTCGTTGGCATCAGCGGCTTCGACACGCCCGCCAGGGAAGGAAATCTGCCCTGGATGGTGGTAGAGGTGGTCGGTGCGGCGTGTGAACAGCACACTCAACCCGGCGCCGTCGGCAACGATGGGGATCAGCACGGCGGCACGGGCGCCGGCCTGCTCCGGCGCCGGCGCGCCTTCGTCCGGCCAGTCGGCGGCGGGCTGACGGGCAAAGTGCTGGCGTAGCTCGCCTTCGGTGAGGGGGGTGGATGGCATGCGCGGGCGGCTCAGTAACGGCGGGTCAGCGTCAAGGTGGTGCCATCGCGCCGCATGTCGGTGCGATTGAGAAAGCTGGCCCCGAGCAGGACGTACGGCATGTCGGCCTGCACCACCAGCCCGTCGATGTCGCGCAGCGTGATATTGCCGACGGTAACGGTGGCCAGGCGCACGCGCCAGGTCTGCACCACGCCGTTGGCGGTGGACGCCGAGCCCGGCTCGCCCTGGCGGTAGTCAATGCCGGCCTGCCGTGCCATCGCCGGGCCCATCGACACCATCGAGGCGCCGGTATCGACGAAGTAATTGACCGCCACGCCGTTGAGCGTACCGTTGGCCATGAAATGGCCGCGCGCATCGGCGATCAGCGTGGCGCTCTGCCCCGCCGCGCCGCCGCGATCACCACTGACCTGCACCGACTGCCCTCCCAGAGACACTTGCAAGCGCTGTCCGTCGGTCTCGACGGTGGCACTGTCGGCGCCGACGGCAAGCAGCTTGACGCCGCCCACGCTCTGGCCGACCGTCAGCGTACGCGGCGCCCCGCCATCGATGAC
Organism: Rhodocyclaceae bacterium; assembly: GCA_047605765.1. Lineage (GTDB taxonomy): Bacteria > Pseudomonadota > Gammaproteobacteria > Burkholderiales > Rhodocyclaceae > JBGVSA01. The sequence goes on from JASGFB010000004.1 coordinate 5,691, forward strand.
GAGCACCGCCTTACCGGGAAACAGGCCCACCAGCGCGACCCCGGCAGCCTCGGCAGCCGGGGGGCCGAACGCCGCCAGCACCGCCGCGATGGCAAGAATCGTGCTTGCCCGGGACACAGGGCGGGGCTTGGCCCCTTGTTCAGATCTTGTCCACACGTCGCACCGATTCATGAAACCCATCGCCGTCTTTCAGCATTGTGAGAATGTCCAACCCGGCCATTTTGCCAGTTTCTTGAATCACCATCGGCTGCCATGGACGCTGATCCGTGTGGATTTGGGTGAATCCGTGCCGCTCGGCGCCGGCGACTTCGCCGGCCTGTGCTTCATGGGCGGGCCGATGAGCGTCAACGATGAGCTGCCCTGGATCGGGGGGGAACTGGCCTTGATCCGCGACGCCGTGGCGCACGAAGTCCCGGTGATCGGCCATTGCCTGGGCGGCCAGTTGCTGGCGCGCGCCCTCGGTGGCGTCGTCACGCGTAACCGCGAGCGCGAAATCGGCTGGACCCGCGTGGTCGCCACGCCAACCCGCGAAGCGCGCGATTGGCTCGGACCAGTGGCGGCCTTCGATGCCTTCCAGTGGCATGGCGAGACCTTCAGCCTGCCGACCGGCGCGACACGCATTCTGGGCAGCGAAGGCTGCGCCAACCAGGCTTATGTGCTGGGGCCGCGCGGTGGCATCCACCTTGGCATGCAGTTTCACATCGAAATGACCGAAGCATTGATCCGCAACTGGAACACGGCCTGGGCGAACGAGTTCGCACCGCCGGTACTCGGTCGCTACGTGCAGCGCCCGGACGAACAGTTCGCGCGCATCAAGGACGCCTTGCCGGCCATGCGCGCCATGGCCGAGCGCGTGTATGCACGTTGGATGGCTGGCGTCGGCGTCAGCGTACAGGCCGAGCCACGCCGCACCAGCGTCGCCTGAGGGATGCGGCCAGGGGTGGGCACTAGTCCGCCACCGGCCCGACCGGCACGCACACCACGGCGCAGAGCCCTGGCAGATGCCAGGCGTGCGGACGGCGCGGATCGATGGCGCCGCTGCCGCCATAGTCGACGTCTTCGCTCGACCACAGCATGCGCCAGCGCCGGCCCGGCGGGTCGGCCAGGAGCGGCGCCGAGGTGGGCAGATGAGGCATGGCGATGCCCAGGTTCAACATCAACAGCACTTCGGCACCGGGCAGATTCCAGCGCACGGCGAGCGCGTGATCACTGAACACATGGACATCCACTATGCCGCGGTCCTGCGCCGCGATGGCCGGCAGATCGCGCCGCCATCGCAACAGGTCGCGATGCAAACGGGTCTGCGGCATGTCCGCTGCCCCGCGGGGATCGAGGCGCGCCAACGCGAAGGTCTGTGGTGCGACCGGATCGGGCATGGCACTCAGGGCGTGCGCCGTACCCATGGCCGCGAACTGGCCGACGAAATCGTTGCGCCCTTGGCGCACGGCGTCGGCGAAGCCGGCGTCGCCATCGGCATCGATGAAAAACGGGAATGGCGCTGTGGCCCCCCACTCCTGCCCCATGAAAATCATTGGCGTCTGCGGTGCCAGCAATAGCAATGCGGTCATGGCACGCAAGGCGGCTGCATTCGCCACGGCAGAAACACGCCGCCCGCCCAGCGAGTTGCCGATCTGATCGTGGCTTTGCAGAAAGTGGACGAAGCGGCAGGCGGCCTCATCGGTCACCTGGGTGCCACGGTAGCGGCCCTGCCACGAATAGTACTGGCCTTGAAAGAGAAAGCCCTGTTGCAGACAGGCGGCGAGTTCCTGCGCCGTCCCCGCATAGTCCACGAAATAGCCGTCGCGGCTGCCGGTGAGGGCGACCCGCGCGGCGTGGTGAAAATCATCGTTCCACACCGCATCGAGCCCCCAGCCGCCCTCCTCGGTCGAGCGCAGGCAGACGACGTCCTGCGGTTCGTTTTCGGCGATGAGGAGAATCCGCCGGCCCAGGGCGGCGGCACGGGTGCGCTCGGACAGTTCGGCCAGGAAATGCCTCGGGCTGCTGTCATGCAGCGCCTGGGTGGCGTCGATGCGCAAGCCGTCGAGATGGCATTCGCGCACCAGATAGCATGCGTTGTCGATGAAGTAATCGCGCACCGGCCGGCTGCCGGGGCCGTCGAAATTGATCGCCTGGCCCCAGTCGGTGCAGTGGCGTTCCGAAAAATACTGCGGCGAGAAACGCGCCAGCACGCTCCCGCGCGGCCCGGCATGGTTGTAGACGACGTCGGCGATGATCCCCAGACCCGCCTGGTGCGCGGCATCCACCAGTTGGCACAACTGCGCCGGGCTACCATAGCCGTGAAAGGGCGCATAAGGGCTCACACCGTCATAACCCCAATTCCAACGCCCCGCGAATTCAGCGATGGGCATCAGTTCGATCAGCGTGACACCCAGTTCCTTGAGGTACGCCAGCCACGCAATGATCGCCTCGAAGGTGCCGGCCTGCGTGAAGGCGCCCACGTGCAATTCGTAGATGACTTGCCCGGCCAACGATGGGCCGCGCCATGGCGCGTCGCACCAGGCCCACTGCTCGGTGTCGAGCAACATCGAAGCGCCTTCGGGGCCTTCCGGCTGGTAACGGGATGCGGGGTCCGGCAGCCGTGTGCCGTCAAGTTCGTACCAGTAGCGCTCGCCGGCGCAAAGCCCTGCAACGTGCGCGTCGAAATAGCCATCGGCGCGACGCACCATGGCATGCCGGACACCGGTCGACACCACGCATACCTGTAGCCCCCGGGCGACTGGCGCCCATACGCGAAAGTGCGCCAGACCGTTTCGCACCCAGGCGCCCTGTCGATAAGGCCATGAGGGGTCGTCGGGGGCGGCATTCCGGCTGGAATCAACGGTCTTGCCTGCCATCGTCTGTCCTTCCCGCACCAACGCCTGCGCTGCGCGACAGCATGGCCCGTGCCCACGCCTGGCACCCGCTGCCGCCGGCTGCGGCACGCCCGTTGCGCGCCAGGCACGTGAGGCCGAGGTATCGCCCCACCGACGACACACCCCTGGAGGAATGCACCATGAGACCACTACGCATGACCATGGCCCTGCTCGCCTGCAGCGTTTTTTCCTGGGCGACGGCCGCGCCCTTGATATCGGAGCTTTCGCAGACCGACCGCGACATCGTCTACCAACTCGCCCAGGGTGGGCTGACCGAAATCCAGGCCGGGCAGTTGGCCGAAACACACAGCAGCGATCCGAAGGTCAAGGCATTCGCCGCGCGCATGGTCGATGACCACACCCAGACCAATCAGAAACTGGCCCATCTCGCCGCCGGCAAGAGCGTGCAACTGCCGCCCAACGTATCCACCAGGCAGGCCAAGCTGATCGCCCTGCTGCGCGGCGCCAAGGGCAAGGATTTCGACAAGCTGTACGCCGACAAGGCCGGCGTCGAAGCGCACGAAGAGACCGTCAAGCTGCTGACCCAGGCATCACGGACGGCCCAGGACCCGGAACTCAAAGCGTTCGCCAGCGAGACACTGACACCGGTGCGCACCCATCTCGAGATGGCAAAGGACTTGAATCGCGCGGTGCATTAGCGGCACGCATTGCTGACGGTGCAGCCGCCTTCGGCTAGCCTTCACCGTCCTCTTCCGACAACCACCTGAGGCGGCCCTGGCCAAGTTCGCCGACCTGGGCGATGAAGGCGGCGGCGTCGCCTTCCGGCAGCCTGATGACGAAGGCGACCTGCTCGCCATGGCGCACCTCGGCGAGGGTGGCGCCGGCAGCGTCGACGGCACGGCGCACGGTGCCTTCCAGGGCGTAGGGCGCTTCGCAATGCAGCGTGCGCAGGCGGATGATGGGCACTTTGACGGCACCACGCAGCGCCTGGGCGACAGCGTCGGTATACGCGCGCACCAAGCCGCCCGCCCCCAGCCTGACGCCGCCGTAATAGCGCACGACGGTGGCCAGCACACCTTCCAGGTCCTGGTGGCGCAACACGTCGAGCATCGGTCGCCCGGCGGTGCCGCTGGGCTCGCCATCATCGACGGCGGCCGACTGCCCGCCCGCCAGCAAGGCCCAGCACACATGCGAGGCGGTCGGGTGCAACTGCCACAGTTCGGCCACGCGCTGCTGGGCCGTGGCGCGGTCGGCGATGGCCTCCACGCAGCCGATGAAGCGGCTTTTCTTGATGAGGAGTTCGCTGTGGACGGTAGCGGCGATGCTGTGCGGCATGGGGCGGATCGAAGGGGCGCAGAAACGCCAATCGGCAATTTTCGTTCAAGGGCGGCAGGCACGTCCAATCCGCTTTTGCACCAATTCATCGCCGACGCGGGCGATCGTCCCCAAGCTGGGGCACAGGGCGCCCATCCATGGCACGTCGAGTACGCCATGGCGGCCGCCTCGCCACCTGGCATCGGGATTGCTCGTGCCAGGGCATGTTCGCCGATCTGCATCAACTTTCCCACCACCACGCCTGGCGCCGGCAACTCGAGATGCTGCTGGAATCGACGGGCGAAGGCATCTACGGCATCGATCTGCGCGGGCGTTGCATCTTCATCAATCAGGCCGGCGCCGACCTGCTGGGCTACAGCCCCGATGAAGTGCTCGGCCGCAACATGCATTACCTCATCCATCACACACGCACCGACGGCGACGCCTACGCGGTGCACGAGTGCCGCATCTTCCGCGCCTTTCAGGAAGGCCTCGGCGTGCGCTGCGACGACGAAATGCTATGGCGGCGCGACGGCAGCGGATTCGCCGCCGAATATGCCAGCTACCCGATCCGCGACAAGGGTGCGGTGGTCGGCGCCGTCGTGACCTTCAACGACATTACCGATCGCAAGCGCGCCGAACTGGCCCTGCACGCGGCGCATGCCGAACTGGAACGGCGCGTGGTGCAGCGTACCGCCGAGCTGTCGTCGGCCAATGAAGAACTGCGCCAGTCGCACATTGCCCTGCAACGGCTGTCGAGCCATCTGCACGCGGTGCGCGAGGCCGAGCGGGCCCATATCGCGCGCGATATCCACGATGAATTGGGATCGAGCCTGACTGCGCTGCAATTGGACCTGAACTGGCTGCGCAAGCGTACCGCCGATGCCGCACTGGGGGCACGCGTCGACGACATGCTGGCGGTGGCCGGATCGGCCATGCGCTCGGTGCGTCGGCTGTTGACCGATCTGCGTCCCGGCGTGCTCGATCACCTCGGCCTGTGGGCAGCACTCGAATGGCTGCTGCAGGATTTCGAGGCGCGCACCGGCGTCACCGCCCACTATCAGGGCGCGGCGACGCTGGACACCTGTCGTCTCGGTCACGAGGCCGAAATCGCCCTGTATCGCATCGCGCAAGAGGTGTTGACCAATGTCGCGCGCCACGCCCAGGCGCATACGCTCAGCCTGAGCGTGCGCGCCGACGGACGCGCCGTGGAACTGCAATTCCATGACGATGGGTTGGGCATGCGCGTACCGGCCCAGCCGACGTCGTTCGGCCTGCTGGGCATGCATGAACGCGCGCGGGCGCTGGGCTGGCAGTTGCGGCTGGACAGCGCCCCCGGTGCCGGCACCACGGTGCGCGTGCGCCTGCCAGAGGTACTGACGGGGAGTGATGCACCATGAATGCGACGCGCCTGTTGATCGTCGACGATCACATGATCATCCGCCGGGGACTGATCCAGATCCTGGCCGAGAATCCTGCCGTCGAAGTGGCGGGTGAAGCGGCCGACGGCGCGGCGGCCATGCGTGTGCTGCGCCAGCGGCCAGTGGATGTCGTGCTGCTGGACATCGCCCTGGGTGAGCGCGACGGGCTCGACGTGCTGCGCACGATCCGCAGCGAATTCCCTCGCGTGGCGGTGATCATGCTGTCGGTCTATCCGGAATCGCAGTTTGCCCTGCGTGCGCTGCGTGGGGGAGCCGCCGCCTACCTCAACAAAGGCGCCTCGCCCGATGAGCTGTCCGCCGCCATCGCCCGCGTGGCCGGCGGTGCCTTGTACATCACTGCCGAGGTGGCCGAACTGATGATGCGCGACCTGCGCCACGACGTTGAAAAATCGCCGCACGAGGCGTTGTCGAACCGCGAATTCCAGGTTCTGCAATTACTGGCGCAGGGGCATGCGGTCGGCGAGATTGCGGCCCAGTTATCGCTGTCGGCCAATACCATCAGCACCTACCGCGCGCGCATCTTCGACAAGCTGGGCCTGCGCACGAGTGTCGACGTGGTGGCCTACGCCGCGCGCCACCAGCTCGTGCGCCTGGGCGCCTGAGCACACCGCTCACTGCACTTCGTTCTCGGCTCGCCACTGCGCCAGCGCCGCCAGGCGAACGGGCGCGTTGACGGCGCCGTACTGGCTGTAGCCACCGCGACGCTCGATGAATTCGAAGAAGAAACGGTTTTCGAAGGGCACCGTATACGCATGCAGGAATTCGCCCGCGCCAGCCCGATCGTAGAGGATGTTGTAGCTGCGCATCTGTTCGAGCAGGCCGGCCGGCAGGTCGAAGCGCGCCGCCAGGTCTTCGTAGTAATTGTCCGGCACCGGCAGCATGGGGGCACCTGCTTCGGCCAGAGCCCGGGCACAGGCGATGGCATCCGGCACCGCGATGGCAATGTGATGCACGCCGGCGCCGCCGAATACCGACACCGACCGGCCCGCCGCCGTGTTGTGCCGGTCGGACACGTTCAGGGAATAGCGCACGGCGCGGTCGCCCGACTCCATGGCGCGGCTGCGGATGACGCCGAACGGGTCGTTCATTACGCCGCTGGCGACGGCCTCCAGCCCCAGCACGGCGCGATAGAACAGCACCCAGGCATCCAGGCCGCCGAGGGGCACGACCTGCGAAATGTGGTCGACGCGCGCGCCCTGCCCGGCCTCGCCGGCTGACGCGTCGATGATGAAATCGGTTTCGAAACCATGCGAGCCACCACGATGCACATCGAAGAAGTACACCAGGCTGCCGTCTGGCGCGCGCACCGCCGGGATGGTCAGCTCATTGGGCCCGACTCGCCCGGCCACACGCGAACAGCCCAAGGCTTCGGCGCGCGCCAGCGCCGCCACGGCGTCGCTGGTGGACAGCGCCACGGCGCAGGCCGCCGGGCCGTGCATCTCGAAGTAACTGCGGGCGAAGGAGTCTTCCTCCAGGTTGAGCACGACGCGCGCGTCGCCGAGACCGAACAGCTCGACCTGCTTGGAGCGATGGCGCCCGATCTTGCGAAAGCCGATCTGCGCCAGAAAGCTGCGCAGGCGCTCGGCGGTGGCACGGTCGGCGGCGAACTCGATGAACGACCAGCCTTGCAGCTCGGGGGGCGGTGGCAGATCGATGAGGGGCACGCGATGCGCGGCGGGCGCGGCGGACTCCGCCACCGGGGCCACCGGCGGCAGGTGCAGCACACGGTCTTCCAGCCACAGCAGCGAACGCATGGCGTCACTGGCCGAGGCACGCGCCGGCGCCGCACGCAGGTCGTCGTTGAAGATCTCCAACGACAAGGGGCCGGCATAGCCCGATTGCAGCACCACCCGCACGAATCGGTCGACCTCGAACTCGCCCTGCCCCGGAAAACAGCGGTAGTGGCGGCTGTGCGACAGCACATCGGTGTTGATCCAGGGCGCATCGGCCAGTTGAACGAAAAAGATGCGGTCGCCCGGCAGTTGAGCGATGGGCAGGTAATCATCACGCAGCGCCAGCGTATGAAAGCTGTCGAGGATGAGCCCCAGGTGCGGATGCCCGACCCGTTCGACGATCGACCAGGCCTGGGCGAAACGATTGATGTGGGTCCCCCAGGCCAGCGCTTCGAAACCAACGCGCAGGCCGCGCCGCCCGGCGCGTTCGGCCAGCAGATGCATCTGTTCGGCGATCAGGTCCATGTCGCCGGAAGCATCCGGTTGGGCATTGGAGCACACCAGCACCATCGGCGCGCCCAGTGCCTGCATGAGGTCGAACTTGCGCTCGGCGCGTTCGAGATTGCGCTGCAACTGCGCCGGGCTGACGCCTTCGAAATCGCGAAAGGGCTGGAACAGATCGATGGACAGCCCGAGATCTTCGGCGATGTGGCGCACGTCGGCCGGCGTGCCCGGAAACTGCAGCAAGTCGTTTTCGAATATCTCGACGCCGTCGAAACGGGCCGCCGCGATGGCTTCGAGCTTCTGCCGCAGCATGCCGCTGAGCGAGACGGTGGCGATCGAACGATGCATGGCGTGCTCCTGTCAGGCCACCGCCATCGCATCGTGCGCCAGCATGCGGCGGAAGTGCGCCTCCATGCGGGCGGCATCGGGCTTGATGCCGGTGAACAACTCAAAGGCCCCGACGGCCTGCCACACCGCCATGCCACCGCCATCGACGGTACGGCAGCCGCGCTGGCGCGCCAGGCGCAGCAGCGCGGTTTCGATCGGGAAGTAAACAATGTCGGCCACCCACAGGCCCGGGCGGATGAACTCGGCCGGCAGGGGCAGGCCGGGCAATTTGTCCATGCCGGTCGGGGTGGCATGGATGAGTCCGTCGGCACCGGCGAGCGCAGACGCCACGTCGGTGCTGGCGCGCACACGTGGCGCCCCATGCTGGTCGTTGAGCATGTGCGCCAGCGTTTCGGCACGCGCGGCGTCGCGGTCGATCAGGGTCAGGCGCCGCGCCCCCATGCGCAGCGCGGCGTGGGCCACCGCCGCACCGGCACCGCCGGCGCCCAGTTGTACGACATCGCCGAGGGGGGCGTCGGGCAAGGCGCGCGCAAAGGCGGTGGCGAACCCCGACCAGTCGGTGTTGTGGCCGGTCATATGCAGACCCCGGCACACCACGGTGTTGACGGCGCCAAGCTGGCGCGCATCGGGCGATAGATCGTCCAGCAGCGGAATCACCGTCTGCTTGCAGGGATACGTAATGTTGAGACCGGCAAAACCCATGTAGCGCGCGGCGTCGATCAGCGTCGGCAGACGCGCCGCCCCCCCGGCATCGGCATCCAGATCGATCAATTGGTAATGCAGGCGCAGACCCTGACAGCGCGCCTCTTCCTCGTGCAGGCGCGGCGTCAGGGAGCGTTGAATGCCCGCGCCGATCAGGCCCACCAGCAGCTTGGGCGCGTCTTCCCCCGGCGTGGCGAGGCTCGATTGTGTGGGCATGGTGTCCGTCATCGTCGAACGTGGTGAGGGCGCGGGCAGCGGGTGCTTACTTGTGGCGCGCCTTGGTGATTTCGGTGTTCAGTTCGTTGACCGTCGCCTCACCAATGGTCTGCGCGGCCTTGGCCACCACCGGCTTGACCTTGTCGCGGAAGCGCGCCATCTCGGCGGCCGACACCTCATTGATCTGCATGCCGTTCTTCCTGAGCGCGTCGATGGCGGCCTGGTCCGAATCGCGCGACAGCTTGCGCTGATAGGCCGTGGCTTCGGTGGCGGCGTCCTGGATGATCTTGCGTTCTTCCGGCGAGAGCTGGTCCCACAGCTTCTTGCTGACGATCAGCGCCTGCGGGTTGTAGATGTGGCGCGTGACCGAGAAGTACTTCTGCACCTCATAGAACTTCGACGACAGGATGGTGGTGGCGGGGTTCTCCTGCCCGTCGACGGCGTGTTGTTCGAGCGCGGTGTAGACCTCGGGGAACGGCATCGGCACCGCATTGGCGCCCAGCGCGTTGAACATGTCGATGTACACCGGCGACTGCAGCACACGCAGTTTGATGCCGTCGAGATCTTCGACCTTGGTGATGGCGCGCTTGCTATTGGTGACGCTACGGAAGCCCAGGTCCCAGTAGTTCAGCCCGATCAGGCTTTTTTCGGGCAGCTTGTCGAAGAGCTTCTTGCCAAAGGGGCCGTCGATGATGGCATCGGCCTCTTGCGCGTTATTGAAGAGAAACGGCAAATCCAGGGCGGCGAATTCCTTGACCAGTCCCGACAGCAGGCCGGCGTTGAGGACGGTCATCTCCACCGTGCCACCCTGCAGGGCGGAGACGGTCTGCAGATCGCCACCCAGCGTGCCGCCAGGAAAGAGCTTGATGCTGATCTTGTTGCCGCTCTTCTGCGCCACCAGGTCGGCGAAGCGCTGGGCGCCCTGGCCCTGCGGGTGCTCTTTCTGGTTCTGAAAGGCGAACTTGATGCTGCGCTCCTTGATGGCCTGGGCCTGTGCGGCACCCAGCGGCAGCAGGCCGGCCAGCGCGAGGCCGAGGCAGATGGCTTTGATGGGTTTCATTTTTGTGTCTCCTCCGTTGGGATGTGGTGCGGTGTTGCCGACAGGGGTTCGAATGTCCCGCCATGCGCACCGGAATGGCGGGATCTTTATGTGTACGTCATTGATCGTGCGATGGGCGCAACACCCACCGTTCACCACACCTAGTAGAACCACCCCATCGGCACGGTCACGATCGACGGGAACAGCACCATCAGGAACATCACGACGAACTCGGCGATCATGAACGGCAGCACGCCGCGCGTGACCTCATCCATCGACACCTTGCCGACCCCCGCCACCACGTTGAGCACCGTACCGACCGGGGGCGTCACCAGACCGATGGCGTTGTTGATGATGAACAGCACGCCGAAGTAGACCGGGTCGATGCCTGCCGCCTTGATCACCGGCATCAGCACCGGCGTCAGGATCAGGATGGTGGGCGTCATGTCCATGGCCGTGCCGACGACCATCACCAGCACCATGATGGCCAGCAGCAACAGGGTCTGGTTGTCGAGGAAGGGCTGCAGCAGCTCGATGACTTTCGACGGCAGGTCGGCCACGGTGATGAGCCAGGCCGACACCAGCGAAGCGGCGACAAGGAACATGACGATGGCGCTGGTGCGGGCGGCGCTGACGAACACCTCCATGACCTGGCGCGGGCTGATTTCGCGGTACACCAGCACCGATACCGCCAGTGCATAGACCGCCGCGATGACCGCCGCTTCGGTCGGTGTGAACACCCCCATGCGCAGCCCGACCAGGATGATGACCGGCAGCATCAGCGCCCACAGTGAATCGCGCAGCGCCAACAGCACCTCGGCGCGGCTCTTGCGCGGCGGCGTGCGCAATTGCTCCTTGCGCGCCACCAGCCACCAGGTCACCCACAGCGACAGGCCCATCATCAGGCCCGGCACGATGCCGGCCAGGAACAGCTTGGAGATCGACACGTTGGCGGCGACGCCGAATACGATGAAGCCGATGCTCGGCGGAATCACCGGACCGATGACGCCGGCGGCGGCGATCAGGCCGGCCGAGCGTGCCCGGTCGTGGCCGGCGGCAGTCATCATCGGCAGCAGCAACGAAGCCAGCGCGGCGGCATCCGCCACTGCCGACCCCGACAGCGCCGCCAGCAGGCAGGCGGCAATGATGGCGACATAGCCGAGACCGCCCGGCACGTGGCCGACCAGCGCCATGGCCAGCGCCACGATGCGCCGCGACAGCCCGCCCACGTTCATGATTTCACCGGCCAGGATGAAGAACGGCACCGCCAGCAGCGGGAAGCTGTCGGCGCCGTTGATGACGTTCTGCGCCAGGATCTGCGCATCGAACATATCGAGGTGGGCCATCAGCGCCACGCCGCACAACAGCAGCGCGAACGCGATGGGCACGCCCAGGGCCATGGCACCGAGCAGGGAGCCCAGGAAGATCGTGATGGTCATGGCCGCGCCTCAGGCTTTGACGTGGGCGGCGAACGGCGCGGCGTCCGGCGTGCTGCGCGCAACCGGCGTGGCGGTTTCTTCGGATTCCTGCACCATGACCAATTCGTCGTCACGCAGGCGGCCGGTCACCAGTTTGACGATGTCGAGCAGCAGGATCACCGCCGCCCCCACCGCGAACACCACGCCCGAGGCGTAAAAAATGGCCACCGACGCGCCGGTGGTAGGCGCGGTGACGTCCCAGTTGATGCGCGCCTGTTGCAGGCTGCCTTGGAACAGCAACCAGGCGGTGTACAGCATTAATACGTGCCCGATGAACAGGCATGCCTTCTTGCCGGCGCGCGGCAGGCGGCTGACGAGTACGTCGGTACCCAGGTGCGTGTGATCGTGGAGGGCGGCCGTGGCGCCGAGAAAGGTGACCCACACGAACAGCCAGCGCGACACCTCATCGGAGGCCGATATGCCCGAATTGAAGACGTAGCGCAGGACGACGTTGGCGAAGACCAGCACGACCATGATGGCCAGAAATACGGCGGCTATGCCGTCGAGCAGACGGCAGTAACGCTGGATGATGCGATCCATGTCTCTCTCCTGGGTGATCGCCCGGGCGTGTCGCAGAGCGCCGCCGGGTCGTCGTGGCTGAAGAATGTACGAACTAGTTAGTTTTCGCTGTGATGGTATACACGTACGCTTCGCAAAGCCTTGCCAGTCCTAGTTCTTGACGTAACGAGCGACCATTTCGACGATGCTGGCACGGCGTTTTTCCAGCTCTTTGGGGGATGAAATATCGCGCTTGAAAATGATCGAAAACGTGTGCCGGTTGGACACGTTGAAAAAGCACAGCGAACTGATCAGCAGGTGCAGGTCCACCGGGTCGATGTTCGGCCGAAACGCCCCGGCCGCCACGCCACGCTCGTAGACATCGTGCACCGCCGTGATGGCCGGCACGTTCAGTTGCTGGATCATCTTCGACTGGGCCAGGAACTGCCCATTGTTGATGTTCTCCGTCATGACCAGACGGATGAAGTCGGGATTGGCGAGCTGGTAGTCGAAGGTGAAGCTGACCAGCTTGCCGAGCGCCTCTTCGGGCGGCAGATCTTCCAGGTGCAGCCCGCCCTCGATGCTGCGGATGCGCCGGTAGGCTTCTTCGAGCACGGCGACGTAGAGGTTTTCCTTGCTGCCGAAGTAGTAATAGATCATGCGCTTGCTGGCGCGCGTGAGCTCGGCGATCTCGTCGATGCGGGCACCGGCCAGCCCTTTTTGCGAGAACTCCTGCGTCGCCACGGCGATGATGTCGCGCATCGTGCCTTCGGGATCGTTGACCCGCGTGGGGGCGGTTTCCCGCGCCGGCGCGCGGGCCGATCTGCGGGCGGTGACGGTCTTCTTGCTTGCCGTTGGCATGGCGTGTCCTGTCGGGTGGGCACTGTGTCGCAGCGCAGTCTGGCCTTGCGCCCTGCGCATCGAGGGCGGCATCGAAGCATGGCCATTCGCGTCAAGAGTTCCTTCAATACACACCTTTTTGCGATCAATCAAATCAGTGACCGGTCAAAATCTCGTTAATGCGCGGGGACGCAACCGTCGCACCGCGCCGGTGCGCGCCTGGCAGTTGATTACAATATGGCGGCGCAACATGCAGCAGGCGCCGCTCCGGCCCATGCCTGGAGACGCGACAGGGCTTCAACCAAGACGGTCAATATGAAAAAAGACAACGCACCACACGAAGACTCGGATCACCTCAGACGTAATCTCAGCAACCGGCACATTCAGCTCATCGCCATCGGCGGCGCCATCGGCACCGGCCTGTTCATGGGCTCGGGCAAGACCATCAGCCTGGCCGGCCCGTCCATCATCTTTGTCTACATGATCATCGGCTTCATGCTGTTCTTCGTCATGCGGGCCATGGGCGAGCTGCTGCTGTCCAATCTGCAATACAAGTCGTTCAGTGATTTCGCCGCCGACCTGCTCGGCCCCTGGGCCGGCTTTTTCACCGGCTGGACCTACTGGTTCTGCTGGGTGGTGACCGGCATCGCCGACGTCGTCGCCGTCGCTGGCTACGCGCAGTTCTGGATGCCCGACCTGCCGCAGTGGATGCCCGCACTGGCCTGCGTGGTGTTGCTGCTGAGCCTGAACCTGGCCACCGTGAAGCTGTTCGGTGAAATGGAGTTCTGGTTCGCCATGATCAAGATCGTGGCCATCGTCGGCCTGATCCTGATGGGTGCCTACATGGTGCTGACCCACTACCAGTCGCCCAACGGCGTGACCGCCTCGCTCGGCCACCTGTGGAACGACGGTGGCATGTTCCCCAAGGGGGTCATGGGCTTCTTCGCGGGCTTCCAGATAGCGGTGTTCGCCTTCGTCGGCATCGAACTGGTGGGTGCCGCCGCGGCCGAAACCAAGGATCCGGAAAAGACCCTGCCCAAGGCGATCAATTCGATTCCCATCCGCATCATCATGTTCTACGTGCTGGCGCTGATCACCATCATGTGCGTGACGCCGTGGAACAGCGTGCAGCCCGAGCAGAGCCCGTTCGTGGCGCTGTTCCTGCTGGCTGGCCTGCCGGCTGCGGCCGGTGTCATCAATTTCGTGGTGATGACTTCGGCGGCCTCGTCGGCCAACAGCGGCATCTTCTCGACCAGCCGCATGCTGTACGGTCTGGCGCAGGACGGTGATGCGCCGCAAAGCTTCGCGCAGTTGTCCAAGCGCGCGGTGCCGGCGCGCGGCCTGATCTTCTCGTGCATCTGCCTGCTCGGCGGCGTAGTGCTGATCTACATCGAACCGGACGTGATCACAGCCTTCACCCTGGTGACGACGATCTCGGCCATCTGCTTCATGTTCGTGTGGTCGATCATCCTGTGTTCGTACATGGCCTACCGCAAGCAGCGCCCCGCCCTGCACGCGGCATCCAAGTACAAGATGCCGGGTGGCGTCGCCATGTGCTGGGTGTGCCTGGTGTTCTTCGTGTTCGTGCTCGGTCTGCTGACGCTCAAGGAAGACACGCGCATGGCGCTGTACATCACGCCGCTGTGGTTCATCGCCCTGGCGATCGGTTACGGCGCCTCGCGCACCGGCCGCATGGCCAAGGCGGCCCGCGCCGCTTCGTAAGCGCTGCACTGCATGAAAAACGCCGGCCCCTTGACGGGGGCCGGCGTTTTTTTTGCGCGCAAGAAATGCTGGCGCCGCGTTCAGTCGGCCGGTCGCGGCGCGCTCTTGGGGCGGAAGGCGGCGATGACGGCTTCGTGGGTGTCGATGTAGGGGCCGCCGATCAGATCGATGCAATAGGGAATGGCGGCGAAGACGCCGGTCACGCTCAGCGTGCCGTCCTCGGCGCGCAGGCCCTCGAGCGTTTCGCGGATGGCCTTGGGCTGCCCCGGCAGGTTGAGAATCAGCGAGCGGCCGCGGATGACGGCCGTCTGCCGCGACAGGATGGCGGTGGGCACGAAGTGGCGCGAGATACGCCGCATCTCTTCACCGAAACCGGGCATTTCGCGCTCGCCGACCGCACGGGTAGCTTCGGGTGTCACATCGCGCGGTGCCGGACCGGTGCCGCCGGTGGTGAGAATCAGGTGGCAACCGTGCACGTCGGCCAGTTCGGTCAGGGTGGCTTCGATACCGGCGCGCTCGTCGGCGATCAAGCGTTCCTCGGCGCGCCACGGACAACGCAGCGCCGTGGTCAGCCATTCGCGCAGCGCAGGAATGCCTTTGTCATCATAAACGCCAGCCGAGGCGCGATCGGAAATCGACACCAGCCCGACGATGAAGGGGCTGGCCTCGGTGGGCCGGCGCGGCAGCGCGTCAGGCGTTGTCGTCGTCATCGTCGTCGTCCCCGGCGGGCTCGGCGCTCACGTCTTCGAGCGCACGCAGAATCTGGAAGATCTCGCGGAAGGCGCGCGGCGGCTTGTTCTGTTCGCGTTCCTTGATGGCGTTGCGGCGCAATTGGCGCAGGCGCTGCAGATCGGCGTCCGGATAGGCGTCACCGATCTCGGTGAGCACGCTTTCGTCTTCGAGCAGGCGCTCGCGCTGGCGCTCCAGCCGGTGCAAATGCGCCGTGGCGGCGGCCGACACGCCCTTGATTTCGTCGAGCACCGCGCGCAGAGGCGCCGGATCGACACCACGCATGATCTTGCCGATGTACTGCATCTGGCGGCGGCGCGCCTCGTGCTTGGTGATGCGGTGCATTTCGAGGATGGCATCGCGCAGCGCCTCGGGCACGTCCATCTTCTTGAAGCGATCCACCGGCAGGGCCACCAGCTCGGCCCCCAGATCCTGCAGGGCATCCATGTCGCGCTTGCGCTGCGATTTGGAGGGGCCGTCGTATTCGTCGTGGTCTTGAGCGTCGTTATGGTGCATGGGATCGTGCGGTCGCAAAAAAAGGCCCGGTGTGCGCGGGGGCGCCACGGCGGGCATGGGGGCCGGCACCCCACAGGGGACGGTGCCGGCCAGAGTTGGTAAGATTATAGCTTTTGCGAGCGCGGCACCCCCACCCCATGGCCAGCACACAAGACGGATTCAGCTATTCGCAGCAAGCGCTGCGCGACATCGCTCAGCAAATCCTCGACTACGCCAAATCGCGTGGCGCCACCGCCTGCGAGGCCGATGTCTCCGAGGGCTCCGGGCAGTCTGTGACGGTGCGCCGCGGCGCGGTCGAAACCATCGAGTACAACCGCGACAAGGGCATCGGTGTCACGGTGTACCTGGGCCAGCAGCGCGGCCACGCCAGTTCGTCCGATTTTTCGGCGGCGGCGCTGCGTTCGACGGTCGACGCGGCACTGTCGATCGCCCGCTTCACGGCGCCGGACGCATGTGCGGGCCTGGCCGACGAAGCCCTGCTGTGGCGTGGCGGCCAAGCCGACATCGCGGCACTCGACCTGTATCACCCGTGGGACATCACGGTGGAAGACGCCGTCGAACTGGCCCGCTACTGCGAAGCGGCCGCCTTTGCGGTCAGCCCGTTCATCAAGAATTCCGAAGGCGCATCGGTGTCGCGCCAGGCCTCGCAGTTCGTCGCCGCCAACAGCCTGGGCTTCAATGCCGGCTTTGCCACCTCGCGCCATTCTCTGTCGTGCTCGGTGATCGCCGGCGAAGGCGAGGACATGCAGCGCGACGACTGGTACGCCTCGCGTCGCGATGCGCACGAACTCCCCAATGCCGCGCGCGTGGGCGACTATGCGGCACGCCGGGCCCTGTCGCGCCTGGGTGCGAGCCGTGTGCCGACCTGCAACGTACCGATAATCTTCGAAGCACCGCTGGCCTGCGGCCTGATCAGCAACCTGGTGCACGCCGCCAGCGGCAGCAGCCTGTATCGGCGTTCGTCCTTCCTGCTCGACGCGCTGGGCGAACAGATCTTCTCGCCCATCGTGCAGTTGCGCGAAGACCCGACCGTGCCCAAGGCGCTGGCCAGCACCCCGTTCGATGACGAAGGCGTCGGCACCCAGGCACGCGACATCGTGCGCGACGGCGTGCTGCAGGCGTATTTCCTCGGTTCGTACTCGGCGCGCAAGCTGGGCATGCGCTCTACCGGCAATGCCGGCGGCAGCCACAACCTGGTGCTGGAGGCCGGCGAGCGCAGCCTGGCCGAGCTGGCTGCCGACATCGGCCGCGGCCTGTTGGTGACCGAACTGCTCGGTCAGGGCGTCAACTACGTGACCGGCGACTATTCGCGCGGTGCCGCCGGCTACTGGATCGAGAACGGCGAGATCCGCCAGCCGGTGCAGGAAGTCACCATTGCCGGCAATCTGCGCGACATGTTCCGCAACGTGCGCGCCGTCGGCAACGACGTGATCGTGCGCGGCGGCAAACAGTCGGGTTCGATCGTCATCGATGGCATGACGCTGGCCGGGGCCTGATCCGGCGCCGCATGACGATGAAAAAAGGGGGCCGCGGCCCCCTTTCTTGTCGACCGCCGGCACGGCCGGCAATCAGATGACGGCATCCTTGCGCAGATCGGTGACAATCTGCCTGGACAGGCGCTCGGCCGCCGCGCCAGCGTCGAGCGCACCATTGAGGCTATACGTGGCGGACCACACGAGCTTGCCGCTGGCCATCGATGTCATGGCCGCCTCGACCGTGGTGGCATCCGCCGCCGAAGTGCCATCGCCACCGCCGATGGGAATCGACACCCCCACGCCACCGCCACTCCAGCCCCCGCCCCAACCGCCGCTGCCTCCGCCAACCCCGACGCCGAAGCTCGGCCCGCTGTTGTAGCCGCGATCCACGCGCAGCACTCTCACCACCAACGCCCCATCGGCGCCCGCCGAGCGCAGCGCCGCCTGCACAGCCGGCAGGCCGACGATGCCGGCGGCATTGTCACCCTTGACGGCATCCACCGCGGTGTAGCTTACCGCCGCCCGTACGCCCCACTGGCGCAGCACATTGCTCAGGGTGTCCTCGACGATGCGGCGTTGCGTCTGGGCGTCGCCCGCCGCCACGACCAGCACATTCTTCAGCGCCGGCCCACCGAACTGTGGATCGCGCCAACTGCCGGATTGCGAAATACCCGCACAGGCGCTCAATGCCAGGCAGGCCAACACCACCGCGTTCGATCTGAACAACCGCATGTCTTCTCCTTCTACGCACTCAGGCGCTCGAACGAAACGGGACCGCATGACGACGCCCCGCAACAAACCGGCCCAGTGTGCCCCAAGCCGGCCCCGGCGCCCGCACCGGCCGTCAATTTACTGCCCGATGGTGCCGGCAACCCCTCCCTCGGTGGGAGCGGGGTGCAATATGCCTGCGGGTTCCCCCTAGGCGCAGTTGCATTAGCAATTCCTATAATCCGATGGAATTTCGGCGTTTTCTTACACACCACAACAGAGGGGATAGCACAGTGGAACGTCGTTCATTCTTGAAAAATGCCAGTGCGGGGCTGGCAGCAGGCGCCTTGGCGGCACCGGCCATTGCCCAGTCCTCCCAACCGAACATCAAATGGCGCTTGGCATCGAGCTTCCCCAAGAGCCTGGATACCATTTATGGTGCCGCCGAATCGGTGGCCCAGCGCGTCAAAGTGGCCACCAACGGCAAGTTCGAAATCCAGGTGTTCGCAGCCGGTGAGATCGTTCCCGGCCCCGGCGTGTGCGACGCCGTCAAGGACGCCACCGTCGAAATGGGCCATACCTGCAGCTATTACTTCGTCGGCAAGGACACCACGTTCGCCATCGATACTGCCCTGCCCTTCGGCCTCAACAGCCGCCAACAGACCGCCTGGATGTTCGAAGGCGGCGGCATGGACCTGATGCGCGAGTTCTTCCGCGACTACAACATCGTGAATTTCCCCTGTGGCAATACCGGCGTGCAGATGGGCGGCTGGTATCGCAAGGAGATCAAAACGGTCAAGGATCTCCAAGGGCTCAAGTTCCGCATCAGTGGCGCGGCCGGCTCGGTGATGGCCAAGCTCGGGGTGGTACCGCAGCAGATTCCGGGGGGCGACATCTATCCGGCGCTGGAGAAGGGCACCATCGACGCCGCTGAATGGGTCGGCCCGTATGACGATGAAAAGCTCGGCTTCAACAAGGTCGCCAAGTATTACTACTACCCGGGATTCTGGGAGGGCGGCCCGCAGATCACGGTGTACGTGAATGCCAAGAAATGGGCCGAGCTGCCCAAGGATTACCAGCAGATACTGGAATCGGCCTGCTCGGCGGCCCACGTCGAAATGCAGGCCAAGTACGACGTCAAAAACGTTGCCGCCCTGCGCCGCCTGGTCGCCAGCGGCACGCAACTGCGTCAGTTCCCGCGCGATGTGATGCAGGCGGCATACAAGGCGGCGTTCGAGTTCTACGATGAAACGGCCGCCAAGAACGCCAAGTTCAAGAAGATCTACGACCAGTGGAAGAAATTCCGCGACGACGAATACCTGTGGTTCCGCGTGGCCGAAAAGAGCTACGACGACTTCGTCTACAGCCAGCAGACGCGGCGCTAACCGAGCACATCCCCCCCTCATACGCCCCGCAGTCCGGGGCGTTTTTTTGTTCACGAACGGAGGGGGCCCCACTGTTTTCATCCTGCATATCGCTGCTACGCCTGCCCCGTGCCTTTGTCTGTGCGGGCAAATACCCATGCGAGCAGCAGGGTGACTTCTGAGCCAGATCAAAAAATGTAGGTTGTATGTCCCCTAAATTGGGCTGCCTTTTGGACTTGATACAAACAATGCGCCCCGACAGAGACCTTACCTACATGCCGAAGGCGCGCCCTAAGCCCAAGAGAGAAACTTCTCTGACACCAAGGATAGCCTTCATGAACACTCTGTCTTCCACTCTTCGATTGACGGCATTGGCGAGCCTGTTGGCGCTCACCACCGGGGCAGCCATGGCACAGGCTCAACAGGAAGGACCCTGGCTGCTGCGCCTGCGCGGCACCTATCTCGACATGGTCAACAAGTCCGATCCCATTGGCGGCGTCGGCGCATCGGATCGTATTTCGGTCAACAGCAAGTGGATTCCGGAATTCGACGTCAGCTATTTCTTCACGCCCAACATCGCCACCGAACTGGTGCTGACCGTGCCGCAAAAGCAGGACGTCAGCCTGGATGGCAACAGGATCGGCACCTTCAAGCACCTGCCGCCGACCCTGCTGGTGCAATACCACTTCATGCCCCAGGCGGTCATCCGCCCCTACGTGGGAGCAGGCGTGAACTTCACGCGCATCTGGGATGCCGACATCGCCGGCGGGACGCTCTCGCTGTCGAAGTGGAGCGTGCAACCGGCATTGCAAGTGGGCGCCGACTATCAACTCACGCGCAACTGGTATCTGAACGCCGACATCAAGAAGGTCTGGCTGTCGGCCGACGTGAAGTCCAACGGCACCAAGGTATCCGAAGTCCGCCTCGATCCCTGGCTGTACAGCATCGGCGTGGGCTATCGCTTCTGAGCGGGCACGCCAGGCAAGCAAAACGGGCGCCACGGCGCCCGTTTTGTTTTATGCGATACCGATGTGCCGATGGCACACCCGCATGGCCCTGCGCAGGCCGTGTCAACCGACCGTCTGCAGCCCCGTCGGCTTGAGCTTCTGCGGCAGGCCGCCGCCCTTGCGAGCGCGCTTGCCGCGACAGTTTTCCAGCGCCGCGCCCTTGAGCACGAATTCGATCGGCTTGCCGCCGCGCACGCCGGTGCCCTGCACCAGGAGTTCATCCTTGGGCGGACAGGCTACGGCCACCAGCGCTTCTTTCTCGTCGAGCCCCATGATGATCATGCCGCGACCGCGCGGCATGGTCTTCATTTCGGCACGCGGGAAGTACAACAGGCGGCCATTGCCCGACAGCGCCGCCAGCCATTCGCCTTCGACACGCGCCGGACTGAGGACGGTTTCGCCCTCTTCCATGGTCATGAAGGCTTTGCCGGCACGTTGGCGGCTGACCAGTTCGGACAACTGCGTAATGAAGCCGTAGCTGCCGCTGCCGGCGAAGAAGTACGAGACTTCCGGCGCGTCCGACAGGGCCACCGCCACGCGGGCCCCCGTCTGCAGTTCGATGAGCGTGGTCACTGGTACGCCATCGCCACGCCCGCCAGGCAGGTCGGTGATGCGGATCGAATAGGCGCGACCCAGCGTGTCGAGGATGATGTACGGCCAGGCGGTACGCGTTTCGATCACCGCAAAGGCGGCATCCCCCGTTTTGTAGCTGAGGGTCTGCGGATCGACACCGTGGCCCTGGCGCGTGCGAATCCAGCCATTGCGCGACAGGATCACCGTCACCGGCTCGTCGATCACCGGGGCATCGGTGGCCACCACCGAGGCGGCCGCTTCGATCAACGTGCGACGGTCATCGCCGTATTTCTTGGTGTCCTCGGCCATCTCCTTGAGGATCAGGCGGGTCATGGCGTTGCGGTTCTCGAGCAGGTCCAGCAGCGTGGTGCGCTCATCGCGCAGGCCAGCCAGTTCCTTTTCGATCTGCAGATATTCGAGCTTGGCCAACTGGCGCAGGCGAATTTCGAGGATGTCCTCGGCCTGCATTTCGGACAGCTCGAAGCGCGCCATCAGTTCGGCCTTCGGTTCGTCCGATTCGCGGATGACCTTGATGACTTCATCGATGTGCAGCCAGGCAGCCTGACGCCCTTCGAGGATGTGGATGCGGCGCTCGACCTGTCCCAGGCGGTGGCGCGTACGGCGCTCGACCGTGACGTAACGGAAGTCGATCCATTCGAGCAGCAGCGTCTTGATGCCCTTCTGCCCCGGGCGGCCGTCGCGGCCCACCACGGTGAAGTTGACCGGGACGGTCGACTCCAGGCTGGTGTGCGAGAGCAGCACGCGCATCAGCTCATCGGCATCCTGCGTGCGCGACTTGGGCTCGAACACCAGGCGTACCGGCTCTTTATCGGACGACTCGTCGCGGGCGGCGTCCAGCACGCTGAGCACCAGCGCCTTGGCGTTCTTTTCGTCCTGGGTGATTTCTTTCTTGCCGGTCTTGGGCTGCGGATTGGTCACCGCTTCGATTTCCGACAGCACCTTGGCGGCCGACACACCATGCGGCAGCTCATTGATGATGATGCGCCACGCGCCACGCGCCAGTTGTTCGATGCGCCAGCGCGCGCGCATGCGGATCGAACCGCGGCCGCTCTCATAGGCGTCGCGCAGCGTGGCATCGGGCGAAATGATCTGACCGCCCCCCGGGAAATCCGGCCCCGGCAGCAACGCGCGGATGTCGTCCAGGCTGGCGTCCGGCTTCTTGATGAGCAGGGTGGCGGCGGCCGCCACTTCGCGCAGATTGTGCGGCACGCATTCGGTCGCCATCCCCACCGCGATGCCGGAGGCGCCATTGAGCAGCAACATCGGCAGGCGTGCCGGGAACAGCTTGGGTTCGTCGAAGGCGCCGTCGTAGTTGGGCACGAAATCGACGGTGCCCATGTCGATCTCCGACAACAGCAGCTCGGCGATCGGCGTCAGGCGCATTTCGGTGTAACGCATGGCGGCCGCGCCGTCGCCATCGCGCGAGCCGAAATTGCCCTGGCCGTCGATGAGCGGGTAGCGCAGCGAGAAATCCTGCGCCATGCGCACGGCGGCGTCATAGACGGACTGATCACCGTGCGGGTGCAGCTTACCGATGACGTCGCCCACCACGCGAGCCGACTTGACCGGCTTGGCGTTGGGCACCAGCCGCATTTCGCTCATGGCAAAAAGGATGCGGCGCTGCACCGGCTTCATGCCGTCTTCCACCTGCGGCAGGGCCCGCCCACGCACGACGCTCATGGCGTACGCCAGATAGGCGCGCTCGGCGAAAGCGGCGATGGGCAGGTGGTCGTCGGGGAGATCGCTCAGCGTCGGGGGTTGCTCGGGCGGCGGCGGTTCGGCCGGCGCCTGCGGCTCAACGGGCGGCGCGGCACCGTCGAACAGATCGAGTTCGCCGTCAGGCGTGTTGTCGTGAGGAGATGACATATGCGGATCGTGATGCGAATTCAGCGTAATCGAAGCGGCCGCGAAAGGCCCCCTTACAGGTCGGCTTCGACCAGATTGCCCTTGGCCTCCATCCAGGCACGGCGGCCGGATGCCTCGCCCTTGCCCATCAGCAGATCGAACAGGGCCTGCGTGGGCGGCGCGTTCTCTTCATCCAGGGTCACCGGCAGCACACGACGCGTGGCCGGGTCCATGGCGGTTTCCTTGAGCTGATCGGGGCGCATTTCGCCCAGCCCCTTGAAGCGGCCGATTTCGAGTTGTTCGATGCGGAAGCCTTCCTTGACCAGACGGTCGCGAATGGCGGACAGCTCGTTGTCGTCCAGCGCATAGAAACGGCGCGCTGGGCGCTTCTTGCCCTGGGCCGGCACATCCACGCGATACAGCGGCGGCATGGCGATATACACGTGACCGGCCCGCACCATGCGCGGGAAGTGCCGCAGGAACAGCGTCAACAGCAACGTCTGGATATGCGAGCCATCCACGTCGGCGTCGGCCATGATGACGACCTTGCCGTAGCGCAGGTTGGCCAGCACGCTGGCCGGCGCTTCCGGTGGATGCGGATCGACGCCGATGGCCACCGAAATGTCATGGATTTCGGCATTGGCGAACAGACGGTTGGGATCGACTTCCCATGAATTGAGCACCTTGCCGCGCAGCGGCAGGATGGCCTGGACTTCGCGATCGCGCGCGAGCTTGGCCGAGCCGCCGGCCGAATCGCCCTCGACCAGGTACAGCTCGTTGTCGGCGATGTTCTCGCTTTCGCAGTCCGACAGTTTGCCGGGCAGCACGGCGACGCCGCCGCTCTTGCGCTTTTCGACCTTCTGCGCGCTCTTCAGGCGCGATTGCGCCTGCTTGATGGCCAGCTCGGCAATGGCGCGGCCGTATTCGACGTTCTGGTTGAGCCAGGCTTCGAACGGATGCAACACCATGCCCGAGACCAGCTTGACGGCTTCGCGCGAGTTGAGCTTTTCCTTCACCTGGCCCTGGAATTGCGGATCGAGGATGCGCGCCGACAACACAAAGCTCATCTTGCCGCAGACGTCTTCCTGCTGCAGCTTGACGCCCTTGGGCAGCAGGCTGTGATGTTCGATGAAGCTCTTGACCGCTTCGAACACGCCGCTGCGCAGGCCCGATTCATGGGTCCCTCCGGCAACCGTGGGAATGAGGTTTACATAGCTTTCGGTCAGTTGCATGCCGTCGAACCAGCCCAGGCTCCAGGCGGCGCCTTCGCCCTGGGCGAAGTCTTCGTCGGCGCCGGCATAGGCTTCGCCGGTGAACAGCGGCGCAGCCCCCTCGGCGCCGGCGACCATCTCGCGCAGGTAGCCCGCCAGACCGTCGGTGTAATGCCAGTCCTGGCGCGCAAAACCGCCATCGGCCTGCTCGACGTCGAGCATCACCTTGACGCCCGGCAGCAGCACGGCCTTGGAACGCAGCAGGCGTTCGATTTCGGCCTGCGGGATGCGCGGCGAATCGAAGTAGCGCCCATCCGGCCATACCCGCACACGCGTGCCGGTCTGCTTGCCGGCGTTGCCGACCTCGCGCAGCGCGCCGATGTCACGGCCGCCGTTGGAGAATTCGATCTGATGGATCTTGCCGTCGCGGCGCACTTCGACCTCGACCCGTGTCGACAGCGCGGCAGTGACCGCCACGCCGACGCCGTGCAGGCCGCCGGAGAACGCGTAAGCGGAGTTACCGCTTTTTTTGTCGAACTTGCCGCCGGCGTGCAGCACCGTATAGGCCAGCACCACCACCGGGATGCCTTCCTGCGGATGCAGGCCGACCGGAATACCGCGACCGTCGTCGGTGACCGCCACCGAGCCGTCACGGAACAGCGCCACGTGGATGTTGCGGGCAAAGCCGGCGAGCGCTTCGTCGGCCGCGTTGTCGATCACCTCTTGCACGATGTGCGTGGGGGAATCCGTGCGCGTATACATGCCGGGGCGTTCGCGCACCGGCTCCAGTCCCTTGAGGACGCGGAAGGAAGATTCGTCGTATTGCTTCTGTGTCATGGCGATGCGTGGGGTCAGGCGGCCGCGGCGTCCTTGGGCAGCCACAGGCATTGGCCCTTGGTGGCCTTGTCGATATCGGCCAGGGCGCTGCCGTGGGCGGCCAGTTCTTCGTCATTGGCGCGCACGATCAACAGCGGCGCGCGCTCGGCGTTGTGGGTGAAACTTGCCGCCACCAGTTCGGCGGTTTCTTCTTCGAACCCGATGGTCAGGCTTTCCTGGCCACGGGTCATGGCCAGATACACTTCGGCCAGCAGCTCGGCATCCAGCAAGGCGCCGTGCAGCGTGCGATGCGAATTGTCGATCTCGTAGCGCGTGCACAAGGCATCCAGCGATGCCTTCTTGCCAGGGAACATGTCCTTGGCCATGCGCACGGTGTCGATCACCTCGGGGTGACAGACCACGTCGATCTTGGGCAGGCCGAGGCGGTCGAATTCCATGTTCAGGAAGCCGACGTCGAAGCTTGCGTTATGGATGATCAACTGCGCGCCGTCGATGTAATCGGCGAATTCGCGCGAGATGTGATCGAACAGCGGCTTGTCGGACAGGAAATCGTCCGACAGCCCGTGGATGCGTTCCGAATCGCCGACCTCACGTTGCGGGTTGAGGTACACGTGATAGTTGTTGCCCGTGAGCTTGCGCCCGAGCATCTCCACGCAGCCGATTTCGACCACGCGATCGCCCGTGCGCCAATCCAGCCCGGTGGTTTCGGTATCGAGAACGATCTGCCGCATCACGCGCTCTTGGCCGCTGCCGTGTGGGCCTTGGCGAGGGCCGCATAAATGGCGACGAATTCCTCGGCCATCAGGGCCGCCGAACCGATCAGGCCGCCGTCGACGTCGGGCATGTTGAACAGGCTGGCCGCATTGCTGGCCTTGACGCTGCCGCCGTACAGGATCGGCATGCTGGCGGCGAAGTTCGGATCGCGCTGCGCCACGCGGGCACGCAGGAAGGCGTGTTCTTCCTGCACGATTTCGGGCGTGGCGGCGATGCCGGTGCCAATGGC
This sequence comes from Rhodocyclaceae bacterium, assembly GCA_047605765.1. Lineage (GTDB taxonomy): Bacteria > Pseudomonadota > Gammaproteobacteria > Burkholderiales > Rhodocyclaceae > JBGVSA01. Next base: position 31,590 of record JASGFB010000004.1, read on the forward strand.
CCAGCGCGGCTCGTAGGCCAGCACGATCTTGTCGTGGGCGGTGCGGATGTAACCGAAGGCGGCATCGAGCTGGCGCGCCAGCACTTCGTGGGTGCGGCCGGCGTCGCGCTCTTCGGCGGTCTCGCCCACGCAGATGATGGGCACCAGGCCGGCATCGATCGCTGCGAGCGACTTGCGGCCCATCAGGCCGTCGTTTTCATGCTGGTAATAACGGCGCTCGGAGTGGCCGATGATGACCATGTCGCAGCCCAGCTCCTTGAGCATCAGCGGCGAGGTCTCGCCCGTGTAGGCGCCGTTCAGGTGGTCGGAGGCGTTCTGCGCGCCCAGGTGGATGCTGCTGCCTTCGAGCAACTGCGCCAGTTGCGGGATGTACGGGAAGGCCGGGCACACCACCATTTCAGCCCCTTCGGTGAGGGTCGGCAGGGCGCCGCGCAGCTTTTCGATCAGCGCTCGGTTGCTGGCAAGGTTGCCGTGCATTTTCCAGTTGCCGACCAGCCACTTGTTTCGCATGTTCTCTTCGTCCAATTGAATGAAAAATTGCCCCGCGCGGCAGTTGTGCCGCCGCGCGAGCTTACCGTCGATCGACGTCGTCGGTGGCGACGAAATCACGATGTCGCTGCGCGCCGTGGACCGACAGGTACAAGCGACACCCCTTGTCGGGGTAATCGCACACATCGAACTCCGGCCGGGTGCCGCCGACCAGATACCGCAATTCGCCCGTGCCCGTGTTGCGCATGGCGTGGGCCGGACCATGTGCCGGCAGACCGATGAAATCGCCCGCCCGCACCACGTGGCTGGCCGCGTCGAGTTCGACGCTGGCCTCGCCTTCGAGTATGTAGATGAATTCGTCCACAAAGGCATGGCGATGCTTGACCGTGGTCAGTCCACCCGGCGGTACGCGCACCACGTGGACGCCCACCCGCGTCAGACCGGTGGCGTCGCCCAGCGAACGGGTGTGGCGCACCGCCTGCTCATCGAGCGGATGGCTCAGGCGCTGCTCCGGCATCGCGTCCATGTCGTCCGCGCGGATGATGCAGTGTTTGGCGCTCATCTCCAACTCCTCGCTTACGAGAATTCGCGCAGCGCCTCCATGGCCTGCTCGATGCGGTCGACCGCCCGCACCACCATGCCCGGGATCGGCTGCTTGGGGGCATTGGCGGTGGGGATCAGGGCAACCTCGAAGCCCAGCTTGGCCGCTTCGCGCAGGCGTTCCTGGCCGCGCGGGGCCGGCCGGATCTCGCCGGCCAGGCCGATTTCGCCGAACACCACCAGCTTGGCTGGCAGCGGCTTGCTGCGCAGGGACGAGACAATCGCCAGGCACACCGCCAGGTCGGCCGCCGGCTCAGTGATCTTGACACCGCCGACGGCATTGATGAACACGTCCTGATCCGAACAGACGATGCCGCCGTGCCGATGCAGCACAGCCAACAGCATGGCCAGCCGGTTCTGCTCGAGCCCCACCGACAGGCGGCGCGGGCTGGGGCTGTGGGCCATGTCGACCAGGGCCTGGATCTCTACCAGCAAAGGGCGCGTGCCCTCCTGCGTCACCAGCACGCAGGCGCCGGGCACGGGCTCGGCGTGCTGCGACAGGAACAGCGCCGACGGGTTGGATACGCCGCGCAGCCCTTTGTCGGTCATGGCGAACACGCCCAGTTCGTTGACCGCGCCAAAGCGATTCTTGATGGCGCGCACCAGGCGGAAACTCGAGTGCGTGTCGCCTTCGAAATACAGCACGGTGTCGACGATGTGTTCGAGCACGCGCGGGCCGGCCAGCGCACCGTCTTTGGTGACGTGGCCGACGAGGATCACGCTGGTGCCGGTCGACTTGGCGTAGCGCGTCAGTTGCGCTGCGCATTCGCGCACCTGCGCCACCGAGCCGGGGGCGGACTGCAGTGTTTCGGAATACAGCGTCTGGATCGAATCGATCACCGCTACGGTGGGCTTGGCGTCGCGCAGCGTCGCCAGGACGCGTTCGAGATTGATTTCCGGCAGCAAGGGCAGCGCGGCGCAGTCCAGTTGCAGGCGGCGCGCCCGCAGGGCGACCTGCTCGGTGGATTCTTCGCCGCTCACGTACAGGGCCCGCTGATGCGGTTGCATCTGCGCCAACGCTTGCAACAGCAGGGTCGACTTGCCGATGCCGGGGTCGCCCCCGATCAGCACCACCATGCCGGGCACGAGGCCGCCGCCCAGTACGCGATCGAGTTCATCGATGCCGGTGGCCTGGCGCGGCGCCTCGCGCGGATCGATCTCGCCGAGGGTCTGCAACTTGCCGGCCCCGGCCGCCAGCGAAGCAAAACGGCCGCTCTGCGGCGCGCTTTCGGCAACGCTCTCGACGAGGGTGTTCCACTGCCCGCAACCGGGGCACTGGCCCTGCCATTTGGGGCTTTGCGCACCGCATTCGGTGCACACGTAGATCGACTTGGCCTTGGCCATTGTTCAGCTCGTCAGCACCGGCACGCGCTGGGCCAATGCACAGAAGAGTTCATACGACACCGTGCCGGCGGCACTGGCGACTTCGTCTGCCGGCAGGCCTTCACCCCACAGCGTGACCGGCGTGCCGACGGTGGCGGCGGGTAGTTCGGTGAGGTCGACGGCCAGCATGTCCATCGATACCCGGCCCAGGGTGCGCGTGCGCACGCCATCGACGAGGATCGGCGTGCCGGTACCGGCGTGGCGCGGATAGCCGTCGGCGTAGCCACAGGCCACGACGCCCACGCGCATGGCGCGGTCGGCCACGAAAGACGCGCCATAACCGACGTGCTGACCGGCGGCGATCGACTGCACGCCGATCAGTTCGCTCTCCAGCGTCATCACCGGACGCAGACCGAGCGCCGCGCAGCTTTCCAGTTGCGGCATCGGCGAGCCGCCGTACAGCATGATGCCGGGCCGCACCCAGTCGGCGTGGGCATGCGGAAAACGCAGCAGGGTCGCCGAATTGGCGGCGCTGCGCGGCACGCCGAGTTCGCGCGTGGCACTGTCGAACAGGCTCCAGGCGGCTTCGATGCCGCGCACGTCGTCGGCGCACGAAAAGTGCGTCATGGCACCGATCTGGCCGACCTGCGGACAGGCGCGCAAACGAGCCAGCACCTGGGCTGCGCAGGATGGCGGCAAACCCAGCCGGTTCATGCCCGTATTGAGCTTGATGAACACGTCGACCGGGCGCGGCAATTCCATCAGTTCGAGCATGCGCAGTTGCTCGGCGTTGTGCACGGTCAGGGTCAGGTTCAGTTCGGCCGCCATGAGCACGTCGTCCTGGCGGAAGGCGCCTTCCAGCAACATGATCGGCTGCGTGATGCCGGCCCGGCGCAAGGCGCCGGCTTCGCTCGCTTCGAGCAGCGCAAAGCCGTCGGCGATATCGGCGATGGCCTTGGCGCAGGGCACGATGCCGTGACCGTAGGCGTTGGCCTTGACCACCGCCCAGGCGCGGGCGTGCGGCGCGCGGGCCTGGGCCAGGAGATAGTTGAAACGGAAAGCCAGGGTGTCGATGCGTGCGCGGATCGGTCGTGCCATGAGTCTGGAGGGGGCGACGGCGGGTCTTGCGGCCCGTCGCGGATCGGCGCCGGACGAGCCGGCGCCGTGCCCGTCAAGGATGCGGGTTGTCGACGACCAGCGCATTATCGCCCGGAACCGACCCGCCCTGGGTCAGTTCGGACATGTGCTGGACAGCGAATTCAGCGAAGGTCGAGTGCAGGCGGGCGCGGAAGCGGTCTTTGGGCACCAGCACGTTGAGCGACGAATACAGGCGCGGTTCGAGCGATACCGCCACCAGGGTGCCATCGCGCAGATCGCGCGTCAGCGAGGCGCGCGAAATGATGGCGAAGCCCATGCCGTCGCGCACCAGTTGCTTGATGACCGCGAGACTGCCCAGTTCGGCCGTGCGCGCAAGGTTTTCGGGCGGCACGCCCGAGGCGCGGAAGAACTCTTCGGCCAGCGCCCGGATCGCCGCGCCCGGATCGCGATCGACGAAGGGGAACGGCTGCAGGTCTTCGGCACGCACCGAAGCGACCTTGGCCAGCATGTGCCCCGGCGGCACCACCACCATCAGTTCATCGCGATAGGCCAGCGTGCATTCGAGATCGGCGTCGCGTGAATCCTTTTCGACCATGCCGACGTCGATGTCGTGCGACAGCACGCGGTTTTCGATGTTTTCGGAATTGCCGACGAACAGGCGCGGCATCACGCGTGGGTATTTCTGCTTGAAACGCGTCAGCAACTGCGGCAGCCAGTAAGCGGCGATGGTCGGACTCACGCCGATGGTCAGCACGCCGGTGAGCTCGTCGGTGAGCTCGTTGATGCGTGTTTCCATCTCGTCGGACAGCCCGAGAATGCGCTCGGCATAGGCGAAGACGATTTCGCCCGCCGGTGTGAGCGTGACTTTGCCGTGCCCGCGATCGAGCAGGCGCGTGTTGAATTGCTCTTCCAGTTGCTTGATCTGGAAGGTCACGGCCGGCTGTGTCATGAACAGCGTTTCAGCCGCGCGTGTGAACGAGCCGTGCCTTGCGACGGCGTGAAAGACCTGCAATCTCCGGTCAGCCATGGCGCCACCCTGTATAAGAACTTTTTATTCCCGTCATTGCAGCACAAACGATCCTGGCTGTCACGCTTTTGTGAGGCGGACGGCACTTACCTGTCGCCATTCGTGTCGCCACGCCAATTCACACGTTCGCAGCGCAGGTACTGGAAACTGTCTGTGGTATAAACGCGCTTTCGCCCGCATAAGAGAGATACATGGGCTTGGGTTTCTATATTGTCATGCTGGCGCAGTTCTTTTCAGCGCTGGCGGACAACGCCTTGCTGATCTGCGCCATTGCGATTCTGCAGCACCTGCAGGCGCCGCCCGAGTACACACCCCTGCTGAAGACCTCCTTCACGATTTCGTACGTCGTGCTGGCGGCGTTCGTAGGCGCCTTCGCCGACTCCATGCCCAAGTGGCGGGTGATGCTGATCAGCAACAGCGTCAAGATCGTCGGCTGCGGCATGATGCTCGCCGGCATGAATCCCCTGGTGGCATACGCCGTCGTCGGCCTGGGTGCCGCCGCCTATTCTCCCGCCAAGTACGGCATCCTCACCGAAATGCTGCCGCCCTCCAAACTGGTCACGGCCAATGGCTGGATCGAGGGCCTCACCGTGGGTGCCATCATTCTCGGCTCGCTGCTCGGCGGCGCGCTGATCCTGCCGGACTTCCGCGACTGGGCCATGGGCCTGGGCATTCCGGGCATCCGCACGGGCGACCAGGCCAGCATCCTGCTGGTGGGCCTGCTGTACGTCATTGCCGCCATCTTCAATCGCTACGTGCCGGACACCGGCGTCGACCACAAGCCGCTCAAGCACAGCCCGCTCTATTTGATTCACGAATTCGCGCACTGCGTGAAGCTGCTGTGGCGCGACAAGCTCGGCCAGATTTCATTGGCCGTCACCACGCTGTTCTGGGGTGCCGGCGCCACGCTGCAATTCATCGTCATCGACTGGGCCTTTCACACCATGGGCCTGAGCCTGTCCAAGGCCACCCAATTGCAGGGCGTGGTCGCCGTGGGCGTGGCCATCGGCGCGATCGCCGCGGCCCGCTGGCTGACGCTGCGCAAGTCGGCCAGCGTCATTCCCATCGGTGTCGCCATGGGTCTGATCGTCCCGCTGATGGTGCTGCTGCCCTTCATCCCCCGCGAACACGTGGGCGGGGCGTTCAGCTGGTTCGGCAATTCCATCGAAGTCCATCTGCATCTGCGCATGATGGCGGTGATGTTCCTGATGGTCATCGTCGGCGCGCTGTCGGGCTTTTTCGTCGTGCCAATGAATGCACTGCTGCAGCACCGCGGCCACGTGCTGATGGGCGCGGGCCATTCGATCGCGGTACAGAATTTCAACGAAAACCTGTCGATTCTCGTCATGACCGGCCTGTACGCCCTGCTGGTACGCAGCGGCCTGTCGGTGAATGCGGTCATCGTGCTGTTCGGCCTGTTCGTCGCCGGCACCATGTACCTGGTCAAGCTGCGCTTCGAGGCCAACCAGCGCGAGCACGACGACGTCGGGCTGCTCGAAGACGCGCCTCACTGACGCGCTTTCCCCCTTATGTCGCATAGTCGGCGCCGCCCTGGGCGCCGCGCTGCACTTACGGACGTAGCCCCCCACGCAAAAGCGCAATCTCAATCAAGCCGGCACGTGACCGAACGATCCCTGCAAGCAAAAAAAACGGCGCCCCGAGGCGCCATTTTTTTGCCGCTCTTCATGCAGACAGGTCAGTGCGGATGCAGGCAGCCGTCGCGCAACACCAGCACGCGCTGAGCGCGCTGGGCCAGATCGGGGTCGTGGGTCACCATGACCAGCGACGTCCCCAGGCGGGCGTTGAGATCGAGCATCAGATCGAACACCGTGGCGGCCGTCAGGCGATCCAGATTACCGGTGGGCTCGTCGGCCAGGATGCATTGCGGCTCGGTCACCAGGGCGCGGGCGATGGCGGCGCGCTGACGCTCGCCGCCGGACAGCTCGCCCGGCGTGTGGTCCAGCCGATGGCCGAGGCCGACCGATTCGAGCATGCGGGCGGCACGAGCGTGCGCGTCGGCCTGCGGTATGCGGCGGATGGTCAACGGCATGGCGACGTTTTCGAGCGCAGTGAATTCCGGCAGCAAATGGTGGAACTGATAGACGAAGCCGAGCGACTGGTTGCGCATGCGCCCACGCTCGGCGTCCGACACTGTCGACATCTCGCGCCCGAGCAGCGTCACGCCGCCCTTGCTGGGGGTATCCAGCCCACCCAGCAGATGCAGCAGCGTGCTCTTGCCGGAGCCCGACGAACCGATGATCGAGACCGTCTCACCCTTGGCCACCGACAGGCTCACGTCTTCGAGTACGCGCACGCCGTCTCCGCCGTTGCCGTAAGTCTTGGCCAGCGCCTGGCACGACAGCACGATTTCACTCATAGCGCAGCGCCTCCGCCGGATTGATGCGCGAGGCGCGCCAGCTCGGATAGAGCGTGGCCACCAGGGTCAGAAAGAACGCCACGCCGACGATGGTGCCGACGTCACCCCAGATCAGCTTCGAGGGCAGTTCCGAGATGTAGTACACATCCTTGGCGAGGAACTGCACGTGGAAGGTGCGCTCGATGAACGGCACCACCACATCGATGTTCAAGGCCAGCGCCACACCCAGAATCACGCCGACGCCCAGGCCGATGAAGCCCATGATGGCGCCCTGGATGACGAAGATCTTCATGATCGAACCGGGACTGGCGCCCAGCGTGCGCAGGATGGCGATGTCGGCGCGTTTGTCCTGCACTGCCATGACGAGGGCCGACACGATATTGAAGGCCGCTACCGCCACGATCAGCGACAGGATGATGAACATCACGTTCTTTTCGATCTGTACGGCGCGGAAGAAATTGGCGTGGCTCTGCGTCCAGTCGGTCGCATACAGATTGCTCGGCAGCACCTGGGCCACCTGGCGCGCCACGCGCGGCGCATCGAACAGATCCTTCAGCTTGAGGCGCACGCCCGACACGCCGTCGCCCAGTTGGTAGAGCTTCTGCGCGTCTTCGAGGTTGATCAGCGCCAGGCCCGAGTCGTATTCGAACATGCCCGCTTCGAACACCCCCACCACGGTGAACTGCTTCAGGCGCGGCAGCACGGCGGCCGGTGTCACCAGCCCCTGCGGCGCGATGAGTGTGATCTTGTCGCCGTATTGCACGCCCAGCGCACGTGCCAGCTCGATGCCCAACACCACGCCGAACTCGCCCGGCTTGAGGTCTTCGAGCTTACCGATCTTCATCGCCGTGCCCAGATCGGAAACCGTCTGCTCGAGCTTGGGATCGACCCCACGCACGAGCGCGCCGCGCACCTGGGCGTCGATCGAGAACATGCCCTGCTCCTGCACGAAGGGTGCAGCGCCAAGCACATCGGGGGTCCCGCGGGCGACGTCGGCGAAGCGCTGCCAGTTCGACATCTCGCCCTGGTAGGCCGAAATCTGCACGTGCGAAGCCACGCCCAGAATACGGGCGCGCAATTCTTCCTGGAACCCGTTCATGACCGACAGTACGACGATCAACGCCGCCACGCCCAGCGCGATGCCGGCCATCGACACGAAGGAGATGAAAGAGACGAAACCGCCGCTGCCCTTGGCGCGACGCTTGGCCCGGACATAGCGCAGGCCGACGAGGAGCTCGAAATCCATAGCGGCCTGCATGCTACACTGCCCCCGCACTTCGCACCATGCCGCGGCACTGCCGCACCGCCCGTTCGTCCCCTCCGCGCCACGCCCCTCTGTCGATGAAAGCTCCCGTCTGCGTCGTTCCGGCACTCATCTGGCCTTCCACGGGCATGGAGCCGCACCTGACTCAGACCGCCCTGCCCGCCCTGTCCAGCCTGTTGGCCGGCGCCCCCACCGACGAAGCACCAGCGCAGGCGCTGGAAGTCTGGCTGGCCGCGCAGTTCGGCATCGCCGAGCGGGCACCGCTGGCCTTGATGCGTCTGGCCGGCGAAACCGATTTCCTCGCCGAAACGCCCGAACTCGACAGCACGGCAGTCTGGCTGTGCGCCGACCCGGTGGCGATGACCTTCTCGCGCGACAACCTGCTGCTCAGTGAAGCAGCCGGCCTCGACGTGAGCGCAGAGGACGCACGTGCGCTGCTGGCCGATCTCAACGCCACCTTTGCCGACGTTGGCCGCTTTTATGCCGCCAGCCCCACGCGCTGGTACCTGCGCGTGGCGCCCGGTTTCGGCGGCACCGATGACGTCATCTTTGCCCCGCTGACCGACGTGGCCGGCCGCCCGGTTGCTTATTTCCAGCCGGAAGGCCCCGACGTGACGCGCTGGGCGAGGCTGTCCAACGAATTGCAGGTGTTCTGCTACAACCACCCCGTCAATGCCGCCCGTGAAGCAAGCGGCCGCGCGCCCCTCAATGCCATGTGGCTGTGGGGCAATGGGCACCTGCCAGCCCACGCGCTGCGCGCACCGGCCGCCGACATCGCCGGCCAGGCACTGATGCTGCGCGGGCTGTTGCGGCTGGCTGGATCGACAGCCACCACGCCGGGCCCGCAGGTCGCATGGCAATTGGCCGACGCCCTCGCCGCGCCAGCCCAACTGCGCCAGGGCGACGCCTGGCTGGCCGCCTTGGCGGCGCTCGACCGTGAGTTGTTCCAGCCCTATGCCGAGGCCCTGGCGGATGGCCGCATCGAGGCGCTGACGCTGATCGCGCCGGCCGAACATGCCACCGTCACCTGGCATGTCCGGCGCCGTCCGCGCTGGCAGTTCTGGCACCGCCCGCTCAGCGCCGCCGCACTGGCCGCCACGCTGACGCGCCCTGACCGGCGCACCGCGCCATGACGCTCATCGTTCGCCGCAGCGCGCCCCACGGCGTCGTCCAGCAACTGACGCGCGCCGGCCAGCACCCCTTGCTGGCACGCTTGTATGCCGCGCGCGGCGTGGCCACCCACGCCGAGCTGTGCACCGACCTCAACACCTTGCTGCCGCCCACCGGCCTGCGCGGCATCCAGGACGCCGCCCGCCTGCTGGCGGACGCCATTGAAGCCGGTGCGCGCATGGTGATCGTGGCCGACTACGACTGCGACGGCGCCACCGCCTGCGCCGTCGGCCTGCGCGCGTTGCGCGCCATGGGTGCGCACGTGGACTACATCGTGCCCAACCGTTTCGAGTACGGTTACGGGCTGACGCCGGCCATCGTCGAACTGGCCGCCGGACTCACCCCCGACGTGCTCATCACCGTGGACAACGGCATCGCCAGCGTCGACGGCGTGGCCGCCGCGCGTGCCGCCGGCATGACCACCGTCATCACCGATCACCACTTGCCGGGCGACGTCCTGCCCGATGCGGATGTCATCGTCAATCCAAACCAGCCGGGCTGCGATTTCGGCAGCAAGCACCTGGCCGGCGTCGGCGTGATGTTCTACGTTGCCAGCGCGGTGCGCGCCGAATTGCGCACGCGCGGCTGGTTCCAATCCAGCGGTCTGCCCGAACCCCGCCTGGGCGATCTGCTGGATCTGGTCGCGCTCGGCACCGTCGCCGACGTGGTCAGGCTCGATGCCAATAACCGCCTGCTGGTCAGTCAGGGGCTGGCACGCATGCGCGCCGGCCGCCTGCATCCCGGCGTGCGTGCCCTGTTCGCCGCCGCCGGCCGCGATCCGGCGCGCGCCAGCACCTTCGACATGGGGTTCGCGCTGGGGCCGCGGCTGAACGCTGCGGGGCGCCTGGCCGACATGTCGCTGGGGATCGAATGCCTGATCACCGACGATCTGGCGCGGGCCATGAACATCGCGCAGGAACTCGATCGGCTGAACCGCGAACGGCGCGCCATCGAAGAAGAAATGAAAGACACCGCCATGGCCTCGCTGGAGTACGCCGATCTGGCGCTGCGGCCAGCCATCGCGCTGTTCGAGCCGGACTGGCACCAGGGCGTGATCGGCATCGTGGCCGGGCGCATCAAGGAGCGCGCCCATCGTCCGACCATCGCCTTCGCCCGCGCCGGCGACGGGCAGATCAAGGGTTCGGGCCGGTCGATCGCCGCCTTGCACATGCGCGATGCACTCGATCTGGTCACCAAGCGCCATCCCGACCTGATCCTCAAGTTCGGCGGCCATGCCATGGCCGCCGGCCTGACGATCCGCGAAGAGCATTTCACGCGCTTCGCCGACATCTTTGCCGACACCGTGGGCGAATTGCTCGACGAATCGGATTTGCTGCGGCGCGTCGAAACCGACGGGCCACTCGAAGCCGGCTACATGTCGCTCGAAACCGCCCGCCTGCTGGACCATGCCATCTGGGGACAGGGCTTTGCGCCCCCGGTGTTCGACGATGTGTTCGAAGTCGAACATCAGCGTTTGCTCAAGGAACGCCATCTCAAACTGCGCCTGCGCCTGGGCGCGCACAGTTTCGACGCGGTGCGCTTCCATTGCGCCGAGGTCGTGCCCGACCGCATCCGCGCCGCCTACCGCCTGTCCGTCAATGAGTACAACGGCGTCGCTTCGGTGCAACTCATGCTGGAACACTTCGAGCCCGCGTAAGAGTAGGTACGGCATCGTAGGAAGTCTTCTAAGCATCCGAAGACGTTGATGGTATTTCCCTGGCGTCTGACGCATCCCAAGCGCCTGCCGAGGCTGCGCTCATAAGGTGCCGATTGCCTCGCCATCCGCTGAAGGAACATCTCTCCATGAACACCGTCTGCGCAGATCCGATGTCCACCTCTCCGGCGCTCTGCAGCCCCCGTTCCGCGATCGTGCAGACACCGTGCAAAGGGTGCGATTTTTGCAACGCAGCAACACGCCAAGGACGGCGCGCGTATTTAGTTTTGTTACAAACCAATTCTTTGCGTTAAATCAGCTGGTGGCCGATCATATTTTGAGACCGGAAACAGTTCGAAAAGCCCATGCAAAGGGGCTCGAAATGTCACAAAAAGAACGATCTGGCGGGAACCAAACTTGCGACGGGCGTCACCAAGATAGGTTTGAACAAAGCAGCTTTGTCAGATAATTCCGGGGTCGCGTTTTTATAACACGACGCTATTTCACTGCTAACTTTCATAGATTCTTCTAACTCTCCCACCACATCATGGAATGGCTTCTTGATCCCAATGCCTGGGTCGCGCTGGCGACATTGACCGCGCTGGAAATCGTCCTCGGCATCGACAACATCATCTTCATTTCGATTCTCGTCGGCCGTCTGCCGACCCACCAACGCAACTCTGCCCGCCGCCTCGGTCTGCTGCTGGCCATGATGTCGCGTATCGCCCTGCTTGTGTCGCTGGCCTGGATCATGCGGCTAACGGCGCCACTGTTCGAAGTGCTCGGCCAGGAAGTCTCCGGCCGCGACATCATCCTCATCGTCGGCGGCCTGTTCCTGCTGTGGAAGAGCGTGCATGAGATCCACCATTCGCTGACGCTGCCAACCGAAGAAGAACACCACGAAAACGCGGCCAAAAAGGCGAGCTATGCCGGCGTGCTGGTGCAGATCGCCATCATCGACATCGTGTTCTCGCTCGATTCGGTCATCACCGCGGTGGGCCTGGTCGACCAGATTCCGGTCATGATCTGCGCCATCCTGCTGTCGGTCGCCGTGATGATGCTGGCGGCCAAGCCGATCGGCGAATTCGTCGATGCCAACCCGACCATCAAGATGCTGGCGCTGTCGTTCCTGGTGCTGGTGGGCGTGACGCTGATGGCCGAGGGCTTCGATACCCACGTGCCGAAGGGTTACATCTACTTCGCCATGGCGTTCTCGGTGGCGGTAGAGATGATCAACATCCGCCTGCGCAAGCGCATGGCGCTGCGGCTGACCAAGGACATGCCGGGCGACGGCAAGTAAGCCGCCGCCAGGGGTCGCTCAGCGGCCCCACGAGCCAAACAAAAAGCCGGGCATGCCCGGCTTTTTGTTTGGCTGTCGGCACCGTGTCAGGCCGGCACCACCTTGATGATGGCAAGCGACAGATTGTCGCCCTGGCCCTGGGCGCGTTCGCGTGCCGCGTTGATCAACACCCGCGCCGCCGCCCGTGCATCCAGATCGTTGAGGGTGCGGCCCAGCTCGCCATCGTCGAAATACGCCCACAGCCCGTCGGAACACAGCAGGAAAGCGTCGCCCGCCTCCAGCGCCGGCGTGCCACCATATTCCACGCGCGGCTCGCGCTCGGCGCCCAGGCAGGACAGCAGCAGGTTGCGCTGCGGGTGCGTCAGGGATTGTTCTTCGGTAATGCGGCCGGCACGGATCAGTTCCCCCACCAGTGAATGGTCCTGCGAGCGCTTCACCGTCCGGCCATGGCGGAAGTGATAGATGCGCGAGTCGCCGCAATGCGCCCAATCGGCGTGGCCGGGGCGCAGCACAAAGGCGACCGCGGTGCTGTGCGGATCCTGTTCGCTGGTGAAGCGCGTCAGCTTGATGACGACATGCGCTTCGTCGATGACGCTTTGCAGAAAATCGGTCGGCGCCTCGGCGCTCGGGATGTAGGCGGCAAAATTCTGGCGTGCCTTGAGCATCACCTGCTCGGCTGCAATGGCGCCCCCGCTGTGGCCGCCCATGCCGTCGGCCAGCACGGCCAGCAGGCAACCCGGCTTGGTCGGATGGGGAAAGATACTGACGCGATCTTGTTGTTCGGCGCGGTCGCCCTGATGCATGGCGGCGCAGGTCTCGATACTGATCGGCATGGGTCGCGTTCGAACTTGATGAATTTCGTGGTTTTAACACGTTCAGGGCGTTTGCTCACAAGCGAATTCAGACCGGCGGCATCACCCTCTCCGGAGCCACCCCGCCGCCGGATCATTTTCATCGCCACGGCACCGTTGGCACACCGCGGCACCCAAGCGTCTGCCACAACGCTGAAGCGCTCGCCCTTGGCTATGAAAGTCGACCGGCCCGCTTTGCGCCACCTGCGTCGCGCCGGGCGGTCTGTCCGATCAGGCGGCTGGCAGCAAACGATCGGCCACCCATTCCACCCAATGGCGCACAGGCACCCGCGCCGTGCCCGCCAGGTGCGTGATGCACCCGATATTGGCACTGGCAATGCCTTGCGCGCCCTGCCCCTGCAAGGCTTGCAGCTTGGCTTCGCGCAGGCGGCCGGCAATCGCCGGCTGCAGGATCGAATAGGTACCGGCCGACCCGCAGCACAGGTGGGCGTCGGGCACGGCAGTGAGCCGATAGCCCACTGCCGCCAAAATGCGCTCAACCACACCGGTGATCTTCTGCCCGTGCTGCAGGGTACACGGCGACTGCCAGGCCAGCGTCACGGCGGCGGCAGCGGGCTGGACGCGTCCGCGCAGCACGTCGAGCTCGCGCGCGACGAATTCGGATAGGTCCAGGGTGCGGTCAGCCACCGTCGTAGCGGCCGCCCCTTCATGTTCCTGCCCCAGCACATGACCGTACTCGCGGACGAACGCTCCGCAACCGGATGCCGTCATCACCGCCGCCTCGATCTCTCCGGACGCCAGCCAGGGATACCACTGCGCCACCAGCGCGGCGGCGTCACGCCGGCCACCGGCCTGATCGTCCAGATGAAAGCGCATGGCACCGCAACAGCCTGCCGCCGGTTGCTCCACCATTGATACGCCGAGGGCGTCGAGCACACGCGCAGCGGCGGCGTTGATCTGTGGCGCCAGCTCACCCTGCACGCAGCCAGCAAGCGCCAGCACGCGCCGGGCATGCCGGCCGGCCGCCACGGCGGGCGTGGACACGGCAGGCGGCAGCTTGGATGCCAGCGCGCGCGGCAAGGCCGGACGCGCCAGGCGGCCAACGGCAGCGGCGCTATGGAACACGGCGCGATGGGGCAGGGTATGGCGCAAGACCCAGCGTGTGGCGCGCGCCGCCAGCGGGCGCGGCGGCCCGTGCTCGGCCAGAACGGCCCGCCCGATATCCACCAGCCGACCATAGCGCACGCCGGACGGGCAGGTGGTTTCGCAGGCTCGACACGTCAGGCAACGATCCAGGTGGGTCTGCATCGCTGCCGTGGCCGGCTGGCCTTCGAGCAGTTGCTTGATGAGGTAGATGCGCCCGCGTGGGCTGTCGCGCTCGTCACCCAGCAATTGATAGGTCGGGCAGGTCGCCAGGCAGAAACCGCAGTGCACGCAACGTCGCAGGATCTCGTCGGCTTCCTGCCCGGCCTCGGTGTCGCGGATGAAATCAGCCAGCAGCGTCTGCATGGCTAGAGATCGAAAAGGCCGGGGTTGAACAGGCCGAGCGGGTCGAAGACACGTTTGATGCGGCGCTGGATCGCCTGCATGGGCGCCGGCAAGGGATGAAACGCGGCAGCCGTCGCGCCCCGGAACACCTGGGCATGGCCGCCACCGGCCTGCGCCCAGGCGCGCACCTCGTCAGCGGGCAGCTCACCCGCCCACCAGCGCAAGGCGCCACCCCATTCGATGGCGCTGTCCTCATCCTTTGGCAACCGCGCACAGGCGTGGACCGACAGGCGCCATAGCGGCGCGCCGCCCTGAGCGAAGGCATGGCGATGTTCGCGCACGTCCTGCCACAGGCACGCGGCATCACGCTCGTCCACCGCCTCGCCGCCGACCTCCTGGCAGGCGGCGGCCACGGCCGTGCGCGCACCGGCCCAGCGCAGGTACAGCATGCCGGCATGCCAGAAGCTGGCATTCAACGGCAAGGGGCGCCCCGCCAGGCGATTGAGGGTATCGACCGCCGTGGCGGCGGACAGCGCCAAGACACGCGTCGCCACCGCCGCCGGGCGCGGCATGGTCTTGACCGAGGCTTCCAGCACCACCCCCAGGGTGCCCCATGCCCCCGTCATCAGGCGTGAGACGTCGAAGCCGGCGACGTTCTTCATCACCTGGCCCCCGAAGCGCAGCACCTGGCCCTGACCGTCAAGCACGCGCACACCGAGCACGAAATCACGTGCCGCACCGGCGTAGGCGCGGGCCGGGCCCGACAGGCCGCTGGCCACGCAGCCGCCCAGCGTGGCGGCGCCGAAGTGCGGCGGCTCGAAGGCCAGCATCTGGCCCTGTTCGGCCAGGAGCGCTTCGATATCCGCCAGCGGCGTGCCGGCACGCGCGGTGATGACCAGCTCGGAAGGCGCGTAATCGACGATGCCGGCGTGGGCGCGCGTATCCAGCGTCGTGGCCCCGGCCAGCGGCGCAATGAATGTCTTGCTGCCGCCGCCGCGGATGTGCAGCGGGCGCCGCGCGGCGTGAGCGGCGCGCACTTGCTCGACCAGCGTTTGCTCGGTGGACGCGCTGGCGCTCATTCAGAACCTCGGCAATTCGGGATGCGGAAGCTGGCCGTGATGCACGTGCAGGCGGCCAAACTCGGCGCAGCGATGCAGACTCGGCACGGCCTTGCCGGGATTGAGCAGGCCGTAGGCGTCGAAGGCTGCCTTGAGGCCGAAGAACGCGCGCCGCTCGGCCTCGCCGAATTGTTCGCACATGACATTGATCTTTTCGATCCCCACACCGTGCTCGCCCGAGATGGTGCCGCCCAGCGCGACGGTGCGTTCGAGAATCGCCACGCCGAAGGCATCAGCACGTTCGACCTGGGCGGGGTCATTGGCGTCGAAAAGGATCAGCGGATGCAGGTTGCCGTCACCGGCATGGAAAACGTTCAGGCAACGCAGTTGGAAGCGGCGCTCCATGTCGGCGATATCGCCCAGCATGCGGCCCAGTTGCTTACGCGGGATGGTGCCATCCATGCAGTAGTAATCCGGTGACAGGCGCCCGGCCGCCGGAAAGGCCGCCTTGCGCCCGGCCCAGAAACGCAGACGTTCGGGCTCGTCGCGCGACACCATGCAGCCTGTCGCCCCCTGCGATCGCAGCACCGCCTCGATGCGGGCGATTTCTTCTTCCACCCCCTGCGGCGTGCCGTCCGACTCGACCAGCAGGATGGCCGCCGCATCGAGCGGATAGCCGGCGTGCACAAAGGCTTCCACGGCCTGCGTGGCAGCCTGGTCCATCATCTCGAGCCCGGCCGGAATGATGCCTTCGGCGATGATGGCGGCCACCGCCTCACCAGCCCGCTCCACGCTGTCGAAGGTGGCCAGCACGCAACGTGCGAGTTGCGGCAGGGGCAGCAGGCGCAAGGTGACTTCGGTCACCACCGCCAGCAGCCCTTCGGACCCGGTGAGCAGCGCCAGCAAGTCATACCCCGGCGCGTCGAGCCCATCGCCGCCGATTTCCAATACATCGCCATCGATGGTCAGGGCGCGCAGTTTGAGCAGGTTGTGCACGGTCAGTCCGTACTTGAGGCAATGCACGCCACCGGCGTTCTCGGCCACGTTGCCGCCGATCGAGCAGGCGATCTGCGAGCTCGGATCGGGCGCGTAATACAGGCCGTGCGGCGCGACGGCTTCGGAGATGGCCTTATTGCGCACACCCGGCTGCACCCGCACCGTACGCGCCAGCGGATCGATGTCCAGAATCCTGGCCAGCCGCGCCATCGACAGTACGATTCCGTTGGCATGCGGCGTAGCGCCACCGGACAGGCCGGTGCCGGCGCCACGGGCCACGATCGGCACGCTCCAGTCGCGGCACACCCGCAGCACCGCCTGCACTTCGTCCTCGTTGCGCGGCAGCACGGCCGCCAGCGGCAGGGCGCGCAAAGCAGTCAAGCCATCACACTCGAAGGTGCGCAAGCCTGCGCGGTCGCTCACCACCGCGTCACGCGGCAGCACCGCCCGCAAGGCACGCAGCACGGCGGCACGATCGACTTCGGCAAAGTCGCGGTCGTGCTCGGCGAACCACGGCGCGCGCACGCTCACAGCGCCGCCGCCATCAGCCGCACGGCGGCCAGCGTCGCCACCGCCCACATCAACGAGCGCAAGGGTGCGAGGTCGGCCAGATAGCAGATGTTGTAGGCCACCCGCGCCACCACGAAGACGATGGCCCAGATATCGACGGTCTGCTGCGGCACCTGGGCAAGGCTCGCCATCAGCACGCCGCCAATGAAGATCGGCAGCGTTTCGAACGCGTTCTGCTGGGCCCAGTTGGCGCGCTGGCGCCAGCCGCTCAACTGCTGCAGATATTCGCGCGGACGTCGGTTGTCGAAGCGCCGCCCACCACCGCCCGCCTTGGCCAGCACGGTCAGAGCAAAGGGCATGACGGATGCAATCAGCACACACAGGAAGGAAATATTCATGACACCCGGCCGCGCGCAATGAACACGTCGCAGAGCATAGCCTCAGCGCAGGCATAAATGCAGAGGGGAAACCTCAACGGGCATATTCGCCGCGGATATCGGCGGCCGCCGCGCGGCATGTCTCGCCCCACGGAATCGAGCATGTTGCACACAACAACAGGGGGAATCGGCAAGAAGCCAGCGCGATGCGGCGGGCGACGGCGAGCCGTCGGAACGCGCCGGTCAGACCGGCAGTGCGGAGACCTCGCCGGCGTCCTGCGGCGACAGGGCGTGCAAGGTGCGCCCCACGCTCGCCAGATCGCCACTGGCCCAGAAGCGCAGCCGGCCAGGGGCTGCGCCCGCCCCCAGGCGATCGGCCTCGGTCAGGCGACGGCGCAGTTGCTCGGCCACGGCACGGCCGGTATCGATGACGCGCACGTCCGGCCCGACGAGGGCTTCGACCTGGGCGCGCAAGAACACGTAATGCGTACAGCCCAGTACCACCACATCGGCGCCGGCCTCGAGCAACGGCGCCAGGTGGCTGGCCAGCAGTTGCCGCGTGGCGGGCGCATCGAGCGCCCCCTGCTCCACGCATTCGACCAAACCGACGCCGGGACGGGTGACGACGTGGACGTCGCGCCCAAAATGATCCAGCAAGGCGGCGAACTGGGCGCTGTGCAAGGTGCCGGTGGTCGCCAGCACGCCGACGACGCCATGCCGGGTGGCCGCTGCCGCCGGCTTGACGGCCGGCTCCATACCGATGATGGGCAAGTCCGGCCAGCGGGCGCGCACGGTGCGGGCCGCCGCCGCCGTGGCCGTGTTGCAGGCAATCACGATGGCCTTGGCGCCCTGCTCGATGAGATGGCCAATAATGGCCTGCGAGCGCGCCGTGATGAAAGCGGGCGATTTTTCGCCATAGGGGGCGTAGCCCGAATCGGCGACGTAGAGCAGATCTTCGCCGGGCAGGAGGGCATGGATCTCGCGCAGCACCGACACGCCCCCCACCCCCGAGTCGAACACCCCCACCGGCCTTGCATCAGGCATGGCGGCTCCGGTGATCGAACACGGCGGACAGCGGCAGGGTCACGATCAGATGGCGCGGGCCAGCTCCACGGCGGCACCCACATAGCTGGCGGGCGTCATCGCCAGCAGGCGCTGCTTTTCGGCCTCGGGAATCGCCAGCGTGCCGATGAAACGCTGCAGCGCGTCGCGAGTGATGCCCTGGCCGCGCGTGAGCGCCTTGAGCTGCTCGTAGGGATTTTCGACACCGTAGCGGCGCATCACCGTCTGGATCGGCTCGGCCAGCACTTCCCAGGTGGCATCCAGGTCGGCCGCCAGGCGCGCCGGCTCGGCTTCGAGCTTGTTGAGCCCGCGCAGGCACGACTCGAGCGCCAGCAGAGAATGCCCGAAGCCCACGCCCATGTTGCGCAGCACCGTCGAATCGGTCAGGTCGCGCTGCATGCGCGAGACCGGCAGCTTGTCGGAGAAATGGCGCAGCAACGCATTGGCCACGCCGACATTGCCTTCGGCGTTTTCGAAATCGATCGGATTGACCTTGTGCGGCATGGTCGAACTGCCCACCTCGCCGGCCTTGAGCCGTTGCTTGAAGTAGCCCAGCGAGATGTACATCCAGATATCGCGGCAGGCATCCAGCACGATGGTGTTGGCGCGGGCGATGGCATCGAACAGCTCGGCCATGGCGTCGTGCGGCTCGATCTGGATGGTGTACGGATTGAACACCAGGCCCAGCGATTCGATGAAACGCTGGTTGAACGCCGCCCAATCCAGCTCCGGATAGGCCGACAGGTGGGCGTTGTAGTTGCCCACCGCGCCATTGAACTTGGCACTCAGCTCGACATCGGCGATCAGCTTGCGCGCCCGGCGCAGGCGGTAGGCAATGTTGGCCATCTCCTTGCCCAGCGTGGTCGGGCTGGCCGGCTGGCCGTGGGTGCGCGACAGCATCGGCAGATCGGCCAACTGGTGGGCCAGCTCGACAAAGCGCGCCAGCACCTTGTCCAG
Source organism: Rhodocyclaceae bacterium (assembly GCA_047605765.1). Classification (GTDB taxonomy): domain Bacteria; phylum Pseudomonadota; class Gammaproteobacteria; order Burkholderiales; family Rhodocyclaceae; genus JBGVSA01. The sequence continues at coordinate 51,152 of JASGFB010000004.1, forward strand.
CGCCGGCAGCAGCACGGCATCGCGCGCATCGCGCAGCATCAGAGCGTGCGAGACGTTGTTGATGTCTTCGGACGTGCACGCGAAATGGATGAATTCGGACGCCTTGGCGACTTCGGCGTTGTCGGCGAAGCGGCGCTTGAGCCAATACTCCATGGCCTTGACGTCATGGTTGGTGGTGGCTTCGATATCCTTGACCGCTTCGCCATCGGCCACGGCAAAACCGGCCATCACGGCATCCAGATCGGCCACGGTGGCCGCCGAGAACGGCGCGATCTCGCCCAACTGCGGCGCGGCGGCCAGGGCCTTGAGCCATTCGATCTCCACGCGCACGCGATTGCGGATCAGGCCGTATTCACTGAAATAATCGCGCAGCGCCTCGGCTTTGGATGCGTAGCGGCCGTCGAGCGGGGACAGAGCGGTCAGGGCGTTCATGGGGGATACGTCGTTGTTGGGGTTGAGGTCAGCCGCGGATTATACCGGAGCCCGGCCCCACCCCGCCGCCGCCCGCCAACGCGATATAGCGCGCCTGCAAACCCGCAGCCACGGTATCGAGGGCATAGCGTTCGAGGATGCGCGCGCGTGCCACGGTGGCGTGCGTGTGGCGCGCCGCCCAAGCCTGCTGCCAGCCGGCGCTCATGGCCTCGGGCGTGGCCTCGACGATGAGCCCGCCCCCACCGACAATATCGCGCGCGTCTCCCACATCCGTGCTGACCACTGGCACGCCGCAGGCCATGGCTTCGGCAAGCACGTTGGGAAAGCCCTCGCTACGGGAACTGAGCGTGGCCACGTCAAACCCCGGGTACAGGGCGGCCACGTCGCTGCGGGGGCCCAGCAGGCGCAGATGCCCGTCCAGGCCGGCGGCGGCGATGAGCGTGGCGAGTTCGGCATTGCCGGGCGCGAGCCCTTTGCCGGCCAGCACCAGTACCGCGTCCGGATGCGCTGCCACGAACAGGCGTCCGGCGGCGATGAACAGGGCGTGATTCTTGACCGGCGCCCAGCGGGCCACCATGCCGATCACCGGTTGATCGTCGCGCACGCCCCAGGCGGCGCGCGCCTCGGCACGGCGGGCCACGTCCGGACGGAATTCATCGGCATCGATGCCGTTGGGCAGCACTTCGAGGCGCGCACGCGGCCAGCCCAGGTGGGCGGCACAGTAATCGGCACTACGTGCGGAAACATTGAAAATGCGCGCCGTGCGCCGTGCGTACCAGCCGCTGGCGCGAATCACGGCGCGGGTGAACAGGCTGTGCGCATGGGCGGCGTCCGGGGTGTCGCGCACGCTCCAGCAGGCGGGCAGACCCAGGCGCGCAGCCGCAAACGAGGCGGCCAGATTGCCGTGGTACATCCAGCCCTGGATGAGATCCGGCTGTGCAGCGCGCACGCTCGCCAGGAAACGGCCGATTTCGCCCACCGGCCAGCGCCCGGGGCGCAATCCCAGCATCAGCGGTTCGATGTCGATGGCGCGAAACGCGTCCACCAGCGCGGCTTCGCGCCCAAGAACGATGAGCGTGGGCACCACGCGCGTACGGTCGAAACGCGACAGCAGACGCAGTAAAGCGTGCTCGGCCCCACCGATACCCAGCCCGGTGATGACGAAGCACACACGCACCTGCCGCGTGCCGACACCGGGCTCATGCATCCGAACGCGCCTCGCCGACGTTCCACACACGCAGCCACACCAGCTTGCCAATCAGCATGGCGACGAAAACGACCGTCATCATTGCTTGCGACAGTCCGCGGTACCACAGCAGCAAGCCGATACCCGCCATGATGGCGTCGATCAGCCACAGCAGCGGCACACTGAGCCTGACCGACATGCCGCGCAGGCACAGCAGGTGGTGCAGGTGCGTGCGATCGGCCACGAACGGACTGCCCCCACGCAAGGCGCGGCGCAGTGAGACAGTGACCATGTCGAGCACCGGCAAGGCCACCGCATACAGAATGAGGATCGGCGGCACGGCGCCATGGCTGTGGCGCACCAGGGTCAGGCCGAACCAGCACAGCAGCACGCCCAGAGACAGCGCACCGGCATCACCGAGGAATACCCGCGCCTGTGCCAGCCAGGGATGGCGGGCATTGCAGGCCAGGAAGCCAAGCACCGCCGATATCAGCCCCACCAGCAGCAGCACCATGACGGCCTGCCCGGTGGCGGCCGCCACCAGCGTGAAAAACACCAGCGCTACGGTGATGTAGCCACCGGCCAGCCCATCGGCGCCGTCGGACATATTGATGGCGTTGGTGACCGCCACCAGCGTCAGCACAGTGAATGGCATGGCGAATTCGCCCAGCGACAGACCACCTGGCACACCTGGGAGCGGCACCGCATAAAGCGCGAAACCGGTGGCGCGCACCAGCATCCACACGGCAACGATCTGGAACACCAGTTTGATGCGCGCCGACAACGGCCGCATGTCGTCGACCATCCCCACCGCCAGCATCAGGCCGACAGGCAGGATGGCCTCGACCAGATTGCCGGACAGCCCCCGCAGCTTCACCGCCAGCACATAGGCTATGAGAATGGCGATCCCCCCGACCACCGGCACGTCGCGGCCGTGCTGCTTGCGCGCGTCCGGCCGGTCCATCAGGGCCAGCCAGGGCGCCAGCCGGGCCAGGATGAGGCAGGCCAGCAGCGAAAAAATGAAGGGGGAGACGAGGTACTTGGGGGTCACGACAAGGGCGTTCTAGATGCCGTAGGCAGAGAGCGTGCGCGCAACGATACGCTCATCGGAGAATTCGTCCACTGCGCGGGCGCGGGCGGCCTGCCCAAGCCGACGCGCCCGCTCGGGATCCTGCAGCAGCGCGGCAATGGCTTGCGCCAGCGCGTGCGGCTGACCGGGGGGGACCAGCAAGCCATTGACGCCGTCCACGACCAGATCGCGGATGCCGGGCACATCGGTGGCCACCATCGGTTTGCCACAGGCGGCGGCTTCCAGCAGGGCGCGCGGCATGCCCTCGCCTTGCGTGCTGGCCAGCACGGCCACATCGCAGCCCTGTTGCAGGGCCAGCACATCGCTGCGCTGGCCGAGGAAATCCACGTCGCCGCGCGCCTGCCAGGCGGCCAGGGCCTCGGCGCCGATGCTCTCGGGGTTACCCGGATCGGGTGCACCGGCCAGTTGGAAGTGGGCATCGGGCAGGCCGGCGCGCACCAGGCGTGCTGCTTCGACGAAATCGGCCACCCCTTTCGACCATAACAGGCGCCCCATCATCAGCACGCGGCGCGTCGGGGCCGCGTCCGTACTCGGTGCAAACCGCGCGGTGTCGATGCCATCGCCGGGAATCACATCGACCTCGCTGCGTTCGAGCACGCCGAGGGCGCGCAGGGTCTCGCGGTTGTCGTGGTTCTGAAAGACGACCCGTGTGCCAGTCAAGGCGCGTTTGTAGAGGGCCACCACCACCGGCCGGATGATGCGCGCCTTGAGCGTGTCGGCCAGCAGCGCAAAGCCCAGTCCGGTGATGGAGTTGACCACCCGCGCCACGCTGCAGCGCCGCGCGGCGAACGAACCATAGATGACGCATTTGATCGTGAAGTGATGAACGACATCGGGCCGCTCGGCGCGGTACAGGCGTGCCAGGCGGCCGATGGCGGAGGCTTCCATCAGTGGGTTGATGCCGCTGCGCGACAGCTCGAAGGGAATCCAGCGAAACCCGAGCGCCTGCAGCTTGGGGCCGAAGGGGCCCGGCGCGCTGACCAGGATCGGTTCATGCCCGCGCGCGCGCAGGGCCTGCGCCAGCGACAGTTTGAAGTTGTAGAGAAACCAGTCGGTATTGGCGAACAGCAGTACCCGCAAAGCCTTGCACCTCAAAGAATATCGGCGCCGATCCACATGCGTGGGGCGCAGTGTAACGGTGTCGCCGCCATCACGCGATATGTGCACGGTGGCGGGCGAACCAGGCCTGGAACATAAGGACGTCCCACAGCCAGTACGACCAGTTGGCACGGCCGCTGGCGTGCTCGTCCCATTTGCGGCGGATCGGCGCCGCGTCGAACAGGCCACTGGCCGCCAGCGCATCGGGCGCCAGCAGGGCGTCGGCCCAGTCGCGCAGATCGCCTCGCAACCATTGCGCCAGCGGTATGCCAAAGCCCATCTTGGGGCGCTCGAACAAGGCCTGCGGAACATGGCGCGCCAGCAGCGCGCGCAGCAGCCACTTGCCCTGCCCGTCCCGCACCTTGAGCGCCATCGGCACTTGCCAGGCGAATTCGACAACGCGCCGGTCCACAAAGGGCGCACGCGTTTCGAGGCCGACGCTCATCGCAGCGCGATCGACCTTCACCAGAATGTCGTTGGGCAGATAGGCCAGGGTGTCATGCGCCATCATGAACTCGATGTCGCTGTCGGTGCCGCGCGCGGTGTCCTCGGCAAGGGTCAGCGGCGGCAGATGGGCGCCGGGCACCAGTTGCGCGGGATACTTCCAGTGCGAGATCAACTCGTCATAAAAACCGGCCGGCGAGCGCTCGCGCAACATGCGCGCGATGCGGCCGAACTTGTCACCGGGTGACACCCGCAGCAAGCGCGGACACAGCGGACCGAGCGCGGCACCGACGCGGTCGTAGGCCGCCGGCGGCACGGCCCCGAGAGCCGCCGACAGGGCTCGCCGCGCCGGGTACGGCAGGCGCGAGGCGCGGCGCCAGAAACCATCGCCGACGTGATAGCGCGTGTAGCCGGCAAAGGATTCGTCCCCCGCATCGCCGGACAAAGCCACCGTAACGTGCTCGCGCGCGAACTGCGACACCAGCCAGGTCGGCACCTGCGAAGAATCGGCAAAGGGCTCGTCGAACACGTCGGCCAGGCGCGGCACCACCGCCAGCGCGTCGCGCCCGGTGAGGTAGCGTTCGTGGTGTTCGCAGCCGAGGTGGGCCGCAACCTCGCGTGCGAAACGCGCCTCATCGAAACCGTCTTCGCGGAAGCCGATGGTGAAGGTCTTGACCGGTCGGCTGGCGCGGCGCTGCATGAGCGCCACCACCAACGAAGAATCGATGCCGCCGGACAGAAAAGCCCCCAAGGGTACGTCGGCCATCATCTGCTCCTCGATGACGTCGCCGAGCGTTGTCTCCAACCGATCCACCCATCGCGTTGCATCGCCCACCTCAGCCTGGCGCTGGCCGCGGCCGGCGCCGATGGCATCGCTCAAGCGCCAGTAGGCGCGCGGCTCGCCCACCTGCCCGTCACGCACTTCGAGCCAATGGGCCGGGGGCAGCTTGGCGACGTGGCGGAACACGCTCCAGGGCGCCGCGATGCTGTTGTAATGCATGAGCAGCGCCAGCGCGTCGCGCGACAACTCGCCGTGCCAGGCCGGATGGGCGTACAGGGCACGCAACTCGGAACCGAACAGCAGCGTGCCATCGGGCATGCGCCCCCAATACAGCGGCTTTTCGCCGAGCCGGTCGCGCGCCAGTACCAGGCGCCGTTCGGCACTCGCCCAGGCGGCGAAGGCGAACATGCCATCGCACTGGCGCAGGGCTTCCTCCGGCCCCCATAAGTCGATGGCTTCGAGCAGCACTTCGGTATCCGAATGACCGCGCCATGCGATGGAAGTCGCCTGTTCGACGGCACGGCGCACCTGGCCGAAGTTGTAGATCTCACCATTGAAGACGATCACCCAGCGACCCGACCGGCTCGTCATGGGCTGTGCCCCAGCCGGCGTCAGGTCGAGGATCGACAGGCGCCGGTGCGCCAACGCGAGGCCAGCGGCGGCATCGGCATACTCGCCGCAGGCATCGGGCCCGCGATGCGCGATGGCGTCGCCCATGGCATGCGCACGCGCCGCCAGGGTCGCGCCATCCCCCTGCCCCGTCTGCCAGAAACCGGCTATGCCGCACATGAATGCATGATCTCCGTATCGTGTCGTGACATGGCCATCCTAAACCTGAGTGGCGACCTCTTTGAAGACATCCGCCAGCCGTCGTGCCAGCACGTCGACCGCGTAGTGGGCCAGTACCGTGGCGCGTCCGGCGCTGCCACGCGCATCCAGTTCCTCAGGCGTGCGCAGCAGGCCGATGAGGACATCCGCCCATTCGTGATCGCGCGCACCGAGAGCCCCTGCGCCCTGCGTCAGGACATCGGCGTTCATGCCATACGGCGACACCACCGCCGCTACGCCGCATGCCATGTAGGTGAGCATCTTGTAGCTGCACTTGCCACGCGTCCATGGCGTATCGGGCATCGGCATCAGGCCGGCCCAGGCGTCCTGCAGCGCGCCGACTTCGACCTGCGGCGACCACGGCACGAATTCGATGCGCTCGGCCGGCACGCCTGCCAGGCTGGGCGGCGCATTGCTGATCACGCGCAGGCGCGCTTGCGGTATCGCCGCCAATACCCGCGCCAGTGCCGGCGCCAATGCGTTCAGGTAAGGCAGGCCGCTGGCGCTGCCCGACCAGCACAGCAGCGGCGTGGCGCTGCGCACGCCCGGCACGTAACGCGCCACATCCACCGCCGTCGGCACGATGACCGTGGGGGCAAAACGTCCAAAGTGCTCGGCCAGATAGGCATTGCCGCAAACCACGCGATGGCTGGCGCGGGCGATGCGGTCGGCACCCCGCCATCGCTGGTGGAGCCAGATGGCGTCATCGACATCGAACACGCGTCCGCCACGCCAGCGATGCTCAAAGGTCGCCAGAGTCGACACCATCTCGCGTTGTACCCAGGACACTTGAGCACGCCCTTGTGCCGCTGCCAGCGCCCGGCGACGCTCGTTCAATGCGCGCGGTAACCAGGCCAGGCGCGCCGCCAGACCGGCGGGCGGGTAACTGCCCTCGCCTGCGGCGAATTCTTCGACGCCCACGCCCTGCTCCAACAGGGATGGCAAATACTGGCGCACGCGAAAACGGGCCGACGGCACATCGCGCCCTTGCGTAAACGCCGCCACGCGCAACACTTTGTCAGTCATGGCGGCGCTTCCAGCGGGTGAGGATCCGATCGCGACATCCCGCCACATTGCCCGCGAACATGAAGATTGCATACACGGTCACGCCGGTGCTCACCTCCATCAGCAAACCAACGATGCCGCCATGCGCGATCAGCGAAACCGCCAGTGCCATGGCGGCGCAGCCGGCCAGGATGTACAACAGCGGTATCAATGGCACGCGACGTCGCATGACGCCGCGTGCTGCCGTCCACGCCAGCAGGCAACCCACCGCCTGTGCCACGCCACCCGCCATCGCAGCCCCCACGGCACCGTAGCGCGGCACCAGCAGCAGATTGAGGACAACGCTGGTGACGGCGCACGCAGCCACGTTGCGCAGATGCAGGCGCATACGGTTACCGATGTGCAAGGGGATTTCCAGCAAGTAAGTGCGCACCCCCGCCAGCAAAGCCGACAAGGCCAGCCAGGGCATGACGCGAACGGACACGTCGCTATAGGCCTGCCCCAACAGCACGGCGACGAGGTTGTGCCGCACCAGGGCATAACCCAAAGCAACCGGCAGGAGCAAGGCCAGCGCCAAGACCGCATAGCGCTGGTAAAGACTTTCCAGTTCCTGGCGCCGCCCCTGCTCGGCCGCGATGACCATACGTGGATACCAGGCCAGGAAAAAAGCGCTACTGATCAGCACCAGCCCCTGCAGGACCAGGTCGGACGCCGCGCCATAGCCGCCGGTCTGCGCCGCCGGCGCCAGGGCACCGAGGATCAGACGGTCGGCCCAGGCCAGGATGGCGCCAAGGAACAGCGTGCCCGCAAAGGGTACGGCATAGGGGGCGATCTGACGCAGCAGCGCCGGCCGCCAGGCATCGCGCCAGGCCGCACGCCACGTCGGCCAGCCGACGCCCAGCGCCGCCAGCACGAAACCGCAGACCATTGCCGCCAGCGCACCATCGGCCCCCCGGTGTACGCGCAACACCAGCAGACCGATGCACAGCACCAATGTCGCCTTGACGATGTAGAGCAGCGAATAACGGCGCGGCTGCAGACTCGTATTGGCGTGCTGGCAGGCAAAATCGAACACCCCTTGCGCCATGCCCAAGGCCCACACACCGATGGCCACGCCCGCTGGCAGCCAGGACGGACGCCATGCTTCAACTGCCAGCGCCAGCAGCAGGAACGGGATCGCCCCCAGCATGAACAAGCGCGACAAGGTCGCCAGCAGATCGCCAAAACCCGCGCGCGGCATGAAGCGCGCCAGGCTCTGGTTGAGCGGTTGCAGCAGCACGCTGGCGACCAAGGCATTGCCGGCCGTCACCAAGGTCAGCCAGGCATAGGATTCAGGCCCGATGCCACGCGCGAAAAGGCTGACCGTGATCACCGACATGACGCCGGAAAAGACGCGCGCCCCCAAGTACAGGACGCTGGCGCGGGCACTCATGCGGCCCCTCCGTTCACAGCCGCACCAGCGCGAAGCGCAGTTGGTAGCACGGGAACAGGTAGCACAGGTTCTCTTCGTGGAATTCCTGCATCCAGCGACTAGCGTTGAACACCGGCCCGATCAGGCGCTTGATGAGCCCTCGCACCGGGAACGGTGAATTGAAATCGAGTTGCGCATCGATCAGTTCGAAGGCGGGTTCGCGCCCGTATTGCGGCACCTTGCGACGAAACAGTCGCTCGCGGGCCAGGTAGCTGAAGGTATACAACCCGAAAAACTTGGCGTGCGTCGGATCCGAATAGAAATACGGATTGGCGAAATGCGGCACTTCCACGTCCAGCAGGCCACCGGCCTGTACGACGCGCGCCAATTCGGTCAGCAGGTGCGGCAGATCGTCGATGTGTTCGAAGAAATGGTAAGCATGCACAGCGCTGATCGATGCGTCCGGCATGGCAGCGAGGATCGCAAAGACATCGCCGACCAGATCCACGCCGGGATAATCGAGAGCATCCACCCCGATCGCCGCCACGTGTCGCTTGCTAGGCCCGCATCCGAGTTCGAGCGTGAGCTTTTCGCCCTGTTGCAGGCGCGCAATGACACGTGACTTGTCGGCGAAGAACATGGAAGACCAATGAGGCGATGAGCGGGCAAGCGCCAGTATACGGCCCGTATCCCTCTACACGCACCCTGCCCGGCGCGGCACCGGCCAACCATTGTGCTGCCAGGCCTCGCGCACGATGGCGGGCAAAGCACGGCGCACCGGCTCGGGGTAAGCCCCGCAGATAACGTCGACCATCAACGTGGCACGGGCACGATGCTGCTGGATGGCGTAGGCCGAGACGCACTTCTCGAGCACGGTATACGAAGGCTTGGCCCGCGCGGCGGTGTCGCACAGGGCGGCCATTCCCCGCGAATCCGCCACATCGCCGGCCGGCCACGCCCGCAGCTTGAGGATGCCGGCATGCGTGGCGAACATCGAATACGGGCTGACGGTGCCAGCCAGTCGATAGACCTCTTCACGTTCGGCATGGGTCAGCGGCGTGTCATCGTTGATCAGCGCATAGCCGCGTTCCAATGCCTGGTAATCGCGCCAGGTCCACCCCAGCACGCCCACCGCCAGGCACAGCGGCAGTGCCAGCGCCCAGCGCGGCACCTCGAAGGTGGCCAGTGAATCGTCGCGTCCATCAAGCACGCCGATGGCGAGCCCGAGGGGCACGATGAAATAGGCGTACCAGAGGGGGTATTCCACCAGGCTATGTGCCCCGAGCACCCCTAACAGACCCAGCGCCCAGAAGTTTTCGGCCACGGCCCGCTCACGCAGTCGGCGCACCAGCCACAGCCCGAAGCATCCAACAATGATCAGCGTAGCCACCGGCCCCAGCTCGGCCGCCAGATGCAACGGCGTGTCGTGCGCGTTCTCGCCGATGCGCACGAAACGGGCAGGCGGCAAGCCGATGGAATGCAGCCCTGTCTGCCAGGCAAACGACCCAATGCCCGTGCCAGCCAGTGGATGCGCCCATGCGGTGCGCAAGGCCACCATCCAATCGAACAGGCGCTGGGTATTGGAGCCGGCATCGTCCAGGCGCCCAATACTCGACGCGACCCCCAACAGATCACGTGCACCGCCAAAGGCAACCCACGCCTGGGCCGCACAGGACAGCAGCGTGATGACGGCGACGGCGGCCCAGACGCGCCGTCGTTCGACCGCATCGGCGCGATACCAGAACAGCAGTGCCAGCAACGGCAAGCCAGCCGTATAAAGCAAGACGGCGCGCGACGCCGATAGCGCCGAGAAAACCGCCAGGTCAGCGGCGAACAGCACTGCCAGCCATGCCGGCAGACGCCCCCGCAACCACAGATAAAGCCCCGACACCATGCCCAGCCACAGCAGATTGCCGTAGTGATTGGGCTGGGCGATGTTGCCGTAAGTGGAATTGAGCAGCTTGGGCATGACAAAGCCATGCCAGCTCCAGCCGGCAAGCTGGGCAACGGATATGACAGTCTGTACGAGGGCCGCCAGCAGAAACCCTCCTGCCAACCACTGAGCCAGCCCTTCACCGGTACGACTACGCGCGTGCTGGATCAGGACCAAGGTCAGCATGGCCAACGCGCCATAAAGCACAAAACTGGTGGCAATGCCGGGCGCCGCAGCCAAACCACTGATCGCGAAACAGGCAATGAGCAGCGTCAGCGCAGCCAATGCCCCCGAAAGGCGAATCGTGGCGCGCCCCGGCCATGCCACGACGATGCCGCCGAAGACCACGACCCACAGCGTGGCCAACCACTCATTGAGGAAAACCGTCTGTGGATAGCGATGCACGGAAGCCAGCGTGGCCAGCGCCACGAACAAGGCAAGGAGACCCAACGCCAGCCGATACGGCGAGCGAGCGGACGAGACGGACAGATCCATGCGAAAGGCTAGAACGGGCGGCGAGAATAGCCGCCGAGGATAGCACCTTGCGTGGCTATTCCATGCAATGGATCAGCGCAGAACTGAGCTATTCGAACGCGGTATCTGCGGGGCCGGCATAGTACGCGCAAAACGAGTCAGTTCGGGATAGCGCGCAGTGAGTTCAAATGTCGATTGGTACGTTGCCCTGTAGGCCTCGTCCCCCCAATACGCGCGAAGTCTTATGAGTTCCTCAAGCGCTCGCTCTTCTTGTCCGGCCTCAGCGAGTGCAATCGCATGGCGCGACAAGAGGTTGGATGTGGGACTGGAGGAGGTCACGGCTCCGAGCAATCCGACGTGGTCCGCCCAAAGCGCGGGTACCACAGGCAAATTGATCACCGTCAGGATAGCTTCAAGCTGATCAAAAATGATCGACTTGGAGCGCGCCTCCAATGCCATAGGGGCAAATCCTGCTGCGTTGAAGCGCGCAATCCTGAAATCGTTCTCGATGCTTCGATAGTCATGCCAAACCCAAGTGCTCAGCGCGACGGCCAGGCATACCAAGCCTGCGGAGAGAGGTCTGGGAATCACATAAGAACCAGGCGGTACCGACCCATACCGCGAGCCTGAGATACCGACAGCAAGGCCAAACGGAACCAAGAAATAAAGATAACCATGAGGCAACTCCACCAATGCGTGCATGCCGACGAGAACAATGACCAATATCGAAAACCACTCGCTCCGCCGATCACATTTACGCCATACGCCGTACCCCCAGATGGCAGCCGAAAAAACCAGCCCCAAGCCTAGCGGTATGCCGTTCCATAGCAGCAGATCCAATACTATGTTGTGAGCATGCTGCGAATATTCCAGCTTGCTGAAATCGAGTGCGACGGCATATTGCGCCCGAGCCACGCCGTTCCACCCCCACCCCATCAGTGGATTGCTTAGCAACGCTTGCGTCAGTTGTTGCCACAGATCCCAGCGCGTCCCTACCGTTCCCTGGCGCGTCTCGAACTCGCTCACTGCCAATCCGGCCCATCGATTAATGCTCGGCCAAGCCACGGTGAGGGCGACATACAGAGTGCACCAGACCGCCACTCCAGTGGCGCTCAATCGGATAAGCGATCGCTTTGCTCCCATGCGCCACACGGCCACAAAGGCAGCCACCTGGAGAAATTGAGTCTTGGAGCCCGTCATGACCCAACCAAAGAGCAGCAGCAAACTAACCAGGATCAGCGCCATCCTGGCAAGACGTCCGCTTTGAAACAGATAAATTGCTGATGCCAGGCCCAACGCACACAAGGTGGATAGGTTGTTGGGCTGCGCAAGATTTCCATAGGGTCTTCCTTGATACAGCACGCCACTGGTGGCACGGCTTGCGTAGTCGGCGATCCAGATATCGCGATACAAGCCCGACCATTGCAAGAATGCAATCCCAACGGAAACCAGCGCTCCGAGCAACAGGCAGCGCGCCAGCCAAAGGGCGAGTGTTTCATCACCCTCTAGACTCCAGTTGAAGCCGACGGATATGGCAGAGACAAACGCTGCCAGGTAAAGAGATGCAATGAAGGCGGAGCCAAAAAAATCGATGATGCCAATCGCCCATTGCAGCAAAGGTATCAGAGGAAGGAATACCAGATACCAGCGCGGAGATACGATCCGTCCCCTAACGCTGGTGGCAATGCACAATACGATCAACCCGCATGCCGCTGAAAACTCGTTATAGAAGGAAGACCATATCGGATAGTGATTGGGGATCAACCACGACAGACACAGCATCAAGCCGGCAACAAGCAATAGACGCGTTTGCAAAGCATTCCCCAATTCAGAACGCAAAAAAAGAGCGGCCTGAGCCGCTCTCTCTTTAAACATCAACCAAACTATCAGCCGCGGCACGAACCCGGCAGATACTTCGCGGCGATGTTCGTACCCGTGCCGCCACACACCCACTTGCCGACGCTGTCGCCAACGGCCGGCGTGCCACCGGCAGCGGTTTGAGGAATAAGCGTCAGGGTATTATTGCTACCCAACTGATCGATACCCTGAGCCGTCACGGTGATCGTGCCGGCGTCGGACGTTTCGACCTTCTGAACGTACTTTGACGCCGGGCTGCTCGAGCTGCCGACTTCACAGCCCCAGCTACCCGCCGAAGGAAGGCTGGATGCGGATTGATAAACTTCCGTGATCGTCGTGCGGCACGCCGAAGCAGCCAGGATGACTTCAGACACCTTGGCACGGACCGTATAGTCTTGGTAGGCCGGCAGGGCGACGGCAGCCAGGATACCGATGATCGCGACCACGATCATCAGTTCGATCAGGGTAAAACCTTGTTGAACGCGCTTCATGAATTGAATCTCCCTAAGTTAAACGACGGAAAATCGTTGGGTTCCGTACGCTCTTCTATGAGCGAGCCACATGCCACTGGCCGTCCCGTTCGTCGGTGATGAAAATTCATCTTCCCATTCAGGGGCTTAGTGCGCAGCGCACCGGCCGTCGCCGGCGCTTCAGCCTAGCACCTTCGGAAAATACTGACAAAATTCGTCACATCACATCCCAATTTTGTCAGAAGATGCGCTCCAAACGTGTCGTACCGCACATTTGAAAGGGAGGTTTTGTGATGACGCCGCACACTGATCTTGTCTTGACAGCGATCGGGCCCGACCGGCCAGGGCTGGTCGAGATGCTGGCCCGGGTGGTGGCCGACCATGACGGCAACTGGCTGGAATCTTCGATGGCGCAGTTGGCGGGCCAGTTTGCCGGCATCGCGCGCGTGCGGGTAGCGGCCGATCGGGCGGCGGCACTGCAAACGGCCTTGCGGGCCATGGGCGCGCTGCGCGTGCAATGCGAGATGGCTGAGGCGGCGGTGCCCACCCCGGCCACCGCATTGTGGCAGTTGGACGTCGTCGGCCACGATCGCCCCGGCATCGTGCGCGAGGTCTCGCAGGTACTGGCACGACATGCGATCAATGTCGAATCGCTGGAAACGTACACGGCGCCGGCAGCCATGTCCGGCGAGACGCTGTTCCACGCCGAAGCCCGCCTGGCCACCGACGGCTCGGTGGCGGCCGAGACGCTCAAACAGGAACTCGAAGCGCTGTCCGGCGAGCTGATGGTGGAGCTCTACCCCTTTTCACCACGGCAGCAATGATCCAGGCGGGGGTGCACCGTCGGCTGCGGCTGCTATCATCTCGGGTCGCGTGCCGACATGGGCACGTTCTGGAAAGAAGTCACGATGGCGATTTATGCCTTGAATGATCGCGTGCCGCAGATCGGCGACAACGTCTGGGTTGCCGACAGCGCACACGTGATCGGTACGGTCACGCTGGCCAAGGATGTCAGCGTGTGGTTTGGCGCCACGTTGCGTGGTGATCATGAGCCGATCATCATCGGCGCGCGCAGCAACGTGCAGGACAACGCCGTCATGCACACCGATGAAGGCATCCCGCTCACCGTGGGTGAAGATGTGACGATAGGTCATCAGGCGGTATTGCATGGCTGCACGATCGGCGACGGCACCCTCATCGGCATCAATGCGGTGGTCCTCAACGGTGCGGTGGTGGGCAAGCACTGCCTGATCGGCGCCAACACGCTGATCCCCGAAAACAAGGTGATCCCCGATCGCTCGCTGGTGGTCGGCACGCCCGGTCGTGTGATTCGTGAGCTCACCGACGAAGAGGTCGCGCGCCTGATGGCCAATGCCGCCGGCTACATCCACAATGCGGCGAGCTTTCGCCGAGGCCTCAAGCGCATCGACTGAGCGCACCCGCAAGATGTGGTAACAATCGGGGTGGAACATGTGTCCACCTCGACGGTCGATGCAAAAGCGCGCGCCAGGGGATCGATGCAAACGTCATCGGTCGATACCTGGCATGGCGCGCCTGCCTACAACATCAGGGACACATCTACAGCCATGAAAAAAGTCATCGCCATTACCGCCTGCTCGCTGGCCTGCCTGAGTGGCGGAGCCCTCGCCCAGACCACGCTCCCCAAGGCCGAATGGCCGACCGCCAGTCTGTCTGCCGAAGCATCGCGCCCCGCTCCCAACGACATGGGCCACGTGACGGTATACGTCGAGGACACCGGCAACAATCCGGCCGATCTGGCCCGCAAGATCAACCAGCGCATCGGCAACGCGCTGGCGCTCACCAAGCCCTATGACAGCGTCAAGACGCAGAGCGCCGGCACCCAGACCTACCCCATCTACACCAAGAACAGCACGCGCATCGAAAGCTGGCGCATGCGTTCCGAGCTGTCGCTCGAATCCAAGGATCTGGCAGCGCTGTCGGAACTCACCGGCAAGCTGCAATCGATCGCCGCGGTCGAGCAACTGACGCTGGCACCGTCGCCCGAAACGCAAAAGCGGGTGGCCGACGACGCCATGGTCGATGCCATCAAGGCTTTCGAAGCGCGTGCCGAAGTCGTGGCCCGCGCGCTCGGCAAGCGCTATCGCATCAAGAAACTGAACATCAACACGAACGGCGGGCGTCCGGTCTACCTGCGTCAGGCACCGGCGGCCATGAAGATGGACATGGCGGCGGCCGCACCGATCGAGGCCGGCGACAGCCTGGTGACGGTGAATGTGTCGGGCAGCGTGGAACTGATCGACTGAGGCATGATTGCACTGATACAGCGGGTACGTGAATGCGCCGTCCGCGTCGACGGCGAAGTGGTCGGCGAGATCGGCCAGGGCCTGCTGGCCCTGGTCGCCATCCAGCGCGAGGACAGCGCAGAGCATGCACAGCGGATGCTCGACAAGTTGCTCAAGTACCGCGTGTTCGGCGATGACGAGGGGCGCATGAACCGCTCGCTCAGCGATATTGGCGGCGGCCTGATGCTGGTATCGCAGTTCACCCTGGCGGCGGACACCAAGAAAGGCACGCGCCCGAGTTTCACCCGTGCGGCCGAGCCGGCCATGGCGCGCGAGCTGTTCGATTACCTCGTCGGGCTGGCACGCGTCGAACATGCCAAGGTGGCCACCGGTCGGTTCGCGGCGGACATGCAGGT
Organism: Rhodocyclaceae bacterium; assembly: GCA_047605765.1. GTDB lineage: Bacteria > Pseudomonadota > Gammaproteobacteria > Burkholderiales > Rhodocyclaceae > JBGVSA01. The sequence goes on from JASGFB010000004.1 coordinate 66,841, forward strand.
GAGCCTGGTCAACGATGGCCCGGTCACCTTCTGGCTCGAAGTATGATCAGCCGCCGCCTCGCCTCCGCATTGCTGCTGTGCCTGCTGGCCGCCTGCGGCACCACACCCTCCACGCCTCCGGCGTCGTCGCCATCCCTGCCGGAGGCCGGCGGCCGGCCTCAGCCACGTTTTCTGCTTGGCGAAGAAGCCTATGCCAATGAGATCGTGTTGTATGCCTTGGGGCTGATCGACACCGGATATCGCTTTGGCGGCAGCAACCCCGAGGCCGGTCTCGATTGCAGCGGCATGGTGGCCTACATCGTGCAGCGCGTGAGCGGCCAACGCCTGCCTCACAACGCGGCACAGATCGCAGCCATCACGCGCCCTATCGATCGCACAGCACTGCAACCGGCCGATCTGGTGTTCTTCAACACCAACGGCCAAGCCTACTCACACATGGGAATCTACCTGGGTGACGGCCGCTTTGTGCACGCCCCTTCGAGCAAGGGCAAGGTGCGCATCGAACGGCTCGACAACGCCTACTTCGCGCGCCGTTTCACCGCTGCCCGCACGATGTTCTGAGAGCTGTGGCCGTCAGCGGCCGACGGGTGCGCTCTGGCTGGGCGCTGCGCCCGTCAGCGGCAATTGCACGAACTTCTCACCCGGTTTGATGAGGCCGATCTCGAAGCGCGCCCGCTCTTCGATGGCGTCGAATCCCGATTTCAGGTCTTTGACTTCAGCCGCCATGTCGGCGTTGCGCTGTTCGAGCTTGGCGTTGTCCTGGCGAATGGCTTCCAATTGCGCCTGGGCATCCATGAGTTGCAGATACCCGCCCTTGCCGAACCACAGCGGATATTGCAGCAGCGAGAAGAGGATCAGCAGGATGAGCGCGGGCCAGCGCATGGGCACATGTGTCGGAGTTGGTCAGCGCCGCGACGCCTCGCATGGGCACGAAAGCACCGTGCACAAAAAAATCGAGGCCGCCGAAGCGACCTCGATTCTATCAGCCAAACTGCCCAGGATTACTTCTGGCGCAGATTGTAGAAAGCCGTACGGCCAGGGTAGTACGCCACATCGCCGAGATCTTCTTCGATACGGATCAGTTGGTTGTACTTGGCAACGCGGTCGGAACGCGACAGCGAACCGGTCTTGATCTGGCCGGCGTTCAGGCCCACCGCGATATCGGCGATGGTGGAATCTTCGGTTTCGCCCGAACGGTGCGAGATCACGGCGGTGTAGCCGGCACGCTTGGCCATTTCGACGGCGGCGAAGGTTTCGGTCAGCGAACCGATCTGGTTGACCTTGATGAGGATCGAGTTGCAGATGCCCTTCTCGATGCCTTCCTTCAGGATCTTGGTGTTGGTCACGAACAGATCGTCACCCACCAGTTGCACCTTGTCGCCCAGGCGGTCGGTCAGCAGCTTCCAGCCGTCCCAATCCTGTTCGGCCATGCCGTCTTCGATCGACACGATGGGGAACTTGTCCACCAGGTTGGCCAGGAAATCGACGTTCTGAGCCGGCGTCAGCGACAGCTTTTCGCCTTCCATTTCATACTTGCCGTCCTTGAAGTATTCGGAGGCGGCGCAGTCCAGTGCCAGCACCACGTCCTTGCCTGCTTCGTAGCCGGCCTTGGTGATGGCTTCCATGATCAGTTCCAGCGCTTCTTGCGCGCCCGCCACGTTGGGAGCGAAGCCGCCTTCGTCACCCACGGTCGTCGGGTAGCCCTTCTTGTCGACCAGCTTCTTCAGGTTGTGGAAGATTTCGGCGCCGCAACGCAGAGCCTCGCGGAAGGAGGTCGCGCCAACCGGCATGATCATGCATTCCTGGAAGTCCAGGCTGTTGTTGGCGTGCGCGCCACCGTTGATGACGTTCATCATCGGCACCGGCAGGGAAACGCCATAGGCGCCGCCCAGGTAACGGTACAGCGGCAGGCCGGCTTCTTCGGCGGCAGCCTTGGCGACGGCCATCGACACGGCCAGGATGGCGTTGGCGCCCAGACGCGACTTGTTGTCGGTGCCGTCCAGGTCGAGCATGGTCTTGTCGATGAAGGCTTGTTCTTCGGCGTTCAAGCCGATCAGCGCTTCACAGATTTCGGTGTTGATGTTCTCGACGGCCTTGAGCACGCCCTTGCCCAGGTAGCGGGCGGCGTCGCCATCGCGCAGCTCGATCGCTTCGCGCGAGCCGGTCGAAGCGCCCGACGGCACGGCCGCACGGCCCATGACGCCGGATTCGAGCAGAACGTCGGCTTCGACGGTCGGGTTGCCGCGAGAATCCAGAATCTCGCGTGCGATGACTTCAACAATTGCACTCATGCCTCATTCCTCTTTTTGAAAGTGCCTAAAACGCACGCGGCGCGAGTACGCCGCGGCGATGGGAGATTTGATGCCGATCTAGCTCTCTAGATCGACGAAACTTAATTCGGCGACGTCATTCCATAGCGAAATCACATCAAGATGTGCAGGATGCTCGAAATAAGTAAACAACGTCTGCTTATCATCAAAGCTTGCTGACAAGGCGTAATCCCACGCCTCGGCATCCGGCGTCACATTGACGCCGTGCTGCCAATCGCGAATACCTGGAATCTTGCCCGGCAGTGCCTGCATGGCTTCATGTATGTGCTTGATTTCCGACGAACCGGCCGTCACGCCTGGCTTGAAGCGAAACAACACCAGGTGGCGAATCATTGCTACAGGGTAGCTTCGACAAGCGGGCTTTGCTTGACGAGCCTGTCGATGTCGCGCAGTACCGTCAGCAGCTCGCGCATGCGCCCCAGCGGCCAGGCATTGGGGCCATCGGACAAGGCTTCGGCCGGGTTGCGGTGAGTTTCCATGAACACGCCGGCCACGCCAGTGGCCACCGCCGCACGTGCCAGAATCGGCACGAACTCACGCTGACCGCCGCTCTTGTCGCCCTGCCCGCCCGGCAACTGCACCGAATGGGTGGCATCGAACACCACCGGGCAGCCGGTCTCGCGCATGATGGCCAGGCTGCGCATGTCCGACACCAGGTTGTTGTAACCGAACGAAGCGCCGCGCTCGCACACCATCAGGGTGTCGGCGCCGCCATTGGCTTCGCGTGCCTTGAGCACCACCTGCTTCATGTCGCCGGGGGCCATGAACTGGCCCTTTTTGATGTTCACCGGCTTGCCGGTGGCGGCCACCGCGTGGATGAAGTCGGTCTGGCGCGCCAGAAAGGCCGGCGTCTGCAGGACGTCGACGTACTGCGCCACCACCGGTGCTTCTTCGGCGGTGTGCACATCGGTCAGTACCGGCACGCCGACGCGCTCACGCACCTCGGCGAGGATATCCAGGCCCTTTTGCATGCCCAGGCCACGGAAGCTCTTGCCCGAGCTGCGATTGGCCTTGTCGTACGAAGACTTGAAGATGAAGGGAATGCCCAGCGCGCTGGTGATTTCCTTCAGCTCGGTGGCCGTTTCGATGGCCATCTCGCGCGACTCGATCACGCAGTTGCCCGCGATCAGAAAAAAGGGCTTGTCCAGCCCGACATCAAATCCACACAGTTTCATGGCGGCGCTCCGACGCTTCAACCGCGGCTCTTGGCGTGCTGCGCAATGGCGGCCCGCACGAAGGACGAGAACAACGGGTGACCGTTACGCGGGTTGGAGGTGAATTCCGGGTGGAATTGCACGCCCACAAACCACGGGTGGGCCAACTCGCCCTCGGTCGGCAGTTCGATCATCTCGCACAGTTCGGTGCCCGGCGCGCGGCCAGCGATGCGCAGGCCGGCGTCTTCGAGCTTGTCCAGCAGCGTGTTGTTGACTTCATAGCGATGGCGATGGCGCTCGACGATCTCAGGCTTGCCGTAGATCTCGCGTGCCAGCGTGCCTTCGCCGATCAGGCAGCTCTGACCGCCCAGGCGCATGGTGCCGCCGAGGTCGGATTGTTCGTCGCGCTTTTCGACGCGGCCCGAACGATCCTGCCATTCGGTGATCAGGCCGATCACCGGATACGCGGTTCCCTTGTCGAACTCGGTACTGTGCGCGCCCTTCATGTTAGCCACGTTACGAGCGAACTCCACCACCGCCAGTTGCATGCCCAGACAGATGCCCAGGTACGGCACCTTGTTTTCGCGCGCATAGCGGATGGCGGCGATCTTGCCCTCGGTGCCACGGCGACCGAAACCGCCCGGCACCAGGATGGCGTCCATCCCGCGCAGTTGCGCGTCGCCTTCGGCTTCGATGCGTTCGGAGTCGATGTAATGGATGTTGACCTTGCATGCGGCGTGCATGCCGGCGTGCACCAGCGATTCGGTCAGCGACTTGTACGATTCGGTGAGATCGACGTACTTGCCCACGAAGGCGATGTTGATTTCGGCGCTGGGGTTTTCCAGCGCGTGGACCAGGCGATCCCACACTGTCAGATCGGCTGCGCGGGCCAGGATGGCCAGCTTGTGGCAGACGATCTCGTCGAGCATCTGATCGTGCAGCATGGCCGGGATCTTGTAGATCGAATCGGCGTCGAGCACTTCGATGACGCCCTCCGGCATGACGTTGCAGAACAGCGCGATCTTGCGACGCTCTTCGAGCGGGATCGGGCGGTCGGCACGGCACAGCAGGATGTCCGGCTGGATGCCGATCTCGCGCAGATCCTTGACGGAATGCTGGGTCGGCTTGGTCTTGAGCTCACCGGCCGTGGCGATGTACGGCAGCAGGGTCAGATGCAGGAAGCAGGTGTTGCTGAGGCCTTCTTCGATGCGCATCTGGCGGATGGCCTCGAGGAACGGCAGCGATTCGATGTCGCCCACCGTGCCGCCCACTTCGACGATCGCCACCTCGGCGCCTTCGGCACCGCGCTTGATGGAGTTCTTGATCTCGTCGGTGATGTGCGGAATGACCTGGACCGTCTTGCCCAGGTATTCGCCGCGGCGCTCCTTGCGCAGCACCGAGTCGTAGATCTGGCCGGTGGTGAAGTTGTTGCGACGGGTCATCTTGGCGCTGGTGAAGCGCTCGTAGTGCCCGAGGTCGAGGTCGGTCTCGGCGCCGTCTTCGGTCACGAAGACTTCACCGTGCTGGAACGGGCTCATCGTGCCCGGATCGACGTTGATGTAAGGGTCCAGCTTGAGGTGGGTAACCTTGAGGCCACGGGATTCGAGAATGGCCCCTAGAGAAGCGGCGGCGATCCCCTTGCCCAGGGAAGACACCACACCGCCAGTGACAAAGACGTACTTGGTCATGGAAATTCGACAGCGGGAAAAAACGATTATAGCGCAGTCGGGGCGCCGCTCAAAAGAGCCGCGCCCTCTCCCCCGCCAGCGCTGCCTACTGTGGCACCGGCTGGTTCAGCGGTAGCAAGATGGATACCGCCAGACCTCCGTCGTTGACCGCCGTGATGCGCCCGCCGTGCGCATCCACCGCCCGCTGGGCGATGGCCAGGCCAAGACCGTAGCCGCCGCTGTTGCTGCCACGGTGGAACGGTTCGAAGATCGCGCGCAGATCCGCCTCGGGGACCCCCGGGCCATGATCGGCGATGCGCACCGTCACGGCGTCCGGCGCGCGGCTGACGGCCACTTCGACCTCGGTGCCGTCGGGCGTGTGACGCATGGCGTTGCGCACGATGTTCTCGAAGGCCCGGTACAGCAACTCGCCCTGCCCGCGAATGAGAATGTCGTCGTGCACGTCGCCGGTGATGCGGATGCGCGTGCCATCGGCGCTCTCGAAAGCCGCATCGTCGGCAATCGTGCGCAGCAACTCGTTCAACTCGACGTAATCTTCACGCACCATCTGGGCGCCCGATTCCATGCGCGCAATGGTCAGCACCTGGCCCACCAGGGCGTCGAGCCGTTGTGATTCACGCTCGATGCGATCGAGCGCGACGGGCGTGGTTTCGGGCTGCTGGCGCGCCAGTTCGACCGCCACCTGCAGGCGGGCCAGCGGCGAGCGCAATTCATGCGATACGTCGTGCAGCAGGCGATCGCGCGACTCGACCAGTTGCCCCAGGCGTTGCGCCATATTGTCGAAGTCACGACCGAGCTGGCCGAGTTCGTCGGCACGGCGGGTCACGTCATCGCCAATGCGCGTATCGAGCCGGCCCTCGGCCAGATCGTCGAAGCCGGTACGCAGGCGATCGATGGGACGGGCCAGATTGCGCGCCAGCCAAGCCGAGAACCCCAGGCCGGCCAGCACTGCCATGATCGCCATGATCATGCGCACATCTTGCAGGGGAACAAAGGGCGGTCGCCCGCCATGGCGGCCATCGGCGGGGATGAACACCCACAGGCGCCGCCCGTCCTGGGCGGTGATGGCCCGCGCCGGGCCGTCGTCGGGC